>DATNGO010000017.1:0-36440 GCA_035605855.1 Acidobacteriaceae bacterium | reverse complement strand
GTCACCGAGTGGTTGACCGCGCTCGCCGAACTTCTCCAGGCGATGCGACCGAAGAAGGCATGGCGCCTGGGACAGCGAATTTATTCGGCGAGGTTTTTGGGCTTCGAGCCGAACTCAGGACCGAAGTAGAATCGTTCGACCGCCATGCAGAAAATGTGCTCGAGCATAAGGTGGGATTCCTGAATGTTCATCGTGACACTGGAAGGGATGATCACATTTACATCAGCGATCTGCGCCATCGCTCCGCCGCCATTGCCCGTAAACGCAATCGTATGAAGCCCCATTCTCTGAGCCAGAGTGAGAGCCTTCACACAATTCCGGCTATTGCCTGAGGTCGAAATCGAGAGAAGAACGTCGCCCGGCTGTCCGAGCGCCTCCACCTGTCGCTCGAAAACATGGTCAAAGGAAAAGTCATTTCCTATGGCCGTAAGGATTGAGCTGTCGGTGGTCAACGCGATAGCTCGAAGAGCCGGCCGATCCACTGTCAAGCGCGACACAAACTCCGCGACCAGGTGTTGCGAATCGGCTGCTGAGCCGCCGTTGCCGCATACCAGGAGTTTGCCATTCCTGATCGCCTTGGCCGTGATCTCTGCTGCACGTACAACCGCGCGATGGATCGCCTCGTCCTCAAAGACCAGCCGAATCGTCTCCATCGATTGCGCAATCTGTCGTTTCACCAGGTCGTTGATGGGATGGTCTCCTAATGTCCTATAACAACATACAATCGCCGGCTCGCTCACGTCAGAAGCCGGGATGGAGCGCAACTGCATGTCTGCCGGCGCAGAAACCAGCGGACGTGATCCGGCCAAGGCCCGAACTTAGTCCGCCTTCATCCGATCTTTTGCGAGCCGGCGATCTCGATGGGACGACCCGTTCCGCTTCGGTTTAATCCGATCGGCCTACCAGGCGATCTTCTCAGGAAAGAACTCGGCAAACAGGTCGTCGTAGAACGGCTTGAGTTCCTTGAGGTTGGGCTTGATGTGCCCTTTTGAATAGAGGTCGTATGGATTGAACTTAAGCACCCACGGCAACATGGCCCTGTCCTGCTCGTTGCACAGGTAGTCGTATGCACCATGGCGATGCCATGCGTAAAACGAGTGGTAGCGCAACATGTAGAGCGCTTCCACCGGAAGATAATTTTTCATGGCCTCATAGATATAGCCGTCATGCCCGAACGACATCTTGACCTTGTCCAGGCCGCAGTTGGGCTCATAGATGCCGTACCTGGACTGGTATGCCGGATTGTTGTAATCAGGGTTGGCCTTGAAGTACTCCGGAAATACGACCTCGTCGGAGTACGCACATCCGGTTGGGAAAGTATCGCCCACCACCCCCCACTGCGGTTCGCCATACAAGCAGAGACACTTGCCTAAATCGTGCACAAAGCCGACGGCGACCATCCACCGCGGATGCCCGTCCTTACGAATCGCTTCGGAGGTCTGGAGCAGGTGTTCGAGCTGTGTGAGGTCGGTATCCGGATCGCTGTCGTCGACGAGGGTGTTCAGATATTCAGCCGCCTCCCAGATGCTCTTCTGACCTCGCGTCAGTCCGAAGTACTGCTTCTCCTTCGCGAGCACATACTCATGCGTCTGGTATTTGTGGTTCAGGCGATAGAACTCAGCCACACCGGGATTCGCCTCCGCATCGTACTTTCGAAACTCATCCTGAGACTTGCCCTCTTTGTAGCGGCCCTCCAGAAACTCTTCCCACTCATCCATATCGGGCGACAGCGGGTTCCGTTCAACTTCCGGAAGCTGCGATGCGATGTCCATGTGATTGACTCCCCGGGGTCGGGCGACCCGCTACGTTACCGGTAACTATAAGAGAAATTCATAGCGGGTGGCAAGCACAAATCGCTGCTGATGGACAGAAAATGAGCCCTGTGCCCTTTGTTCTCTCTGCATTTCCGGTTCAAGGCGTGGCGTCACTCACGCTCGACTGACGTATCGCCAATCGGGGGGATAACAGCACCGATCTGGAAGGTAGATCAGGCTTCTCCATGACCTCAAGTGCAAGCTCGCCCGCGCGCAGCCCCAGGACCTCAGGCTGCTGGTCGACACTGGTCAACGGCACCCGCAGGTATTTTGAATACCGCAGGTTGCCGGTTCCGACGAACGCCACATCCGCGGGGACGGCAAGGCCGGCCGCACGCACAGCCTCCATGGCGCCAATCGCCGTGAGGTCGTTGTAACAGAAGACAGCGTCGGGCCGGCTGCGCAACTTCAGCAGCTCCTGCATCGCCTGGAAGCCTGCCTTGTCCCCTGACTCTTCTACACGCTCCCGGGTGACAACGCGCTCTTCCGGGGACTCCAGTTGGTTGCGACGCAATGTATCGCGATATCCACGCAGCCGCTCCACCGAGGGGCTCATGGCGCGGCCACCGATATGCGCAATGCGGCGCCTTCCGGTTGAGATGAGGTGTTCAGTAGCTATGCGGCCTATCTCGTAATCATCCGATCCGACGAAGTGGGCCGCAAGGTACGGGAAGTTCCGGTCGACGAGGAGAAACGGTGTTCTCTCATCCCCAAGCTCATAGAAGCTCTTCAATTGTGCCTGGCAGGACGCAATCAGCAGCACGTCGACGTTGCGGCCCAGAAGTGTTCTGATTTCCTGCTGCTCCAACTCCGGGTTCTCTTCGGAAGAAGCAAGCAGCAGCGCCATCTGCGCTTCGCGCAGTGTTCCGGCGAGCGATTTTGCGAACTCCGCGAAGAACGGATGCACCAGGTCAGGCACAACCAGCCCCACCGCATACGTTCGTCCGCCAGCCAGCCCGCGAGCCAGCATGTTCGGCTTATAGTTCAGCTCGCGCATGCGCTTCAGCACACGCGCGCGCGTCTTGTCGCTGATGTCCTTATTTCCCCGAAGGACCTTCGAAACCGTTACCGTTGAGATGCCGAGATCCCGCGCGATATCTTTGAGACGAATGGCCAAGAACGCTCTCCGTTGGACGCTCCGCGTTCAGCATTGCTGCCGCTGCAGTTATGTCCCGTGGCGATAAGCTATTGACGTCCACGAGGAAACTATGGACTCAGGCAAGATCACCGCGGCTCTTGCGTCTGCGCAGGATGATGCTCCGGTGAAGGTGTGCCTCCGCTCTTCGACCCGGGCTCCAAAAGATTATCCCGGCATCCAGGGGGCGCATTGACGATGTTGCATCGCGCGGGCAGACCGTTGGCGAACCCCACGCTGTAGCCAGTCCACTTCGAAGGTTCTGAGAGCGGGTAGTCCGTGCTGATCATCTGCGCGCCGGAGTGCAGGAGTGCATCCCTCCGCGTTGTGTCGTTCGTACGGGCAGCCATGGTGTTCTCATCAGCCCGCGCTCGCACGATGTAGCCTTCCCGGACCAGCTGGTCGATAAGCTGTGGCGTCCCCTCGTTCTCCTCTACGAACGCGGCATCCGGTCTGCCCGGATCCGAGTTCGTGAACAGCACGCGTCCCTGAAGGAGCGGATGGCCCGCCGTGTACGCAGGGCCGGCGTTTTTCTGGTCCATCAGGAAGATAAGCTTCCCTCGCGCCTCTGCCAGCGTAGGCCAGTTGCCTGCGCGCACCGCCGCATCCAGTGTGGGATAGCTGCCGCGCACCTGATCGGGCAGGATGATCTCGTTGTCCGGAAAGATCGAACGAATCTCCTTGTCCAGAGCGTCGAAGGTCCCGGTTGTGAACGGCTCGGCCTCGATACTATTCGGAATTGACGCCGTCCGGCCGTGTTTCGTCTCGATCAGCAAGAACAGCGGGACATGGTTCGGATGAGCCTGAGACCAGGCGCGAATTTCGCGCAAGCAGCCCGTAAACAGAAGGCAGGAGCTACGCTGGTTCATATCCGGGATGTGAATTACCTTGAACCCCGGCTTGTCCATCTCGTGATTCGGATCGAAGTCCGGATCAGGAGGAAGGCCTGCCTGCCTGGTGAGTTCAACGATCTTCGGATGTGCGAAGCGGCCGCCCTTGGGGTCCTGCACGATATCAATCTCGAGCTGCCGCACGCCACCATCGAGTTGCGCAGTCAGCGATGCGTGGTGATACTCCAGGCCTTGATACGCCTTGGGATCCTGCTTCCGGGCAAACTGCTCCTCGCTCGGCGCAAACCCGAGATTGTAGCTGTTGTGTGACCCGATCACCTGGATTTGATTCAGATGAAGAACCTTATCCTGTGCAGCCGTGGTCTGGGCCCAAGCCATGCTCGCGCCGCTCGCCATCAGCAGCACCAGATAAATCGCACTCCTATTCAATCGTCCCCCTCAACGTCTTCGGCGATGCGCACGGAAGGAGTGAAGGCCGGCGTGGCTCCTCATTCACTCCAAAGTGATTCACTAGAACAATACCTTGGCTGCGAACTGCAACTGTCGCGACGGGAATGCGGATGTGATGGTCCCAAACGAGGTGCCATCGGAGATATTGCTGTCCGGCGTCAGCCAGTTGGTGTGGTTGAGAAGGTTGAACGCCTCTGCCCGCAGGTCGAGTTTTACTCGCTCGGTCACAAGCGGAAACTGCTTATGCAGTCCAAGATCTGTGTTGTAGTACGCGAACGAACGCAGGCTGTTACGCGAAACATTTCCCCATGCGGAGGTATTTCCGTAGCGCGTAAACGACGGATAGTCATAGCTGGTGTAGCTTCCACCGCCGGGCAGATATCCCGCGAGTCCGCGGCTCTTCTTTACTCCGTTGATGTTGCTCGTCGGCAGCACGGTGATGGTCGAACCCCTTAGCGGAGAGCCGGCGATATGCTGCGGGCGGAGGTTGACCAGATCCGTACTGAATATCTGGCCGATCGTCGATCCGCCGGTTCCATTCAACTGCGACGTAGTTGTGCTGCTCGAGGAACTCGAGTATGTGATGTTGAACGGAAGTCCGCTCGTCATCGTGTTGATGACCGTCAGCTGCCACCCTCCGAGGAGCGCATTCGCCAGGCCACTGGAGTTCGAGCCGAAGCGCTTTCCATGTCCGTAGGGCAGGTCATAAACGATCGACGTCACATTGGCGATCGGCTGATCGTAACTCGATGGGCCATAGTCGCCCCGCGGGTTGGCAAAGTTCACGCGCGACGTATCACCATTGTTCTGCTCGAGGTGCCCGGAGGCCTCATCGAACGCGCGGCTCCAGGTAAACGAATTCAGCACATAGAGCGGGCCGGTTCGCTTCTCAGCCTTGATTTGCAGTGAGTTGAAGTTGGCCGGGCCGCCGCCATATGCGATCTCGATGTCGCCGAAGGTCGGTACCGGCCGGCGGCTCTGGTAGGTGCCGCAGGCGCTCGCTGTTGCCGCGAGGCACGGAGCAGCCTGATTGTAATCGGCCAGGATCTGCAGGTGTGTGCTCTTGTTGCCGATATACGCAGCATCAAACAAAATTCCGCCGGGCAGCTGCCTCTGCACTCCAATAAAGTAGCTTTGCACGTATCCCGTCTTGAAGTTCGGATCGATGTAGCGAGAGGTCACATTCAGAGGGTTGAAGTATGCCGGACTGGTAAGAATGTTCGAGTATCCCTGTTGCGTCTGCCGGAAGCAGTTTGTCTGAACCTGCGTGTCACTCGTGCAGAGGCTTGCGGGCGCCGGATAAACCGAGTTGTTGTTGTTCACCGTGGCATTCACAACATTTGGGCCGTTGTAGGTCAGGTTGTTCTCGCCGCCGGCACGATTGAACTGCACATAGACGATGCCGTATCCACCGCGAAGAACGGTGTTGGGGTTGAGGCTTTGCGAGAAGCCAAATCGCGGAGCCAGATTCTTTGTGGGTGTATGCACGAGCGTTCGATCGTACAGGCTCCCGTCCTTGGCCTGAACGAGGGAGCTCGTCGCAGGATTGAAGTTCCCGAGACGATTGTCCCGCTCAAACTGCGGCGTCATGATCTCGTAGCGCAAGCCTATGTTCAGCGTCAGCGACGGTGTGACCTTCATGTCATCCTGGTAGTAGCCCGCGAAGTAGCGCTGCCGAAGATTGACAACGGTGTAGTTCGTCAGTGAGTACGACGAGCGATTGCCGAACAGGAAATCCGCAAGTGCCTGCGCCTGTTGAATCTCAGTAGAACTTGCCGAAGTGGGATAGCAACGGGTGGTTACTGTACTCGAGCAGTTCGGAAAAAAGGGAATGGTCTGACCATTGACGACTTTCGACGGACCTGTTGCATAGCGGCTCGCGTAGTTGTCCTGTCCGTAGCTCGGGTTGAAGTCGTTTACGACGGTATGGATCAACTGCTGCTCATATCCGAACTTCATCGAGTGCCGGCCGCGTACCCAGGTGTAATTGACTTTGGGGTTATAGATGGTCGGATCCTGGAACTGCGGACTGGCCGGCTGGTTGCCAAGCTGTGCAAACCCGGAAATGGACTGCGCGTTGAGGGTGCGCACGATACTTGGATCTGTCGGAAGACCATCCGTGATGCCGTACTTTGTGAGCAGCGATGGCTGGCCCTGCGTGTACGGTGTCTTTGCTCCGATGTTGCGCGTCCACGCGAAGCGCACGTCCAGAAGCTTGTTCTGACTCATGATCCAGGTTGCACCTCCCGCGACCTGCCGGTTCTGAATGTTCACGTTCGAGTTCGCGTTGCCTCCCGCCGGCCCGCCTACCGTCGGCGGATCGAAGATCTTAGCCTGGTGCTCGCTGAAGCGGCCGAAGAGCTTCAACTTTGCGAAGCTTTGGTCGACGCGGATATCACCCTTGTCATCGTTGATGGTTCCACGAGGATTGTTGCCATAGTTGTTTGTGAAACCTGTGCCATTGTTCGCCGGAAGCGCGGCAAGTACTGCCAGCGCAAAGGGTGTAGCGCCTGCGGAGATGTCGCCGGTGATGTATTCGGTATTCGTAATCGGGTTGTAGAGAGGAATCGGCGCTCCGCTGCTTCCCCCGCCGGCGAAGAAGTGCCCCAGCCGCTGCTGGGCGTTCGGCAGCGTTACCGCGGCCTGCTGATACGTAAAGATCTGGCGCACGCCTTCGTAGTCGGCGAAGAAGAACGTCTTGTCTCTACGGATGAACCCGCCCGTCGTCGCACCAAACTGATTGCGGATCAACCCGGGTTTGTTGCCGGTCGCCGTCTGCAGAGGACCAAATGTGTTCAGGTCTGTGTTGCGCAGATAGTCCCACGCTGCACCGTGGTATTCGTTGCTTCCACTCCGCGTCGAGACGTTGATCACCGCGCCAGGCATGCGGCCATACTCTGCCGAGTAGTTATTCGATTCCACGCGAAACTCTCGCACGGCATCCGGCGACGGCGGGATGTTCTCATTCTCAAACCCCTGGTTCGAAGTGCCGTAGTTGCTGTTCTCCAGTCCATCAATCAGGAACTCGTTGAACGCAGACCGCTGGCCGTTGATGTTGAACGACGCTTCACGGCTCGACGCGGTCTGATTCTCCAGCATCGACTTCCGGACACCCGGTGTAAGCAGCACGAGGTCGGCATAGGACCGGCCGTTGAGCGGAAGATTCTCCACCTCCCTCTGCCCGATGATCTGGCTGCGGGAGCTGGTCTCTGTCTCCAGCAACGCAGCCGTGGAGGTAACCTCGACCACCTGGCTGACCGCCCCGGGTTTTATATCGACGTCGACGCGCTGGCGTGCGTCCGTCGAAAGATTGAAGGTGTTCGTCTTTGCTCCCTGGAAGCCCGGGGCCTGCGTGGAGATCTGATAGTTCCCAATGGGCTCCGAATCGAACTCGTACTTGCCTTCCTTATCCGTCTGGGCAGTTTGCGAGACGTTCGTAGCGACATTGGTCAGTGTCACGGTCGCGCCTGGAACCATCGCTCCCGTGTTGTCGCGCACGTAACCGAGCACAGACGCTGAACCGAACTGTCCAGGCGAGGGGATAACCCCGAACACCAGGCAGGCCGTGACCAATAGCGCCGCTCGAACAGGCCTCAAAACTGATTGCATATTTACTCTCATACTTATTCTCCGAAGCCTCGCTTTGTGTTCATCGACACCACGGCCAGCCGTTGGGTACGGGTAAGTTTTTGAGCCGCCTAAACGCGACGACAGTACGCGTCTCCGGTTGCTCCTGTCAAGAATGATTTACCGGTAACGCTTCCTTAGTATTTATTTTGCATAAACGATTAGATAACTTATATTTACAGACAATTTATCGTATAGAGAGCGCTGTCGGATATCAAGCTTTGAGTGCGTACTTTACAGCCCTCGCCAGCAAGACCTCTTCCCTGAAGTGCTTCAACGCCCGGGCACGGTTGCGCGCAGATAGACGATGAGATCTTTTCGCTCCTGAGACCCGGGCACGCGGAAATCCATGTTGCTGTTCGGGATGAAGGAGTCGGGGTCGGTAAGCCAGCGGTCGAGGGATTCCTCGGTCCAGACGATATGGGTTTGTCGCAGCGCGGTGGAGTACGGAAAATTGGGGATGGATGCGGCGGGGCGACCGACGACGCCTTGCAGGCGGGGGCCTTCGCGGTCTGTGGTGAGTGCGTGGCAGCCGGTGCAGCGCTTCTCAAAGACGGCCTTGCCGCGGATGGGATCTCCAGCGAGCGTGGCTTCGGCCGTGACACCGGTCGCAGCTGCACCGTTGGCCCATGCGGTGAGTACCTGAATGTCTGCGGGCGTGATGCGGGTGGTCCAATGGATGAAGCGGTACGGCAACAGCGGCATGTTACCCGACTTGGCCTGGTGCAGAATTTTGGATTTGAAGACGTCTTGCTGCTGCGGCGTGTAGCTGGCCCAGTGAGAGAGGTCCATCTCCGAACGCGCCCGAACGATGTCACGCTCGAGCAGCCATGAGATCGGTGCAAAGCGGCCGTAGAGAGGTGGGCGAGCCTGCGAGGAGTGACAGTCGACGCACTTTTGATTCAGCAGCGCGCGGACAGATGCAGGGAATGCGGCCTGTGCGGGGATCGGATCGCCAGAAATGGAACGGGAGTAGAGGCCCGCACTGCCGAATGGGTGAATGCGGGCCAACAGCAAGGAGAGAATCGCGGCCAGCACAGTTGACCAGCCGAGCAAGCGCCAGTTGCTCATCCCTTCTGCTCCAGGGAGGAATCAATTACTGCAAGCGGGCCGCGTCTGGGGATGTATTTGACCTCAGTGACCCCAAGCACGCTGCGGAGTTTTCCGGCGGGGACCACCATCGGTCCCGCACTGCGAGCCTTGCCCGGGGAGGGCTGTGGGAACGCGGTTGAAGCGGCGGTGTGGAAGGAGACGTTGCCTTCCACCTTCTGCACGACCTGATGGATGTGGCCATTGAGGACGGTGACGGAACCAAAGCGCTTGAGATACGAGAGCGCCTGCTCGCCGTCTTTGGTTCCCCAGCCCCATTCGGGGTAGACCATCCAGAGCGGTATGTGGGCGAAGACGACGACAGGTGTGGATGCGGAGTGTGCGGCCAGATCCTTCTTCATCCAGTCGAGCTGGTCGGGCCCGAGACCGCCCATGGCATCCACTTGCAGCGAGTTGTTGAGGCCGACGAAGTGAACGCCCTGGTGATCGAAGCTGTACCAGCCGCTGCCAAGGGTGCCTTTACCGAAGCGCTCGCGGTAGAGCGCGCCGTCGTCGGTTGCTGTGTCGTGCTCGCCGGGGACGTAGTGTACGTCGCGGATTCGGGAGCCGCGAATGATCTGCTGCGCGTTGTCGAATTCCGATGCCTTGGCGGATTGCGTGATGTCACCGGTGTGGAGCATGAAGGCGGGGGTGACGGGCATGGCGTCGATCTTGTCGATGGCAAGTTTAAGTGTGCCCGCGACATCCTGGTTGGCGGCTTTGTTGAAGCCGATGTGGCTGTCACTGATCTGCACAAAGCTGAAGGCGGAACCAGCTGCGGCGCGCGTGGGTGTGGCAGCCTTGGCGCTCACCAGGTTCGAGACGGGAACGCCACCGGCCATGGACCAGAGCAATCCGGTGCCGGCCCAGGCCATGCAACTAAGGAAGTTGCGGCGGTCGATCCCATCACCGGGGCCGCCGTCGTGGGGGGAAAGTTGTGCCTCATCTGATGTGGCGGGCGCATCGAGCTGGGACGGTGTACGTTTGTTTTGCATAGGTTCCTCCGCTGACCGGAACAGAGCGCGCAGTAATTTATTCCCGGCGATTCGGAATAAATCTGCGATGCACCTGTTTGCGTAGATGGAGGTGATGGAGACCGCAGCGATGACGCTGTTGCCCTGGAAGCGCGCGACTGATGGCGAGAGCCCTGCCCGTCAGAGCTTCGAGGAACTTGCCATGCCGCTGCTTGGCTCGCTGTATAACGTGGCGCGGTGGTTGACGCGCGATGCGACCGATGCGGAGGACCTGGTGCAGGAGACGCTTCTGAAGGCGCTGCGTGGATTCGCAGGATTCGAGCCGGGCAGCAACTTCAAGGCGTGGATCTTTCGAATCCTTCGGAACACTTATCTGAGCTCCCGTCAGGGGCTGGCGGCAAGGAGGACGATAGCGCTTGAGGAGGAGTGGGACGGAACAGGCGCGGTTCAGGTGCCGGAGGCGGCGATCGATCGTGAGACGCCGGAGCTGAACCTGATGCGGCTCACCGATCGCGCTGCCCTTGAGGATGCCATGCAGGCCCTGGCCTCACCGTTATTGGAGGTTTTGCTGCTGTGCGACGTGGAGGAAATGAAGTACCGCGAGATTGCGACGGTACTGGAGATTCCGATCGGCACAGTGATGTCGCGGGTTGCGCGGGCACGGGCCGCACTGCGGGCGAGCCTGAAGGATTATCGAAGTACGGCGGCGAGGGCCAGGATATGAGCGAACATCTTTCCGCGATGATGCTAAACGCGGTCGTCGATGGGGAGCTAAACGGCGACGAACTGGCGGCGGCGAGCGCGCATCTTGCGACGTGTCTCGAGTGCAGCTCCCGGTGTTTGTCGATTGGCGCCGTGAAACGCGAAGTTGCGGTGGTGGGCCGACGCTATGAACTGCCGCGCGATTTTGAGCGGAAGATGCGCCGCGTGGCCGGGGGACCGCACCCCGGGCAGGTCCACTGGCCGCGCTGGGCGGCTATCGCAGCGATGGTGACCGTGTGTGTTGGCCTTGCGATCGGATGGGGCGCGTTGCGGGGGAGGGCCGACCAGGCTGCGCTGCTGGCCGAGGTCACCGATCAGCATATTGCGATGCTCGCGGGAAATGCGCCGCCGGAAGTAATCTCGTCGGACCGGCACACGGTCAAGCCCTGGTTCCAGGGTAAGCTGCCGTTCAGCTTCAATCTGCCGGCGTCTCTACCGCCGGACACGACACTCGACGGGGCGAATCTCAGATATGTGCAGGGGCAGCCGGTTGCGCAGCTTCTGTTCCGCATGGGCAGGCACAAGGTTTCGGTGTTCGTGGAGCAGAGCGCCGGCTCGGCGGCGGTGCCGCGAATGAAGCGGGCAGGGTTCAATGTCGCGGGCTTCCGGACGGCAGAGCTGGAGGCGATCGCGGTCAGCGATGTCGACCAAACGCGGTTGGACGATCTGGTAGAGATGCTCAGAGCCGCCCAATGACAGGGTGCGCCGGAATAGTCACAGCCCGAATCTTCAGCGTTCTAATCTCAGCTTCGTTTGAACTTGACTCGTCGCGAACACCTCAGTACCGGGTCGATCGGCGGAAGACGCTCGCGAAACTGAATTCACGCCGCTAACGTCAACCCCATGTAATATTGGCGTTCCTCGGCAAAAGATGTTTTTCTCTCACACCAGGCAGGCAGGCCAGACTTAATGGAGCGTAGGTGGTATCCCATCGGGATGGTGACGGTCGCTATCGCGATCAGCTACTTCGACCGGCAGTCGCTGCCAGTCGCCATCGCGGCGATTCAGAAAAACATCCCGTTGTCCGATCAGCAGTTCTCCTATCTGGGGACCGCGTTTCTCCTCTCCTATGCAGCGCTCTATGTGCTGGGAGGGCGCCTGCTCGATGTGCTTGGAACGCGACGTGGATTCATATGGATTATGGTGGGCTGGTCCCTGGCATGCGCGTTACATGCCGCAGCCAACGGATTCGGCGTGCTTCTGTTGGCACGACTCGCTCTCGGCGCGGGTGAAGGTGGAGGCTTTCCTGCGGCGACTCGCGTGGTCGCGGAATGGATTCCACCAGACGCGCGATCTACGGCGATGGGTCTGATCAATGCCGGAACGGCCGTGGGCTCCGTGCTGGCACCGCCGCTGATCGGCGCTGTTCTGCTCTATAGCGGCTGGCGTGCCATGTTTGTTCTGTCGGGCGCGATGGGCCTCGTGTGGGTCCTCTGGTGGTCGCTCAGTTACCGGCCCAGCAGCAATACGCTTTCCATCAATACGCTCGACGCCCGGCTGACTGCGAGCGAGATGACGTGGGGCGAAGTCGTAAAGATGCGTAATGTGCAGTCTTTTGTGTTTGCCAAGTTTATGAGTGATTCGGCCTGGTATTTTCTGCTCTTCTGGTTGCCGAAGTACCTCTATGATGCTCGCGGCTTCGATATCAAGCACGTCAGCTATTATGCGTGGATTCCCTATGCAGCTTCCGGGGTGGGAAGTTTTACTGGCGGGTGGTTTTCCTCGTGGCTGCTGCGCCGCGGATACTCGCTGGACCTGTCACGCAAACTCTCGTTAGGCCTCTGTGCGGCGGGCATGCCGGTTGTCATGCTGGTGTCGGTCTCACCGGTCGGAACAGCTATTGTGCTCTTCAGCATTGCCTTCTTCTGCCAGCAGGCGTGGTCGGGCCTCATCATGACACTGCCCACGGACGTCTTCCCGCTAACCATCGTGGGGACCGTTGCCGGGCTGATCGGTTTCGGCGGCGCTATAGGCGGGGCCATCTTCAGCCTGGTCGCCGGACGGATGCTGCAACTCGGATTTACGTACTCAACAATTTTTATTTTTGTTGGATCGTTTCACCTCATTGGGTTTCTTGCCATTCTTCTGTTCGCCGGTAAGATCCGACCCCTTCGCTCCACAGACCTGAGGACAGGAGAGTTTGTATGAAGATCACCGAAATACGCACGAGAGTGGTTCAGTGGGAGGGCACGACGGTTCCGCTTCCGCCTCACTTCTGTACCAACCCGATGGACCTTGTAGCTTTCCGCGAAGCATCCATGGGAAACTTTGCGTTTCACAACTGGTTGCTGGTAGAGATTTTTACCGATGCGGGGCTGGTAGGGCTGGGCAACGCGGCGCTGGCTCCGATGGTGACGAAACCATTGATCGATATCTACCTGAAGCCGCTGCTGCTGGGCGCAGACCCATGGGATGTGGAGTATCTATGGCAGCAGATGTACCGCCGGACGCTGGCGTTCGGGCGCAAAGGAGTTGCCCTCACGGCCATCTCGGCGGTGGACATAGCGCTTTGGGACCTGCTTGGCAAAGCGGCGAAGCAGCCGGTGTTCCGTTTGCTGGGCGGCCGGACCAAAGAACGCATCCCGGTCTATGCGAGCCGCTTATATGCGATGCCGATCCCTGAGCTGCGCGCGGAAGCACAGAGGTATAAGGACGAAGGCTACACGATGATGAAGCTGCGCTTCGGCTGGGGTCCGCTGGATGGCGCCGAGGGCATGCAAAAAAATCTGGAGCTGGTGCGCAACGTGCGCGAGGTGGTGGGCGAAGGCGTAGACATCATGACGGACGCCTACATGGGCTGGTCGCTGGATTATGCCAAGCGCATGCTGCCGCTGCTGGAGCCGTTCCACCTGCGCTGGCTGGAAGAGCCTGTGATTCCGGACGACACACGTGGTTATAAGCAACTCAAGAGCTACGGGCGCGTTCCGATTGCGGGCGGCGAGCATGAGTTCACGATCTTCGGGTTTCGCGAGTTGCTGGAAAACAACGCGGTCGATTACATCCAGTTCGATACAAACCGGGTAGGCGGTATCAGCCAGGCTCGCAAAATCTCCGCGCTGGCCGAGGCTTTTCAAGTTCCCGTTGTTCCTCACGCTGGCCAGATGCACAACTACCATGTGGTGATGGCGAGTCTGAACTCACCCATCGCGGAGTTCTTTCCGAAAGTCGATGTGGAAGTGGGGAATGAGCTTTTCTGGTACATCTTCGATGGGGAGCCCGTGCCGCAGGACGGCTACATTGACCTGAACGACGAACTGCCGGGGCTTGGTCTGACCGTGAACGAGGAGTCGCTGAAGCGCTTCCGGATTTTTGAGTGAGCGGAGAACCGAATGACGTTGATTGCAACGCGGGCCACCGGAATTGCGGATGAGGAACAAGGGGGAGAGGCATGTCGAAGCAGCAGGTAGCGCTTCTGGGTACAGGAACGATGGGAAGCGGAATGGCTCACAACCTGCGGAAAGCCGGCTTTCCGCTCGCCGTCTATAACCGCACCAGAAAGAAAGCTGAGCAGCTGATGGAAACCGGCGCCCGGGTTGCGGACACGCCTGCGGTGGCTGCCGCAGGCGCGGAAGTGGTGATCTCCATGCTGGCGGATGACGATGCGTCTCGCGAAGCCTGGCTCGGCCCGCATGGCGCTCTGGCGGCGATGCAAGCGGGCGCCGTTGTCATCGAGTGTGGGACTGTGAGTCCGAGGTGGGTGCAAGAGTTGCACGAGGCGGCAGAAGCTCGTGGACTGCGGATGATGGACGCGCCCGTGACTGGCAGCCGTCCTCAGGCAAGCGCGGCGGAGTTGACATTTCTGGCGGGTGCCGATCAGGCCACGCTCGAAATAGTACGGCCGGTCCTGGAGTCGATGAGCAAAGCCATCCTGCATGTTGGGCCTGTGGGAAGCGGGGCTCTGCTCAAGCTCATCAACAACTTTCTTTGCGGTGTGCAAGCCGCTTCCTTTGCCGAGGCGATGGTCTGGATTGAACGGAGTGAGTTGGACCGCACGCAGGCTCTGGAGTTTTTGAAGACGGGAGCGGCAGGCAGCGGCATCTTCAAAGCGATGTCAGAACGGATGACTGGTCGAACCTATGAAGTAAACTTCATGCTTCGGCTCATGGAGAAGGACTTGCGATATGCTCAGCAGGCTGCCGCAGCGACGCAGACCACGCTGACGACGGCGGCGTGCTCGAATAAGCTCTTCGAGCGCGCTGAGGCCGCGGGATATGGAGAACGCGACATGGCTGCAGTCGTCGAGGTTCTACGCTCGAAGGACAAGGGCTGACGAGGCGCAGCTCCTCCGCATAGATCACCCACAATCAGCAGATCGGAGTTCCTGTGAGAGCTCATCAAGCCGATCGTCCTCATTGTGAACTTCGAGAAAGCGTAGAAGCACACTGCACATCGCTTCATCTCACGGAACGATTCGCAGAGGACCTTGCCAGAATGCAACGCGGTGTTGTTGGGCGTCCAGTACCGTAACCTGGCACTCATAGTTCGCCGCTTTCAACGTCCCGAGCGGCAGAGTAAAAGCAAACGGGGTCACTCCAAGGCGAGTGTTCGCCAGTGGAGTCACAGAGAACAGTTTTGATGTAAAAGCAAGTTGCCCTTCGGAATACAAACTAACGTAGCCTACAAGCGGCTCACTCTGCGCTGCGGCGGCTGTCGCCGAAGCGGTCTGGCCGGCAACCGCCGTGTAGGCCTGCAGGAAAACGTAGAGATCTTTGTCTGCCTTGAACACCCGTGTCACGCTGGGAATAAGTTTTTGGCCGTCCTGCACAAGCGGATTCGCCGCATCATTCTTTGCCGACTGCTTGCCGTGGACTGTGTTGTACAGGGCGTCCGCGGTACTTATGCGCTGGCTGCTCAGCACGACTGAGCTGATGGGGATCTGGGTGGTTACTTTGTTCAGGTTCGGAATGTAGAACGATGTCTGGAAGGTGCCGATACGTCCCGTTTCATCATCACGTGCCAGGAACTTGATTGTGTAATGCCCCGGCAGCAGCGTCACGCCGGCGTCGTATTCAATCGGCTGTCGCGCCAACTGGGCAGCTGTCTGATCACTTAGCTTGATGTTGACGCTGTCGCGGATGTTGCTCACCGTCGTACCGCCAAAGTCGTCCTTGATCTCACAGACGAAATCGATCACCGTGTGTTCGGATCCCATCTTCTTAGCCAGCGCCAGTTCTCGTCCAGGAATCTTCACCGCCAGGGGCACATAATACTCCGCTCGATTCAGCTGGAAATAATTAATCTCCATCGAAACCGTTAGCTCGGTGATTGGGTCGCCCAACATCAAAGCATCTTCGAGTTGCCGCTCCTTGTCCGCTTCAGTGAAGTGCGCAAACTCCTTGTTTGCGTAGTAGCCTTGCCGGTAATCCAGCGAAGCAGCCACATCACCGTTGAGCGTCAGTTTTATCTTTCGAAAGCGGCCATTTTGGGCTGTATTTGTCGTGTAATAACCGAGTATGTAATAGTCGGTGACCGCGCGCTGAGCCTGCGTGATTCCACGTGTCAGGTCGTTATTGTCGAGCAGCGCCTTGCCACCGGTGTCCCCCGCGAGTGAATACAGGGTGTCCTGCGACTGCTGGAAGTTGGCGTTCACTGCCTGTGCCGCCGCCCCCGTGTACATTGCCTCACCACCGGGGGATCCCTGCGTCGCGTCGCCAAGTGGCGCACTCGCCACGAGACCACGAGCATCCACGGGCCAGAATGTCACGCCCGCACGGATCGCTGCATCGACCGTTGCGTGCAGTTGCGCCTGATTGTCGATCCCGTGCAACCGAAGCCCGCTGGCAAAATAGATCAGCGATTTCTTCTCGTTCATGCTCGCCAACATTTGAGCTGCCGTTTGCAGGGCAGAGAGTTGACGATCGTTGTTGAATACATTGAACTCGCTGTCGTCCTGCCCGAACGCTGCACCCGTGTCCGCGCTGCTGGAGTCATCGATCGAATCCTGCGTGCCCTGCCCTTCACCGACAAGCATCGTCTGCAGAATACTCAACAGCCGATTGCGGTCAGAAGAGAAGTCCTGGAGCACATCCACAGAACCGCCCTGGTAGCGCATGATCGAGATCAGATCGACTGCAGTCATTTGCTTGCGGATAAAAAGCTCTGCGGCAGTGATCGCACGCAGTTGATCCTCGGGCCGCATCGTCGTCATGTCAAAGTACAGAACGATAAGCCTGCGGCCCTGATAGCGACTCTTACCGGTATCTCGCTGCGTGTCATCCGAAGCGATCGAGGTGCGCGTCAGCCGTTTGTAGATCGTGATGTTCTCGTCCTCATCCTTCAGCGGCGGTAGCGCCTCCGCGTCGGTCGGCAAGGTCTCGTGCTCGCAGAACCGGATTTTCTGCGGGACACCATCTTCCGTGACCGAGAAGTCTTTCGCGGATAAGCCGTTGATGAAGTGACCCTGCTTATCCTTCGCGACCACTGTCTCGACGACCAGTTGAGACGTCACGCTCAGCTTGTACGTTCCGTTGTCGCTCTGCGTCGAGTTGCTTCCAATCTGCTGCGCGAACAACGCCGACGCGGTGAACATCAGCCCAGCACACGCAACCAGCGACAAAGATCGATGGCGATTCATCAGAACCGGAACCTCCCGCTGAGCTGGACATTCCTCATTGCGTTGACAGACGCGGGCAATCCAAAGGTCGTGCTGTTCGTTATTGTGTTCCAGCCCGTGAATGTAGCGTGGTTCAACACATTGTTTGCCTCCAGCCGCACATCAAGGCTGTAGTTTCCATGAATTCTCAGCGTGCGGGCGAGCGCGGCGTCCATCGTGAACGTCGCCGGGCCGCGAATGGAGTTCCGCCCGGCGTTGCCCCACTGTCCGCTGGCCGGCGTAGCGTAGGCTGCGCCATTCAGGAAATATCCATTCGTGGCGATATACAAGGGTGCACTCGTGCGGTGAGGACGGATCGTGCCTGTAACACCAGTGCCGGGAACCGGAGCAAGATATACCGGAGTCTCCGGAAGGCCGGACCCCGCCGTTATTTGTGTGGACACGGTCCACTCTTTGAACGCCCGTCCTCGCCAGCCGCTCAACAGTGTTCCACCGCCTTTTCCCATGCCCGTGGTGTACTGCAACAGAACATTCAGCAGATTGCGCTGATCGAAGCTTGAAAGGCTCCGCTCTGCACGGAGATTCAGCCAATCCTGGGCCACGATCGGAGTTCCCGCAGGAGCCGTCGACCCCGTGTTCGTTGAGATCGCCGTGGCCGAGTTTGCCACCGTGTGGCCCTGGCCGCCCACCTGCGCGTCGTCGTCTATCGATTTTGCGAAGGTGTAGTCGAGGTTCGCTGCGAAGCCAGATCGCAGCCTTCGACGCAACTGTACCTGCACGGCCTCGCGCTCCAGATTGCCGCCCGACGTCCTGTAGATGAAGCCCACCGGACATTGCGGACACGGATTCGCCGCGCCGATAGGGTAAGTGTTTGGCAGGAACTCCTGCGTGCCGTGCGTGCCCTTCGTACCCAGGTAGGTGGCTGTCATCACCAGAGCGCCGGGCAGATCGCGTTGCGCAGAGAGTTGCCAGATCTGGGCATAGCCGACTCGCAGGTTCGGGTCCACCGCGAAGTTCTGGGAGGTCGTACCGGCGCAATTCAGGAATCCCTTCTCCAGGGTCAGTGGACACGTTGCGCTGCGCTGCACATTCAAGCTGTTCGAGAGTGGCGTCTGCTGAGACATACTCTCGGCCGCGCCCAGATAAATCGAAGTGTCGTCATAGATGCCGTACCCTGCTCTAACTACAAGCGTCGACGCAGGAATCGGCCGCCACGATAGCGCCACGCGCGGCTGGAGGCCATGAAGATCCCCGCGAACCAGTGAACTCGGATACCTCTGACTTGTGAGCGGCCCTTTCGGCGAACTACCCAAAACCGGAGCGGCCGACGCGAAGTTCGGCGTGAGGTCCAAATTCACGAGGCGCCCCTTCAACTCCGTAATGGGAGATCCATACTCCCAACGCAGGCCCGCATTGATCGTCAGCTCCGGCCGGAGCCGCCAATCGTCATTCAGGTAGATGTCATAGGCCTTCTGCCGAAGATACTTGTCCGCATTCCCATAAGCCAGCGCACTCGTGTCCGGAAAACCCAAAAGAAAGTCAGCCAGATCGGAACCGCTCGTCGTCGAAACCGTTCCGCTTGCTGATGTCGCCGCACCGGTAAATGTGAAATTTCCCCGCGGGTTCCGCTGCTGCAACAGGTTGTACTGTTGCCAGCGCAGATCGCCGCCGGCCAGAACTGTATGCCGGCCTCGAGTCGTGGAGATCCGCAACGAAGCCTGGTCCGAGCGATTCCGATTGAACTGGCTGTTCGTATCGCTGAGTCCGGCGATTCCGCTGGAGAATGAGAGCGACGGTGGTCCCCACTCGCGTGCATCCGGATCGTTCCCTGTAATTCCTGCATCACCCGAAACGTCGGTCACATACGCGAAATACGGCAGGACCTCGGAGCGGAGTCGTGTGAATTGATAACCCAGGGTGGCAAAGATCTGCCGCTCAAAACGATGCTGCCAATTGACATTGGCGTTCAGGCCCAATGTGTCCGTTGTGTCAATGAAGTTGAACAGGCTCTGGTGATCCGCCCGAATGCTCTGAAAACTAAAACCGCCATAGAGCGAATCACGATGGCTGACAGTCTTGTCCAGGCGCGACTGCAGAGCATCTTGATGCGTATCGCTCAGCAACGACGTTTCATAGTTGTACCGATTGTCCCCCTGGATATTGGGCGCCGGGTACCGGGCAAGGAGCTTCTGTGCCTGTGGACTCAGGGAGGCGGCAGGAATGATGGACCCTGCAAAGGGAAGGCCAGTCGCAGGGTCATAGATCGCGTTCGTTAGACCGCTTAGATCGCCGCCGCGTTCGGCCGCAGTAGGCATGAGACCCGTCGCCGTACTCGCGCTGCCGTTGCGCGTCCATTGATACGCGATGAAGAAGTTAGGACCGCGATAGAAAAGCGGCGGAATGCGTATCGGGCCGCCAAATGTCGCGACCATGGTAATACGGTTGTAGCTATCCTTTGGCAGCACCAGTCCGGTCAGCGAGTACGGCTTGGCATCAAGGATCGAGTTCTCCGCGAACACTCCAAAACTGCCGTTGTACAACGCCTTCGTTCCTGGCCGATGATTGCCGATCGCCGGCGACATTGAGTACTGCGATGTAGCAGCATTACTTTCGCTTCCGTTGATGAGCAATCCATCCGCTGCGCGCTCCGCATCATCGCTCGACTGAGGCGGCTGCGGCGTGGGTTCCTCTGGCTTCTCGCTCTTCGCGCTCTGCTTCAATGGCTCCTTTTCGCGAGGTTTCAAAGGAGTCGTTGTGTCAGGTTCCGTCTGCGCCATCGACAGCAAATGCTTAAGGTCGAGCATTTGGAGTGTCCACTCGCCCTGTTCATTGGTGGCGCCGATCGTCACCGCGTTGCTCACGAGCGCGAATCCTCGCAGCTCAATGCTGATCTTCCAGGTTCCTTCAGCAACGTTAGGAAATTCGTAGAACCCCTGCGAGTCCGTAACAGTCCTCAACTCCGTTGACCCCAGCGTCAAGGTCACCGTCGCCCCGGGGACCGGCACACCGCCGTAGCGCACTCGACCGTGATACTCGGCGGCCCACACCGTTTGCGCGGCAAGCACAATGCAGACGCAAGCTGTTTGCATTCCAATGCGCCAACGTCTGGTGAACAAGCCCATGCCTCCCACTCATCCCGTATTGAAATCCCAATGCAAACTCTGGCTCAATTCTCGCTGGGTTCTTCAATGTTGTCGATGACAGGCACGTTCACTGGCCCTTTGCCGGGTTCGAGCTCCAATCCCAACCGTTCCGGAAGAGCCACATAGATCGCCGGTAGAACCTGATCGTGAAGTCCGGAAGCCCGTCCCTCTTCCTGCGCTGCCACTTAAGGGTCGACGGAGCCTAAGGAGTCAAATTTGGTAGGTACCCCCCTACTGAAGGAGCCTTACTGTGACAACCTCATGGGGTTTTATAGTGAGTTGAATCGATTGATCCTTCAGGGCTAAATTTGTTAAATCGTCTTCCATGGCATTGCAGAGCCTCGCCGAACTTACATTGGAATTCGCAAGATGAAGAGCAACATGTTCTTCCTTGCCGGCGATCTCCTGCAAACGTACGATCGTCCCTTCCCCGCTTTCTGCCAGCTTCCAGGTTGTGAGCAGCACGTCCGGGTTGTCGATCTGGAGAAGACTCTCTCCTTCCGCGGGCAGTGGTTCGTCGGCACTTCCGGCCTTGTCTTGATTTGTGACTCGGTCGACTAACAGAGTGCGCCGGCTCTCAACTCCAAGGCGGGTTAGACGGGCTGGCTCAAAGTTGTGGCCACTAGTGAGCACATAACGAAAGTGAAACTCTCCTCCCTGACGTGCTCGATAATTTGTATGCCAGTAATTATTCATGGCATAGGAAAAGAGGGTAGCGCTCTTCGGGGTGAAGTTCACTGGCCACAGACCCCGATTGATGTCGCCGAACGTAGCCAGCGGAGCCTCGACGGGAACGATCCCGATTGCGAGATCGGAATCGTATACAGCCATCCAATGCTGCACACTGAACCATTCCAGATCACCGCCGCGAAAGATGTTCTGCGCCGGATCGACCCAGCCAACCTGCGAGGAATACGCGAACCTTGGGTGCGTTATGGCTGCGGGGAAAGCGAAATAGACGCCCTCCTTCGCCGTCGTCTCCGTCTTATCGACGTGATAGTCGAATTCGATTTTCTTGTCATTATCGAAAAGCCGGATCTCCAGCGAAACGGCTGGAGTATTAACATTCGATGCCTGCAGCCGAATCACGTGCCCCCAGGGAGTCTTTTGCGCCCCCAGATACTTTCCGCTCACCGACCGGTGCACGGTCAGGTTCGCTACCGGAAGCGCCCTGTTCGGGTGAATCATCTGCGTTTGTCCGGTGCCATTCGGGTCTCCGCCGGTTACATAAAGGTATTCACCAAACCGATACGGGCTGGCTGAATCCACTAATTCACGCTTCAGTTCTTTGTCGAAGATGCTTCGGACAGCTCCAGTCTCTGGATCAACCACGATCCGGTAGTAGCGATTTTCTACTGTCTCCGTTGGCGTGGCAGGAGTAGCTGCCGAGGACGCGGTCGCTGCGTGGATCTGATAGCACTTATACCCAATCTCTGGAATATCCTTGGCCATAAAGCGCACGTGGAGAAAGCCCTCACGGCTCGTCATGATTTCGAACGGGACATCCTGGTGCAGATTCAGGTCCTCAATCGCATCGCCCTGACGGAGATCAACTTCTATCAGTCCTGAACGTTTCCAGTTCAATGGATTGAAGATGACGAGCCCCCCGTTAGGGATGCGGATGGCTCGCGTCAGCTCGAACAAAGATCGATGTTTAATATCGTCCAGCTCGAAGTGCGCCTGCGTGGCAAAGTTGTCCTTAACGGCGAGCTGCTGCACGGCCTCCATGCTGTCGGGCTGAGAGACGGAATTTCCCGCTCCCCAGGTGTGTTCGGCGAAGAGAAGGATGTGGTTCCACGCGGCCTGCAGTTCCTTCGCCGGCGGATGGTATTGCGCATTGATCGTGTGAGCGGCAGCTGATGCAATCTCCGTCGACAATGCCTCTGCCTGATTCTCGCGATCGAGCCCGGCGTAATAGGCGTCGGAAGCGATACCGTCCTCCCAATAGGACCCAAGGTCGCCCGAACGAACGGCCAGTTGGTCGCCGTAATGCTGGGAGATATAACTGAAATAGTCCGCAAAGAGCGCGTACTTCAACTTTGGATAGGCGTACGCCTTATTCCATGCAGGCACAAAGGTCGCAAGTTCAGGATGAAGAGCAGTATTTTCGTTCTGCGCGCCGTACATCAATACGGCGTCAGGCTTGTAGGACGGCCGATCAAATTGCGCCAGAAAAATCGGAAGTGATTCGTGGATAATCCCGTTCGTGGGGGCCAGGCCGAAGAATCGTCCTATCTGCGAGTAACTCCAGGAGTAGGAGAACAGCACCTTCTGGCCGTCCGGTCCCTTCCACCAGAATGGCGACGCCTGATTCCATCGCTCGCCAGCCAGGACAGGAGCGCGATCCTGGTTTCCACCCACTGCCCAATATTTGACTCCTGAACCGGCGAGGACTGTTGGGTAAGCACCGCTGTAGGAAGGAACATCCGTCGTAGTGGCATAGTTGAAGGGGATGTGCTGCGCGACAGACAAACGCTTCGTATAGAAGAGCGAACGATAAAGAGTTTCAAGTGAAGCGTAACCGGTAAGCAGGTTGAAATAATCCGCTGGAACGCCAAGCTTTCCATCCCGAACAAGATCAAGTACCCGTTTCTGCTGCGGCCCCTCCCGGGTGTTGAGAAACTGCTCCACATTCCACGAACCGTCAGTCGAGAAACGGAAATCCGGATTTTGTTTGATGAATCCCGCGGCCTCTTCCAGCGCGACGGCCTGTCCCTCTGCAACCTTGCCTTGGAAATCGGTGTAGCCGATGTCGACATGGCTATGCGGAACGATAAAGACCGTCCACTTTCTCTCAGGAGTTAGAGAAAGATGGAACGTCCTGCTTCGGGGCGATGAGACATCCAGCGTAGCGACACTTGTTCCTTGCCATTCGGGAACCTCGTAGTCGACAGCCAGGTCGCCGAAACGCGGCTGGCCCTGGAACGCTGCCGAATAAGTATGTCCTTGCACCTTCAAAGTGGCATGGCCAGCTGGGATCTCGTTGTTGAAGTGCAGGCCAGCCTCGACAACCTCGGTTAATGAACCGGCTTCCGTGCGGTGATAAAAGATTGACGGCGTTACCGTGGCCTGCACGTCTTGGCTCTTGTAGATCGCATTAGCGTCCTGAGCGAGGCTCACATAGTCATAAGTCATGGGGCCGCCCGGCATCACTATTGTGCCGGCAGCCGATTTGTGCACTACCGGTGTAAGAACGAGGGTATTTATTCCTTTCACAAGGTATTGTGTCGGGAGCACGATGGATTTGTTATCCCATACACCGCCGTCACCGCTGTAAAGCGGTTGAGCATGAATGAACACGAGCCCATGGTGTCCATTTATCTCAACCTGCAGATCCGGATTCTGGTAATGGACCAGCAGCGACGCATTTAGCGAGAACCGCCCTCGTGGGACATCCTTGAGCGTGAACTCGATCTCATAGGATGTGTCGAGCCGCTGTTGGCTCGGCCAGTCCCGGCTCCAGTCACTCTCGCCAACCCGATATAGGATGTGCTGTGCTGGACTGGCATGAAACTCGAAGCGGGATTGATCTGGTTTACCGATCTCCCACAGTGTTTTGTATTCAGCAGTCGCCGGTCGAGCGACACACCATAACAATGCACCGCACAACGCGACAAGAAAACGATAACTCATTTAGTAACCTCGGGGTCTTGCTCTTGATCAGGTGTAGGGTGGCTCGCTCTAGAGCCTTGCCACCGACGCGTGTGTCCGGTTGAAAATCCCTGAAAACGAAAGGAACGCCGAAGCGTGGAATGCGTGAATAGTAGACCTGTGGACGTTCACTTTTAGTCCCACCCTTGCTCAGCATTTTTAGTTAAAGTTCCATCACGACTGCAGCAGACCGCGGCGGTATGCTCACGCGGCCGGACGAAACGACTGGCTCTGGCTCTTCAGGAGTAACCACCACAGTTCGACGTGCTTGCGGGATATCGACGGTAACGTCGATCGGCTGATCAGCCCTTTCATTGACGAGCACCACCGTTCGATTGCCGTTCTGTGCACGAAGGACAGAGAACGAATAATCTCTCTGATTTCCGGTCGAGCATCGCACTGAAGCACCGACTGTGTCGCAAAAATCGACGTTCCAAAGCCACGCCGCAAATCTTCGACGTAATGCGTCGACTTTTTGGCCATATGCAACCGTGAGTCCAAAGTCGCTCAGCTTCCCTTTGAAGTTGAAGGGCTCATAACAAATGATCGAACGCTGCAGTAGGATCCTATTGATTTGCTCGCGGTCGTCAAACCCATTTACGGCTACCACCATTGGCAGACGAGGAGCAACGTATTGCTGCACCGCTGTTGCGCTACCCCGGTAATAGCTGCATGGGTAATATTGTGTCAACCAGTCTTGAGGGCCCTCTCCCGCAAAAAGAAAGTCTGGATTGACTTTATCAGCTTCATCACGAAGTCGCCTTGCCAGCACCATGTCATAGCCATACAGGTACCCCGGGGGTTCGTAGCCATGATCCGAAGCAAATGAATATTTGACTTGACCATGAAAGCAAACTTCGTCATAGAGCCATCCGGACGGGCGCAGGTCCAAAATTTTCTGAAACTCCCTCACCGCAACCTCGCGATATGCCGGGGAGCAAAAGTCCATGACCGCGAAGGCACGGTTGTTTATTCCAGCTAACTGTGTGGGGGTATGGTAGCTATCACCGGCATACTGGTAAACAGTACCGTACGGATCGGTTGCAGCATATTTATAAAGGTCGGTTTTATACCAAGCTGTCGTCATGTCCGCCCACGGAAATTTCGCGAACAGAATGACTCTAATGCCTTTTCCCTCCACTGCCGCGATCGCCTGCTTGAATTCTTGAAGGGTTCCCAATCCTGGATCAGTGTCTTGGGAGGGGTTGCCTCTATCCTGGCCTCCCTTATTCCATCCAATAAGATGGATTGCTGTTACACCATACTTGACACATTCGTCCGCATACTTCGGCAAGTCTGTATATCGGACCCGAAACTCTTCTTCCGGGGAATTCAGCTGCAGTTGGTACCATGAGTGCACCTCGGTGACCCAACGCGGGAGTCTCGCAGGTTGATACCATGAGTCGCGCCACTTTTTGTAAACATCTATACCTGCGTGCCAATCTCCCTGGTATGGTCGCAGTCGAATTGGAGCGAGTGTCTTGCTGGTCTGCCTTTTGATGAAAACGAAATGGCAGGTCCGAAATTCAAGATGCACCGGGAGACCATCGATCGAGTCAGTCTGAGGAACCAGGTGTACATCTCCGGTCTCTACTGCTCCTACTGATGAAAACGGCGCAAGGTTGCTGATAACGCCGGGGTGCATTTCAAAGGTGTACTCGAGAAAATACGGTATGGATGGGTCTTGCATTTCGACATAGAGGCCCTCCTTCTCACCTTGAATAAGGCAAAAGAGGCTGTTGTACGCCTCGAAGGTCTTGGTTGGAAAGTCTGTTCCCCAGTAACCCTTTTCGTTTGCGAAATGTGGGTGAATCTCCGTTGTCTCTAAGTTGTCATAGCGTTGGCACATCGCCTGCAATCGTGGTGCAGCCTTCGAAGCACTTAGATCTCCCAGATAGGGATAGTCAAGAGTTTCAATTGTAAGATCGGAATTGTTGACCACATCGCCGGTAAACGTCAAGCTTCCATCGACCAAACTAACCGTGGCGTCGAATGTAATTGGTAGGGTCCCACCATGTTCACTCAACAGATTTTTCCATGTGAGACGAACCTGGGTTTCAGAGGTTTGTTCAAGCGAGGATAGCTCTTGGCGATGGCCCAGGATGAAGTTGTCACGCCTCTCGGGCAGCGGGGCATGCAGGCGAAATGAGACCCCTAGTTCGGGCCGCCGCTGAATTTGCCAGCCGGTGTTTTTTAACTGTAGACCAATGAGTGCTCCAGTTTTCTGGCTAAATTCACATCGCAGAGTCTTATCTTCGAGCAGGATTGTTCCATGCGGATAAATTGGAGCTTCTGCGACACTTCGACTATCTGCAAATACTCCGAGAGCAGCTGAACCCGCAAGCTTATTGAAAATGCGGCGGCTCATATTAATTGACAAAGTGGTGGCTCCAGAGGGCGGCTATTTCTCGACAAATTTTGACGCGCTCGCATGCGCTGCGTGTGTCGCACTCTCAGCGGGCACGCCCAGCATCAAGCGAGCCAAACTCATCATCGGAAATTGGCTTCCATCAAACAACGCCGCATTGGTTTGGGAAGCTTTACGTTCACAGGCTTACCCGGATAGTTGCCTCCTATGAAGATCTTTCTGCCAGGGCAGAGACGATGAAAAGTCCTGGCGAAGCGGTCTATGGCGGAAGCACGATTCGCTTACTGGCAGAACCCCTCATTGGGCGCCATTTTAGGGTGGGATCTTAAGCGATGTCAAGAAACCGGTCTCCTGAATGAAGGGCCTGCATTACAGCAGCGTTTATTGACCGCTACGGTGACTTGTGAGACCGATTGCTCCGGGAGGCATGATACCGAGCTCTCCGCTTCGTCCCGAGGGGCGTTGTGCGGCGCTCATATTGAGTCGGCAGCGAAGGCACACCGATATCCATGCTGTGCGACAGAGGCTGTGATGTGCCCGATGTCGATAATCAAGGCGTCGATCTCCGAGGAAAGAGCGAGCGCCTCTTTAGGTTGGGAGGAGAAGCAATCGAGAACTCTAGCGCCTGACCCGAGGCCCCTTGGGGAATCGCACAATGGGAGTCAGGCGGACGCTCACTCCCGCGCTGATTCCATACGGCCTCATGTTTCCAAATGGAAACCCGCGCCAGAGCTGGTATTCGATGTCGATAGCGCGAATGTTGACGTAATCATTCACCGCGAGATCGAGCCCGCCCCCTGGAACCAGGGCCAGGAAATCCCCACGAGCGTATCGGAACGGCAGCTCGATATGTCCGTCGCCAATCAGAAACTTCGCATAAGGCTGCCACCGGCCGGATCGTATGAGCACCCTTGGCCCGGCAAGATAATTCTTCTCTGAGACTTGCTCGGAGGCGTGCACCCAAAGTGAGCGAGCCTCGAGTTCAACACCGAAGCGCCAGTGCGGTTGAATGTCCGCGAAGACGAAAGCCCCACCGAGATCTCGTTGACCATAGGATGTGGAAAACAACGAAGCTCCTGCGCCCACCACGATCGATGTTCCCGGCCCTGTCGCGGTTGGCACGGCCTGTGCAATCGCTCCGATGGAAACCATGAGGAGTAGAACCGTCGGAATTGAAACTAAGAAATTCCGCGGACCCCGGCTCATTGCGTCACCGTGAGAGTTACAACCTGGGATTGCGTGACTCCCGTTCCCTGGCCTGAGGCAGTGACCTTGAAGGTGTAGGCGCCCGGGGGCGTGCCGCTTTCCCGCAGCCCTGCGCAGCCTGAAACTGTGAAGGTCAGCATGATCGCGCAGATCATGACCAGCAATGTGGTCAGTCTGCGGCGCCTCCCGAAGAGGCTCGCCAGCAAGGCCGCCGGAAAAAGACAGAGGAGGGCATTTGCATCGCGACGCTCATGTCTGATGCTTGCCTGTGCACCGATCCCCAGCGGATCGCCTGTATCGAGAGTGAGCTGCACCGTCGTCGTTCCGTTAGCCGAGAGCTCTGTCTGCGGCGTGGAAAAGGTGCATGTCGCCGCAAACGGAAGCCCGAGGCAGCCCAACTGAATCTTGTCGCTGAATCCTTTGATGGACGAGAGCGAGAGCTGAATGATGGTGTGCTGTTTGCTCACGATGTTTACTGTGGCCGGATCGATCGTGAGTGTGAATTGCGTGGCCGGCCCTGCCTGAACGGTCGTCGACGTGGAGCTCGATGCGGCATAAACGGCGTCGCCCGCATAGCTGGCCACAATGCTCTCGCTGCCTCCGGGACTCTCGATGAGGATCGTCAGCGTCGCGACGCCGGTGCTATCCGCTGCCGCTGTGCCAATAACCAGACCTCCACTGCTGAAACTCACCAACCCTGTGGGTGGGACGCTTCCGTCGCTGTGTACCACCGCGATCAACGTCACCTGCTGCGGGTTTACGGGATCCGTCTGCGAGCCGGTCAAGGTGGTCGTCGTCGCACGCAGGTTGACGGTCTGCGTCAGTGCCGGCGAACTGGCAGCAAAGTCGTTTCCATCTCCCGCGTAGCTTGCCGTAATTGCGTGCGTTCCAGCGGGGAGCGACGGCAGGGTAAGCGAAGCGTGTCCGCTTGCATCCAGCGCAGCGGTCCCAAGCTGTGCTGCCCCCTCGGTAAACACGACGTTGCCTGTCGCGGTCGTAGCTCCGGCGTCTGCGAGATTGGCGATCAGCCTAATGGGACTGACGGTGAGCGCGGGGTTGGAGGAGGAACTCAGCGCCAGCGACGTCGCCTGCTTCACAATAATCGAGACGGGTTCCGAATCCGAGGCGCTGGCGCGTCCATCTCCCGCATACTTCGCGAGAATTGTATGAATCCCAGGAGAGAGTGTGCTGAGCGACAGGCTCGCCCTCTCCTGCCCGCTGAGCACAGCGCTGCCCAACGTTGTTCCACCGTCGACGAAGGTGATCGGACCCGTCGCCGAGCCCCCGTTGCTGCCGACCGTAGCCGTCAGTGTGAGTGGTGAGCCATAAGTGGCGGGATTCGAGCTGACGGTCAGACCCACCTGCGTTGTCGCATTCTGAATCGTCTCCGTCAGTGATCCTGAGGCCGCGGCAACGTTGCTGTCTCCGCCGTAGCTGACAGTAATCACGTGAGCACCGACCGCCAACGAAGTGGTGTGCAATACCGCGACACCATTGCCGCCCAGCATCACGGTGCCGAGCACCGTTGCGCCGTCGCGAAAGACCACGCTACCCGTCGGTATCTGGCCTCCGCTTGCGAGAATCGTCGCCGTCAAACCTACGTCCACACCCGCAACCACCGGGTTAAGACTGGACGTCAGCGTGGCCGTCGCCGGCTCTACGATCCGCTCGTCGAGCGCCGTGGAGGTCGAGGCAGCATGTTGTGCGTCACCCTGGTATACCGCCGTAATGCTGTGGACTCCGAAGCCTAATCCTGAAGTCGTCAACGTTGCCGTTCCGTTCGCCGCAAGCGTAGCCGTGTTGAGCGACGCTCCCGCATCGAAGAAGGTTACGGTTCCCGTCATCCCCGGAATTTCGCTGACAACACTCACCGTCAGCGTAATCGGCTGACCGAAAGTTCCCGGATTGGCGTTGGAGCCGACGGCCGTGACCGAAGGCACCTGTTGCACCGTCACGGCGACTCCAGACGAAGCCGCGGAAGAATTGTCGCTGTCACCGCTGTACGCGACCGAAAGTGTGTGCGTTCCGACAAGGAGCGAATTCGTACTGAAACTGATCCCACCCGCGGAGGACACAGCCTGCGTGGCGATCACAGCAGTGCCGTCCCGTAAGGTCAGCGTGCCCGTCGGCGTGATACCCGGACTGGTCAGGTTGCCCGTGAGTACGACCGCCGTTCCGACATTCACCGCATTCGCCGGTCCGCTGAGCGTGACCGTCGGCTGCGCGAGATTGACGGTCTCCATCCACTGTGCGCTTGTGCCGGCCTGATAGCTGGAGTCACCGCCGTAACCCACGGTCAGCGCGTGAGAGGCGCTGGAGAGCGTACGCGTAGAAAACGAAGCACTACCTTGTGCGTTCAACGGCGCTGTCTGAATAGCGGTGCCGCCGTCGTACAACGTGGCCGTGCCGGTCGGAATCCCGGTGGAGCTGGTCGCGGTTGCGGTGAAGCTCACCAAAATTCCGGCCAGCGCCGTCGTCGCCGACTGGGTTACGCTCACCGTCGTTGGGGTCTTCTGCACCTGCTGTGCGAGAGGCGCAGAACTGCTGGTCGCGTAGTTCGCCGCTCCTCCATAGCTGGCAACCAGCGTGTGGCCGCCGACCGCAAGTGTGCTCACCGCCAGTGTCGCGTGACCTGACCCGTCGAGGCTCACCGTGCCGAGTGGCGTTGCACCGTCGGCGAATGTCACCTGTCCGGTGAGCGGCCCGTCAGCCGTGGCGCCGGAGGCCAAAGCAACCGTCGCCGTAAGATGCAGCGCAGCGCCAGCGGAGAGTGGGTTGGCATCGCTCACGAGGTTCGTCACGGTGGCGATTTGCGCGACAGTTTCGTCCAGAGGCGAGGAGTTGCTGACCGAGTTGTCGATGTCGCCACCGTAGTTCGCCACGATGGAGTGAGTTCCCGGTGTAAGCGAGTTGATTGTCAGCGTCGCGACGCCTGACCCGTCGAGACTCGCCGAGCCCAGCGGCGATCCATTGTCGGTGAAATTGATGACTCCCGCCGGCTGCCGACCGCCGGCGCTGGTCACGGTCGCAGTCAGCGTGATCGAGTCGCCCACCGTCGGCGTCGCGTCGGTCGTGCCTAGCGTGGTGGTCGTCGTCGCCTGGAAGATGCCCTCGTCGACCACGTTCGATGTGCCCGGCGCGTTGATTGTGTCTCCGGCATATTGGACGCTAAGATGGTGCGCGCCTGGTACCAGGTTTGTGGTCGAGAACGTCGCGACTCCGCCGCCATCGAGCGCCACATTTCCGGAGATTGCACTTCCGCTGTCGTAAAAGACGACGTTTCCAGTTGGGGTTCCGGTTGAAGCAGACGCCGTCAGCGTCAGCGTGACATTCCCAAGCACAGTCGCATGTGGATACGGGCTCACAGAAAGCACCAGTGTCGGCGCTTGCTTCACGGTCTGGGTCAGCGAAGCGGAATTCGCCTCATTGTTCGCATCCCCTGCGTAGTTCGCCGCGATCGTATGCTGTCCCAGCGCCGGCCAGGATGCCGAACAGGTCGCGATTCCGCCACTCAGGTTGACGCTGCTGCAGAGAGTCGACGATCCGTCCATGAATGTCACCGGCCCGGTCAGCGGCGACGAACCATAGTTGGTCACCGTCGCTGTAAAAACCACGGTCTGTCCGATGATGCTTGGATTTGCGCTGGACGCGAGCGACATCCCTGTCGGATTGACATTCAACGCGTTGCCGAAGATATCGATCACCGCTGAAGAATTCGGCGCAGCGGAGTTCAACGTGACCGAGCCCTGGAGGCTCGGCGCGGCCGTCGCAGGCGCGAACTCCACTCCCAGGTTGCAGCTTGATCCCTTCAGCGTTGCCGTCGTAAAGCTGCAGGTGGTCGTTGTCGTGTCGAGGGCGGCATTGTCCAGCGTGGGTGAGGTAAGGTTCAGATCGGCATTGCCGTCGCTGTCCAACCCCTCGATCACCGGCGGCGATGAGATCTTGGTCACCTTGGTGTCCGGAAACTGTGGAAGGGTGAAGGGGGTCGCCAGCACCCGCCGAATGCGGTTGTTGATCGTGTCGGTGAAATAGAAGTCGCCGTTCTGAGCGAACAAGAGTGCGTAGGGTCCATGCAGTTTTGCCTGGCTGGCCGGCCCGCCATCGCCGGAAAAACCTTCGCCCCCGGTTCCGATCATCGTCTCGATCGTTGCCGTGCCGGCGTTGACGTCGCCGGTGGCGGCGCTCACCTTGCGGACGCGGTCGTTGCCTGAGTCAGCGATGTACAGATCGCCTGCGGGGTCGAGCGCCACTCCAATAGGAAGGTTCAACACCGCCGAGCGAGCAGGTCCATCGTCGCCGCTGAAGCCCTGGGCTCCGGTTCCCGCGATCGTGGAGATCGTTCCTCCGCTCACCCTGCGGATGCGGTTGTTATAGGTGTCCGCGATGTACAGCGAGTTATCCGGTCCAACTGTTACCGTCCACGGTGAGTTCAGCTGAGATGCAGTGGACGTGCCTTCACCGTTGTAGCCCGGGCTTCCCGGCACACCAGCCACCGTGCTTATCTTGCCGGTAGCGGCGTCTACCTCGCGTATCACTGCATTACCGGTGTCCGCGATGTAGAGATTGCCGGCCGCATCCAGCGCAATGCCCTCCGGCAGAAAGAGCTTCGCGGAAGTTGCTGGACCTCCATCGCCCGAATAGCCCTGGCTCTGTGGCGTGCCTGCGACAGTGGTGATATCTCCATTCACATCGATACGTCGAACGATCTGATTTCCGCTGTCGGCGAAATAGATGTCTCCTGCACCGTCGATGGCCAGGCCGCCGGGTGTGCTGATGGTCGCCTGAGTGGCCGGTCCTCCGTCACCGGAGAAACCAGGACTGCCTATACCGGCGATCGTCTCGATCAAGTGGCTCTGTGCATCTACACGGCGCACACGATAGTTTTCCGTATCCGACAGGATCAGATTGCCGGCGGCATCAACGATCACGGCCGTAGGTTCGTGGATCGGCGCCGAGGTCGCCAGTACGCCGTCGCCCTGATAGAACCACTCAGTGTCGCCCACCACCGTATCGATGCGCCCGGGATCAAGGACCGCAAGTGATCCTGTGGCCACGCCTGCAATTAACGCGCTGCCGAGCAGTTTTCCATTCGTACCCATGATCCGCACCGCACCCGCACGCAAGCCCGGATACTTCGGCGCAAAGACCACGTTTGCCGTGCAGGTCTGCCCGACCGTGGTGACAGGCTGATCCAGGGGGCAGGTTCCCCCTGCGGCGATCGAAAAGTCTTCCTCCGGAATTCCCTGAACCACGGCCTGCGGATCGGATGGCGTGCCCAGCGCGGTCATGGTGACCGTTACAATGATTGGTCCGGACTGCTGGCCCACCACAGTAGTGCCGGGAAAGGCGGATACCGTCTGGGCGAACGACACATTGGAGAGCAGGAGAAACGAGGACGCGAGCGCCGCATGCAGAAGAAAACGGCTGATTCGGACCGCGAAGGAATGGGGCACTCCCTCCTTATCGGCAGAAGAGTCCGTGACTTAAGAACGAATCGGCCGCGCGAGGACCCTTTTCGCATTGCACATTGCTCGGTCCTCGGACTAATTTGTGGCGGGGAAGCCTCCTTCATCTCGGGGGTACCGACGTATCTCATCGGCGGGACTTTGCTTTTCATCAACTCCACCCTGAGCGTCTTTCTCTTTCCCGCGCAGAGGCCCGCGCTGCGGGCAACGCACGCCCTGTGGGCATTGCTCTCGAGCCGCTCCGTGCTTGTGCCCGCGTTCACAACGGGCAATTGGAACTATTCTCTATGTGAAAACGTTTCCTCAGTGCTACGGTATCCCCATCTGAAGCAGTCGTCGTCTCCCTCTCGAGAACGCCCATGAAACATGGCCAAAAAGAAAAACGATAACTCCACCAGGGTCGATATCCACACCGTCGCCGCGCGCGCCCGAGTGTCTATCGCGACGGTCTCGCGCACCATCAACCACGTTCCGTCAGTCGACCCCGTGCTTGCCTCCCGTGTTTGGAAGGCTGTTGCGGATCTCAAATACCTGCCCAATACGCAGGCTCGCGGACTTGTGTCGGGCAAGAGCCGCCTGCTCGGGCTCATCGTCTCCGAGATCACCAACCCTTTCTTTCCCGAGCTCATCCACGAGTTCGAACAGGTAGCCGTCGGCCGTCACTACGAAATCCTCATCGGCTCAACGAGTCATGACCCTCGTCAGATGGAACGCTGTGTCCGGCGCATGCTGGAGCGCAAGGTGGATGGGGTTGCCGTCATGACCTTCGGCAGCGATGAGTTTTTTATCGAACGCTTTGAAGCCGCACAGATTTCCACCGTCTTCATCGACTCCTTGCCATCGCGACCGGCCGATAGCGCGCTCCATGTCGACTATCGTGCCGGCATTTATGAAGGCGTACAACATCTCGCCGTACTGGGCCACCGCGACATCGGCTTCATCTCAGGTCCGCTCCAGTTGCGCTCTTCGCAGGCACGCAAGAAGGCTCTCCTCCAGTGCCTCCGCTCCACTGGCCTGGCGATCAATCCATCCTGGATCATCGAAGGAGATCACACCTTGGACGGCGGGCGCAACGCGATGCAGAAGCTCCTGAGACTCAAAAAGAGGCCGACTGCTGTCATCTGCTCGAATGACATGACGGCCATCGGCGTTCAGCATGCGCTGTTCGAAGCCAGTCTCAAGGTCCCGAACGATCTCTCGCTCATTGGCTTCGACGATATCCACCTTGCCGAGTACACCATCCCTCCCCTGACCACTGTCCGCATGTCTTGCAACGACCTCGCGCAAAGGGCCGTCGAGATTCTACTCGCCAACCTGCTTCCCGCCGGCGAACGCCCCCGGGTTGAGAACCGCATAGGGACCCGCCTCATCGTCAGGCAAACCACCGGACTTCCTCCTCACAGTTCTGCTGCGCGCCGCGCCGGCAATCGCGTCAATGCCTGACCGGCCGCGATAAATTCCACTTCGTTCCACTTGACGCTGGACAGAGGGGCGCTTCCGTTTCATCATCGTGACTAACGTGGAGCCAACCTCATCCGTGCACGTAGTCGACTCGTTGCAGCACGAGACTGCACCGCTCACCACGGCGCCTGGAGCAAGACTCGCGGAGGAGTTGTATACGGCCAGCGAAGCCGCGCGTTTCGGTTGGCCCCTCGATGAGTTTGCAACAATGCTCGCATCTGCAGCCACGCGGCGGCCAACGGGTACCGGCGCCGAGAGGTACCTTCGCGGTCTTCATCTTCGAGATCTCGCTCTCGCACAAGCCTGTGCCCGCGGCTACGAACCAGCCTGGAAGCAGTTTATTGACGGTTATCGCGAACCTCTCAAGCAGGCAGCCACCGCCATCTCCAGATCGTTATCGATCGGCGAAGAGCTGGCCGACTCTCTCTACGCCGAGCTCTTCGGCCTGAAGGACCAGGAAGGCCAACGCCGCTCGCCTCTGTCTTCCTACAGTGGCCGCGGCTCTCTGATGGGCTGGCTGCGCACGACGCTGGCACAGCGTTATGTGGATCGCTTTCGCCGCACGCGTCGCGAGGCCCCGCTCGAAGAGGGCCAATTTGCCACGGCGAACCAAACCCCGCCTCCGCCCGAGGATGCAACACGTTTGCATCTTGAATCAACGATTCACACAACTCTTCACGGCCTCGAACCTGAAGAGCGATTTCTGTTGGCGTCATATTTTCTCGATGGCCGAACGCTTCTGGAGATCGCGCGTCTGCTTCGCGTTCACGAAGCGACTGTCAGCCGCAAGCTCAAGCGGCTCACGGACTCGGTTCGCAAACAGCTTCTCCGCGAGCTTCAGCGACGCGGTCTGAGGAGAGCTGCTGCGGAGGAGGCGCTGGGCATCGATCCGAGGGACCTGAACATCCACCTGCGAAAGATCCTGCAAACAACCACGGGTCCGCCGTTCTCAGATGAGAACCGGAACAAACGGCAACGCGAATGACAACAAAGCCACAACCCGAACCCCACCTCGACGCAGACCAGCTCAATGCGTTCGCAGAGGGCGCGTTGTCGGCATCGGAACGCAGGCTATGCCTGCAACATCTTGCCGAGTGTGCGCATTGCCGTGAGATCGCATTCCTGGCCGGCGCCTTCCTTCCTTTACAAGAACCTGCTCCCACGTCCGTGCGCAGGTTCTCCCTGGCATGGTGGCCCGTTCTTTCATTGGGAGCCGCCACGCTCGCGGCTGTCATCATCATGGTCGTGCTCCTGCACCACACACATCAAAACACTTCACCGCCAGCTGTTCAGATCGCTACCGAATCCCCGACCGCTCCTTCACCCCAGGCAGTAACTGCAGCTCCAATAGATGGGCCAACCCCCACTGAGTCCAAGGCGCAGTCTGCAACTAAACCATCCCCGGCTTTGAGAGCAGCCCCCAAACCAGAGCCGCAAATCCTGGATCGCCAGCAAGTCAACGGCGTCATCGCATCCGGGTCCACCGCTGCATCAGCGCAAGTCACAGGTGCAGCCCCGCAACAACGGGCAGCCGCCGGAGCGACTGTACCCGCCGCGCCAGCCGCGGCCGCACCACCGTTGTCGCAGCCCTCGCAAGCCCAGGCCCCTGCGGTAGCCAAAGCCGCTCCCGCCTATACCTTGCGCACGTATGACAAGCTGTCGTCTCTTCGCTCTCCGGATGCATTCGGCCAGATCGCAGGCACTATCACGGACAGCAGCGGGGCAGCAGTCGGACATGCAAAGGTCACACTGGATCAGACTTCGGGAACCGCGCATCGCGAGACGCTCACGGACGCCGCCGGCCGATTCACCATCAGTTCCTTGCCACCCGGTAAATACCGGCTGGAGATCTCCTCTCCCGGTTTCACCGCGCAAGTCCGTGAAGTCGATC
>DATNGO010000016.1:0-11917 GCA_035605855.1 Acidobacteriaceae bacterium | reverse complement strand
GCGATGATGTCGGCGTGGTTGGCGACCGCGTCATCGATGCCTTGAAGAACCCAGCTGAGCAGGCCGCCGGGCTCTCCGGCCTCGCAGGCCTGCGCGATGTTGGCGATGCCGCTGGCCGGCATACGCTCAAGGACCTTGATATTCAGAATGGTGGCCTGCGGAGCGACGCCGATGACATTGCCGGTGCCGGGACCGAGAGCGCCGGCGGCGAGCGAGGCGGTCCAGGTGCCGTGGCCGGACTGGTCCTGCGCGGAGCCGTCGTCGCACGGGCTGGGGAGCGCGGTCTGGTTGATCTCGGAGAGATTGAGCGCGAGGTTGGGCGTGATGTCAGGGTGGTTGGCGTCGACGCCCGAATCGAGGATGGCGATGCGGATGCCGGCGCCGAGCGAGGTGTTCCATGGGCCAGCGGCGACGCCGCCGGGAATGCTGTCACCGTAGCCTCCCGCGGCGCGGACGGCCCAGCCCTGCGCTGAGTCGTAGTCGATGTCAGTGGTGGGTTGTGGCGGATTGTCGCCGGAAGTGGATGTTGAAGTGGAGTTGGAGTTGCCGGAAGGCGCGGGGTCCGTTCGAGGCTTGATGGGCGCGCGGGCGACGGAGTGGCGGGTGATGGTGCTGGAGGTTCCGCTGCCGGAGGTTGTGGGATCGCCTGCGTCGAGCGGAAGGGCGAGTGGGAGGCGACTGAAGTGGATGCTGTGGCCGGTGACGTAGCGGTCGTGCAGGACGAGCGCGACCTGTGGATTGGCCGCGAGCTGCGCGAGTGCGTGAGGTTCGTCTGCCGGCGCGACCGAGAGTGCGGTGACGCCGAGGTGCCTGAAGTGGTGCAGTGCATGGGCTCCGGCGGCGCGGGCAAGTGAATCGGCATTGGCCGGTATGGTGCGGCTGCGATAGACGATGAGCAGGCGGCCGGGAATTGGCGGTGAGACCGGCAGCGCGGCTTGCGGCTGCGCGGAAATCCGGGCGGCGACTGCAGCCATGAATGTGAACAGGATGAGGCGGCGAAGCACGGAGAGCGGGTCCTGGCCGCAGTCGCGGCTAGGTTGTGTATCGGCTCGAAACAGAGAATGTCAGAATCCTGTCGCGAATCGGGACAGGGCGCGGTGCTCGCGTTGTGATAGGGAGGCTCTGATCGGCCTTTCTACCTGGGTCCGCCACCGCCAAGACGGAAATCCGCCCGGCACCCGCGATCCACCCATATGCTGCCCCTGTCGTACCCCCAGGTGTCGCCCTGAACACAGGGTGAGCCGCTGATCTGGCGGACCAGCGTGACACCGCGGGAGGTATCGGCGGGGCAGTAGTTCCTTTTTCCGTTATTCGAGGAACAGTTGATCGTCGCAGCGTTATAGGGTGGCCTCTGTCCGTCGTAGCCGGGGCCGTTTCCGTATCCCGGCCCGCCGCCGCCCTGTTCCGCGGGGACGAAGAAGTCTGCTCTGCATCCGCGATCCACCCAGACGCCCCGCCGGTTGAAGCCCCAGGTCCGGCCCTGAATGCAGGGTGATTGGCTGCGCTGATTCACCAGGCGGACGCCGCCCGAAGTATTGACGGGGCAATTATGTCTGCGCATGTCGTCAGAGGCGCAGGTCATCTGGGGTCCATTCTTGAAGGTCATTCCGCTCTGCGCGTGCAGCCGGCCTGCGCTCAACAGGAGGACGATCATCGCGCCGAGAAGCACGCCAACCATCCACTTGCGGTCAGTTGATTTCGAAGGGATGGCCCAGCAGGAGGTGCGGACTCCATTTCCACTTAACTCGAAATGCATAACGGTCTCCTCGGAAGACGATTTTGTGCACAGCCGCGACTGTAAGGCCCAATGATTCTACAAGGCGAACATCGGCTCTGACGTTTATCCAGACAGATGCAGAAATTCGCCGATCTGAAAATGCGGACCTTTTTCGGCGCGCGCCGGTGACGATGAAGATCGTGTTGCGAGACGGGGACAGGGGTCGAGGGGACGAGTAGAATCGTCGAGGCTGGTTCACTCCAGCGGGCAAAGAACGCTCGCCGGGGACCCCGACTGGAGGGCCGAGGGTTGGCGGAGAAGAGGACGTCGAGCAAGGTGGCGGAGCGGCTGGGTGACCGCACGGCGGAGCGGGTGGTGGCCGCCGGGCTCACGGCGGCGCAGCTCGTCGAGTTCTACCGGTTGATGTATCTCTCGCGGAGGACGGACGACCGCGAGATCATGCTGAAGCGACAGCAGAAGATCTTCTTCCAGGTGTCGTGTGCGGGACACGAGGCGTTGCTGGTGGCGGCAGGCCTGGCGATGAAGCCAGGATACGACTGGTTCTTTCCGTACTATCGCGACCGGGCGATCTGCCTGGCGCTGGGAATGACGGTTGAGGATCAGTTGCTGCAGGCGGTGGGCGCGGCGACAGATCCTTCGAGCGGAGGGCGGCAGATGCCGTCGCACTGGACGAGCGAGCGGCTGAATATCGTGTCGCCGTCGTCGTCAACTGCGACGCAGTGCCTGCAGGCGATAGGCTGCGCGGAGGCGGGACGCTACTACAAGCATCATCCTGGTTCGGCGAAGCGGATGAGCGACGGAGCTGACTATCGAAGCTTCAAGGATGTGAAGTTCGAGGCTGATGAGGTGGTGTATGTTTCGATCGGCGAGGGCTCGACGAGCCAGGGTGAGTTCTGGGAATCGCTGAATACGGCCTCCAACAGCAGGCTGCCGGTGCTGTACGTGATCGAGGACAACGGGTACGCGATCTCGACGCCGGTGGAGGCGAACACACCGGGCGGCAATATCTCGAAGCTGATCGCCAACTTTCCGGGCTTCAGGTTCTGGGAAATTGATGGGACCGACGCGATCGCGAGCTACAAGGCGATGGTGGAGGCGGTGGGGTATTGCAGGAGCGGTGCCGGGCCGGCGGTGGTGCACGGGCATGTGACGCGGCCGTACTCGCACTCCCTGAGCGATGACGAGCGGCTGTATCGCTCGAAGGAAGAGATCAACGCGGATGCGCTGCGGGATCCGATCTCGCAGATGCAGATGTGGCTGCTGCGCGAGGGGATTCTGGACGCGGAGGGGATCAACGAGCTGGAGCGCAAGGTGGATGAAGAGGTGCAGCGCGCGGCAGACCGTGCGCTGGCGGCGGTGCTGCCGACGGCGGACACGATCCTGGAGCATGTGTACTCGGAAGACCTGAAGCCGACGGACGCACAGTTTGATACGAAGGCCGCGGTGACCGCAGATGACACGGAGCGGACGATGGCGGACCTAATCAACGCGACGCTGCGGGACGAGATGCGGCGCGATGAGCGGATCGTGGTCTTCGGCGAAGACGTGGCCGATGCGACGCGCGATGAGCCGTTGCGTGAGGGCAAGCTGAAGGGCAAGGGCGGTGTGTTCAAGCTCACGTCAGGGCTGCAGAAGGAGTTCGGCAACGAACGTGTGTGGAACTCGCCGCTGGCGGAGGCCAATATCATCGGCCGGGCGATCGGGATGGCGGTGCGCGGACTGAAGCCGGTGGCGGAGATTCAGTTCTTCGACTACATCTGGCCGGCGATGCACCAGATGCGCAATGAGATGAGCGTGATGCGCTGGCGGTCGAACGGGCAGTTCAGCTGCCCGCTGGTGATGAGGGTGCCGATTGGCGGCTATCTCACCGGCGGCTCGATCTATCACTCGCAGTCCGGGGAGAGCATCTTCACGCACACGCCGGGCGTGAGAGTGGTGATGCCGTCGAATGCGCTGGATGCTGCGGGACTGCTGAGGACGGCGATTCGGTGTGATGATCCGGTTTTGTTTTTGGAGCACAAGCGGTTGTACCGCGAGACGTTTGGCAGGGCGGCGTACCCGGGGCCGGAGTACATGATCCCGTTCGGGAAGGCCAGGGTGGTGCGCGAGGGCAAGGACCTGACGGTGATCACGTATGGGGCGGTGGTGCCGAGGGCGCTGCAGGCGGCGCAGCGGATGGCTCGGGAGTTGAAGGTTGAGGTTGAGGTGATCGACCTGCGGTGCCTGAGCCCTTACGACTGGGATGCGATTGCGGAGTCGGTGAAGAAGACCAGCAAGGTCATAGTTGCTCACGAGGACATGGTGAGCTGGGGTTATGGGGCGGAGATCGCGGCGCGGATCGGGGAGGAGCTGTTCCATGAGCTGGATGCTCCGGTGCGGAGGGTGGGCTCGATGGATACGTTTGTGGCCTATCAGCCGCTGCTGGAGGATGTGATTCTGCCACAGCCGGAAAGACTGTTTCAGGTGATGAAGGAGCTGGCGGAGTTTTAGGGGCAGGGATTTTTAGAGGCAGGGATCAGGGATCAGGGATTAGGGATTAGGGGAGGGATTAGGGATTAGGGATTAGGACCCCTCCCCCTGGGGGTTTGTGTGCAAAGTCTAGATTCGGTTGGACTTAGGGGTGAACTTCAAGGGTAAAGTCTTGATTCCATTGAGTTTGCGTGTAAAGTCTCTGGAATGTGTAGTTTGAGGTCGACTATGCGGCTGCGGTTTTCCTGGCGGGTTTCGCGCGTGTTATCCCTTTGGTTTGTGTGAGTTGCGGGTTGTGACCGCAGAAGCCGAAGGGTTGGGTGTGGGGGAAGGATTCGGCGGCAGTGGATTCGCACTGGATCTGTCGGGGTTGTTGCACCCCGCCTTCGACTTCGCGTCACATAAGACGTGGCGCCTGGCTGAGAATGAACGCTTTTTGTTGGCGGGATACCAGCCCTGGGGAGCCCCAGCCTGTTTGCTGCGTTGTTGGTTGCGCGAAGGATGACGGTTGGGTCATTGAGTTTTGGAGTATGTTTGTCGCAACTTAGGGGCGAAGGGCGGGTTTGAGCGGGACAGCCCCAGTTGAGCGAGCTATGTGGAGAACAACTTTCATGATTCCGCGGCGTAGGTGGATGCGTAAGGCGGGACAGACCGCGTTGACGGGTCTGTTGTGCGGGTTGATGGCAGTTCCGCAGGCGGCGTTTGCGCAGGGCCCACCCGTTCCGACTGCGTCGGCACGGATGGGGCACCCCGAGCCGGGGGCTCCGGAAGCTCCCAAGCCGCCGAAGCGGGCGGAGCGTGTGGCTCCGCTGACCCAGCAGGAGCGGGTGCTGCATGTACTGAACCGGTTTACGTTCGGGCCGAGGCCGGGCGAGGTTGAGGAAGTCCAGAAGATGGGCGCGCAGGCGTGGTTTTTGCAGCAACTGCAGCCGGAGAAGATTGACGACTCCGCGTTTGAGCAGCGGATGCAGGAGTACCCGGCGTTGAAGCTCTCGCAGGATGAGCTGATGAAGCGCTTTCCGTCGCAGCAGATGATCCGGATGTCGGACCGGCGCGATCTTCCGATTCCGCGCGGACGGGTGGAGCATGCGCTGTATGCGGATGCGCGCTATGAGTTCGACCAGAAACAGAATGAGATGAAGGAACAGGCGCTGAACGGGGCGAAGCCGGGACAGGCGCAGCAGCAGAATCAGCAGCAGGCGCAGCAGCAGAATCAGCAGCAGTCGATGATGATGGCTGGAAATCCGCAGACGGAGAATTCAGATGCGGCTGCGGGGCCGAATGCGAAGGCGGCGCGCCGGCAGCAGATGGCTGGGCTGAAGGCGCTGGGGCAAACCGAGGGAGAGTCGACCCCACCCGTCACGGCGATAAAGCCGCCGGTACGGACGGGGCACCCGGATTCTGGTATGCAGGCGAGTATGGGAATGGCCGGCGGCGGAGCGGCGGACATGAATGGCGCTGCGAACGGGAACACGCCGCAGGGAAATCAGCTGTTGTCGAATGGAGAGATGGCGACCGAGCCGCTGGATCTGAACAAGAAGGGCAAGCCGCGGATGAAGGAACTGGCTTCCACCCCAGCGAACAAGTTCGCTGGGGACCCCGGGGCCGAGCCTGCGCCGGAAGAGGTGCAGGCGGTGTTGGCGTTGCCTGCAGAGCAGCGTGTGCAGCGGCTGGTGGAGATGAAGCCGGACGAGATGATGTCGTTCAAGGCTGCGCTGAAGCCGCAGCAGAAGGTGCTGCTGGTTCAGGGAATGTCGCCGGAGGACGAGGAGGTTGCGGGCGAGTTTATTACGGCTCCGGAACGGGTGGTGGGCGCGGAGATTCTCGAGGAGCGGATGTCGCGCGATGTGTTCAGCGAACGGCAGCTGCAGGCGGTGATGACGGACTTCTGGCTGAACCACTTCAGCGTGTATCTGAGGAAGAACGCGAACGAGCCGTACTATTTACCAGCCTACGAACGCGACGTGATTCTGCCGAATGCGCTGGGAAGTTTTGAGAATCTGCTGGTGGCGGTGGCGCAGAGCCCGGCGATGCTTATGTACCTGGATAACTGGGAGAGCGTGGGGCCGAACTCGCTGCAGGCGCAGCGTGCGGAACGGGCGCAGTTGATGCGGCCGCTGGCGAAGAAGCAGCAACCGAAGGGGATCAACGAGAACTACGGCCGCGAGCTGATGGAGCTGCACACGCTGGGTGTGAACGGCGGATATACGCAGCAGGATGTGATCGAGGTTTCGAAGTGCTTCACGGGGTGGACGATCGACAAGCCGTTCCAGGGCGGCGGAGCGTTCTACGATGAGGCGCGGCATGAGCCGGGAACGAAGATCGTGCTGGGGCACAAGATCAAGGAGAACGGGCAGAAGGAAGGGTTGGAGGTGCTGCACATCCTGGCGACGAGCCCGGCGACGGCGCACTTCATCAGCCAGAAACTTGCGGTGCGGTTTGTGAGTGACGATCCTCCGGCGGCGCTGGTGAACAGGATGGCCGCAACGTTTTTGAAGACGAATGGGAACATCAAGGCGGTGCTGTTGACGATGTATCGCTCGCCGGAGTTCTGGAGCCCGCAGGTGTATCGCGCGAAGTTGAAGACGCCGGTGGAGTTTATGGCGAGTGCGCTGAGGGCGAGCGGAGCGGATGTGAAGAGTCCGCTGCCGCTGGTGCAGGCGATGGACCGGCTGGGCATGCCGATCTACGGAATGCTGACGCCGCAGGGGTATTCGTGGAAAGCGGATGAGTGGGTGAGCTCGAATGCGCTGATTTCGCGAATGAACTTTGCGCTGGTGCTGAGCAGCAATCGCGTGGGTGGAACGAAGACGGACTGGCCACGGCTGCTGGGTGATAGTGAAGGCGCGCCGCCGCTGACTCCGGATGTTGAGACGGAGAACAAGCTGGAGATGGCGCTGCTGGGTGAGCCGGCCTCGGACAAGACCCGCTCGACGGTGCTGGCGCAGTTTGGTGATCCGACGGCGCAGCAGAGCGCGGAAGAGGCGTTCAAGGCGAAGCCGGCGACGCAGAGCGAGACGTTGATGGTTCCGGCAGATGGCGGGTTCATGCCGAGGTTCAATCCGAAGCGGCCGGGCAGAGAAAGGCCTGTGAATGTGCAGGGGACACCGCTGGATACGATGGCAGGTCTGCTGTTGGGGTCGCCGGAGTTTCAGAGGAGATGAGGGAAGTCCCTCGGGGGCTAAAGCCCCGCAGAATTTTCGGAGCTTTACGGCGCGGCTAAAGCCGCGCCCTTTCAAGACGAGAAACGCAGGGCAAGGCAAGAGGGAGTAGCGGTCATGGCGAATAGGGTGCGGTTTACCGATGCGAGCGACTGGGGATGCGATATGTGCGGGCGCGATGTGGCGCGGCGCAATGGCGTGACGCGGAGGGGATTCATGCGCGGAGGTGCGCTGGCGCTGTTCGGGACTTCGGTGGTGCCTGCGTTTCTGACGCGCGCGGTGTATGCAGAGGTGGAGCGCGCGGCGGCGCAGAGGAAGAAGCTCGTCGTGATCTTTCAGCGCGGAGCGTGTGATGGATTGAATGTGGTGGTTCCGTATGCGGAGAAGAACTACTACAGGATGCGGCCGACGATTGCGATTCAGAAGAATGAGGTGCTGGACCTGGATGGGTATTTCGGGCTGCATCCGGCGATGAGTGCGATGAAGCCGCTGTACGAGCAGGGGCATCTGGCGATTGTGCATGCGGCGGGGTCGCCGGACCCGTCGCGGTCGCACTTTGATGCGCAGGACTTTATGGAGAGCGGAACGCCGGGCGTGAAGTCGACGCCGGATGGATGGCTGAATCGCGCGCTGCAGGTGGAAGCGCTGAGTGGACAGCCTTCGCCGTTCAGGGCGGTCGCGTTGGGGTCGGAGCTGCCGAGGACGCTGCAGGGCAAGGTGCCGGCGGTGTCGGTGGCGAACCTCGCGGACTTTTCGGTGGGCGGACGCGGGCCGCAGACGTCGGCTGTGTCGAATGCGTTTGAGGCGATGTATGACGAGAGCGCGGATGCGGTGCTGCATGGAACGGGCCAGGAGACGTTTGAGGCGGTGAAGATGCTGAAGGCCGCGAACCCTGCGCAGTACAAGCCGGCGGATGGTGTGGCGTATCCGAACGGAGCGTTTGGCAACAGTCTGAAGCAGGTGGCGCAGCTGCTGAAGGCGAACCTGGGTGTGGAGGCGGCGTTCTCGGATATCGGCGGATGGGACACGCATCAGAACCAGGGCGCGGCGAATGGACAGCTGGCGAATCGTCTGAAGGAGTTTTCAGAGACGATTGCGGCGTTCTGGCGCGACATGGGAGATGAGGCGGAGAACGTGACACTGGTGACGATGTCGGAGTTTGGACGGACGGCGAGACAGAATGGCACGGGAGGAACGGATCACGGACACGCGAATGTGATGTTCGTGCTGGGCGGACAGGTGAAGGGCGGCAAGGTGTATGGCAAGTGGCCGGGCGTAAATGATGAACAGCTGAACGAAGGGCGCGATCTGAAGGTGACGACAGACTTCAGAAATGTGCTGGGCGAAGCGGCGTACAAGACGCTGGGGTCGAAGAGGCTGGATGTGGTGTTTCCGGGTGCGCAGGTTGAGCCGGGAACTTTTTTGAACTTTGCGTAGAGAAGATGCGTAGAGAAGAGTGAGGCATCGCACGCGAAAAGGTTGCGTGTGCGATGTGTCCTGTTTGCGTAGATTTCGCGAGGCGATACATCGATGGCGTGCGCTGTGGTGTGCGTGAAAAAGCCGCTGAAGATGCGGGTTTTCGTGTGTCTGTTGCCTCGTGTTGCAAGTGAGATTCGCACAAAGAATTTCGGGCGCAGAGCAAAACCTTTTGTGGAATGCTTCGTCTGAAGAGATGTAACAACTGCTGGAGCGCGAGTACCCACGGCTTCGGCTTCCCTTATCCGCAACACCCTCCCCACCTATTTACCAAGGCTGCCTGAACACCGGCGGCCTTCACGCCTTTTTAACGGCGAGGTTCCAGATTCCAGATTCCGGGCGCCAGGTAGATGCGATATGCGAGTCAGTGTGTCGTGGGCGTGACGTAGAGGTCGAGGAAGCGCTGGATGGTGGGGATGAGTGTGGGGTCGTTGGGTGAGGGCAGCTCGACGGTGACCTTGGGGTTGGCGGCGTTTGCGAGTGTGTCGGGCGGCTGCGCGGCGTTGGTGTAGGTGATGAGGAGCTTGGGTGTGGGGAGAGTGCGGAGGGGTTCGGCGAGCGGGAAGATTTCGTGAAAGAGAAGACGTGCGGGAACGAGCGAAGAGTGTGGGTCGTGCGCGACGCGGGCGGTGAGGTCGCCGTCGGGAGCGTCGAGGATGATGGCAGGGATGTCGTGATGTTCGGCGGCGAGGTTAACGGCGAGCGACGCGCCGATGCCCTGGCTGAAGAGGATGATCTGCGACGGCGGGAGGTGGCGGGTGGAGATGAGCCAGGTGAGCGCGGCGTCTGAGTCTGACTGCATCGTGGCTGCGGTGGGATGCCGGCCGATGCTGCGGCCGTAGCCGCGATAGTCGAAGAGCAGGACGTTGAGGCCGGCGTTGTGGAGGGTGAGTGCGCTGGGAAGAGAGTTGGCGATCGAGCCGTCAGCGCCGTGGAGGAAGAGTACGGTGGGAGCGGAGGGTGTGGCGGTGTCGCCGGATGCGGGGATGAGCCAGCCGAAGAGTTGAGGCTGGCCCGCGGCATCGTCGGCGAAGTGGAGCTCGGTGAATTTGAGACCGACGGAAGCAGGCGTGGTGGCGACGGTGCGCGATGGGTGGAGCACGAGCTGCCATTGGCCTTGATACCAGAGGAGACAGAGTGTTCCCCAGGCGAGGAGGAGCGCGACGGCCAAGACGGCGGCGAGTGCTTTGAGGATCCAGCGCGGATCTACAAGTTCCGGAGCAGCGTTTGGCTGCGTGCGAGCGGTACGCTGAGATTGCGGAGTGCGCGGGGGGTTCGGCTTGCGAGGTGTGGCCATGAGTCTTGTGTACAGAGTTCAGCATCTCATGCGCGGGCCGGCTCGCGTGTGTGCGGGCGTGATTGGAGCGCAAGGGTGAGTGAGTGGGTGCGGTTGTGTGCGGTGAGCGAAGCTCCGAAGCCGAACGAGGTGATGGAGGCCGAGGTGAAGGGGGTGCAGGTGTGCGTGGCGAATGTGAATGGGCGGCTGGCGGCGCTCGAGAACATCTGCCCGCACCGCGGAGGGCCGCTGGGGCAGGGGTGGATTGAAGGTGAGTGCGTGGTGTGCCCGTGGCACTCGTGGACGTTTGATACGCGGACGGGCGAGGCGTTGCCGCCGGATTGCGGTCATGTGGGCGTGCTTCCGCTGAAGGTAGAGGGCGAGGATGTGTTGATTGATTTGAGCTGAGGCAGGCAACCCTTTGCGACTTTGCACAACTTTTTGCGAAGCGGAGAGCTGGTTTCGAGGGCAAACCTTCGCACAGGGATGGCTTCTTAACCTATGTCGCAGGGTGTCGGAGTGAAGGACAGACAGATGCCCGCGCAGAGGAAATTGCCATGATGAAACGAATTCTTTTGGGTGTGTTTTCTTTGGCGGTTGTTCTTGGCACCGCAGGCACGTCACAGGCGCAATACCATCACCACCACCGTCATTGCTGGTGGCAGCATCATCATCGCGTCTGCAGAGCGTATCAGGCGCAGTAGATGCCGGGCCAGCGCAGCGGATGTTGGGCCCGAAGAAGCAGTGCCGGGCCAGCGCAGCAGATGTCGGGCCAAGGAGGTTGCAAATAAGCCTGGCGAAAGCCGGGCTTTTTTGCGTGCGGAGGCGAAGCGAGAGCCGGTGGCGAGAGGTGAGTTAAGCCTGTTAGGATAGATAGAGTCCACTCCCAAGGGGAGATTCCATGCAGGCAATTCTGGCGCTCGAAGACGGGCGCATCTTTCGCGGCCGAGCCTTCGGCGCGCCGGTGGAGCGCGCAGGCGAGGTCGTTTTCAATACCTCGCTGACCGGATACCAGGAAATTTTTACCGACCCGTCGTATACGGGTCAGATCGTCGTTCTGACGAACCCGCACATTGGGAACTATGGGACTTCGCCGAGCGATGCGGAGTCGGCGCGGCCTGCGATCGAGGGCCTGGTGGTGCGGGAGTTTTCGCCGGTGGCTTCGAACTGGCGATCGACCGAAGTAGCGGACGAATATCTGGAAAGAAGCGGCGTTCCGGTGATTGCAGAGATCGACACGCGTGCAGTGGTGCGGCATCTGCGCGCGAATGGATGCCTGCGTGGTGTGATCTCGACGAATGTGGACGATGTGGAGGCGCTGGTGGCGAAGGCGCGGGCACATCGGCGGATGGATGGCACGGATCTGGCGAGCGTGGTGACGACTCGCGAGAGTTATGAGTGGAGCGCGGACGAGGTTCGGAATCAGAGTGGAGACTCGTTGTTGCCGGCGGAGGATGCGGCGGCCACCGAACCGCTGCATGTGGTGGCGTTTGACTACGGGATCAAGCAGAACATTCTGCGCATGCTGGCGAGAGAGAATTGCCGCGTGACGGTGGTTCCGGCGAAGACGACGGCGGCTGAGGTGCTGGAGTTGAATCCGGATGGCGTGTTCTTCTCGAACGGGCCGGGCGATCCGGAGCCGCTGGAGTATGCGGTTTCAACTATCCGTGAATTGCAAGGGAAGAAACCGCTGTTTGGGATTTGTCTGGGGCATCAGCTGTTTGGGCTGGCGCTGGGCGGGAAGACGTACAAGCTGAAGTTCGGGCACCACGGCGGGAATCATCCGATCAAGAATCT
>DATNGO010000015.1:0-15177 GCA_035605855.1 Acidobacteriaceae bacterium | reverse complement strand
CCAGTCGCCGAGGTCGGAACATTCGGGGTAGACGTCGACGACGAAGAGGAGGCGCTTGGAGTCGGGCGACCAGATGGCGCCGTCGGCTCCTCCATTAACATTGGTCACCTGCGTGGGCGAGCCGACCGACCCCGCGGCATCGTCCCAGGGCATGGTGTAGATCTGATCCTTCATGGTGAGGGCGATGGTCTTGCCATCGGGGGCGAAGCGGCCATTCGATTCGCCGTCACCGGAAGTGATCTGATGCTCCTTCGCGCTGCCGTCGAGCGGAACAGCCCAGAGATGATTCGTCTTGGTGTTCTTCTCGAGCGAGACGTCGGTGACGGAGAAGAGGACCCATTTGCCGGAGGGCGAGATCTGCGGGTCGGAGACGCGCTTCATCGCCATGAGGTCGGCGAAGGTGATGGGGCGCTTTGTGGTTGACGCAGCAGGCTGCTGGGCGGCGAGCGGGGCGATCGCGAGGGCGGCGGCGAGGAGAGAAGTGGCGAGGCGCATCGGTCGTAAGTGTAGCGCGGCTCACGAACCGAAGGCATACCGCAGGGGAGATCCGAGCCTGAAGGCTCGGGCTGCCTGGAAGCAACGACAACAACAAAGACAACAGCAGATCCCCTGCGGGGATGACAGAAAGAAAGTCCCCTGCGGGGGCGACAGAAAGAAAGGCAAGGGCAAAAGCAACAGCCTCGACGCAAAGAATGCGAAGAAGGCAGAAAGGGATGCCACGGTACCTGACGCCAGGTTTCGGGAGGGGCCCTTGCAGAACCTTTTAGCTCGGCCTACCGTCTAGAGGAGTAGGAACCTCAGGCCATGATCCGCACGTTGCTCGCTCTCGTCCTTGTCGCCATCGCCGCGCCGCTTGCTGCGCAGAATAAGCCGGCGCAGGGCTTCGGTCCGCTGGACCCTTCGCCGCCGACCGGGACGACGGTCGAACAGATTATTCAGAAGATGGGCGCGCGGGAGACGGCGTTCGAAGCGGCACGCAACCAGTATGAATTTCGCCAGACGGTGAAGATCGACACCATCAACGATGACACAGGGAGGCCGGACGGCGAGTATCAGCAGGTGACCGACATCACGTTCGATCCGACAGGGAAGCGCGTGGAGCACGTGGTGTTCGCGCCACAGAATACGATCGAGCGCGTGATCCTGACCGAGAACGACATGAAGGATATCGCGGAGAGGATTCCGTTCATCCTGACGGAGGCGCAGTTGCCGGACTACAACCTGACCTACCTGGGCAAGCAACGCGTGGATGAGCTGGACACCTACGTCTTCGACGCCGCGCCGAAGGTGCTGGTGAAGGGGCATCGCTACTTTCAGGGCAAGATCTGGGTGGACCAGCAGGACAATGAGATTGTGCTGGTGAACGGGCTGAACGTGCCGCAGGATACGCGCAAGGGACATGAGGATCTGAGCCCGCCGTTCACGACTTACTATGAACAGATCGACGGCGTGTACTGGTTCCCGGTGTACACAAAGGCGGAGGGCATTCTGCACTTTGCGGCGCAGGATGGCGCGCTGAGCGAGGACGACCACATGCGCGCGGTCGTGCGGTTTACGAACTACAAGAAGTTCAACTTCCACACGAACGTCAAGATCACGTACGGCAATGAGACGATTGCTCCGGGGGCCAGGCAGCCGGATGCGAATGGACAGCAGCAGCCGGACGCGCAGAAGCCCAAACCCTGACAGCTAAAGACGCTCGAGGGCCATGGCGACGGAGTTGCCGCCGCCGAGACAGAGCGCGGCGACGCCTTTGTGTGCGTCGCGGCGCTGCATCTCGTGCAGCAGTGTGACAAGGACGCGAGCTCCGCTGGCGCCGATGGGATGGCCGATGGCGACGGCGCCGCCGTTCACGTTCACGCGATCAAGACCAAGACCGAGTTCCTTGGTCACACCGAGCGCCTGGACTGCGAAGGCTTCGTTCAGTTCGAAGAGATCGACGTCCGAGAGCGCCCAGCCGGCACGCTCCAGAACTTTGCGGATTCCAGTAACAGGCGCGAGCATCACCCAGCGCGGAGCGACGCCGCTGGTCGCCTGCGCGCGGATGGTGGCGAGCGGGGTGAGTTTTAATTCGCGAGCCTTGTCGGCGGACATGAGGACGACGGCAGCGGCTGCGTCATTGACACCGGGTGCGTTGCCGGCGGTGACGGTGCCCTGCTTGCGGAAGGCCGGCTTGAGCGCCGCGAGCGCTTCGAGGCTGGCGTCGTCGCGAACGCTCTCGTCGCGCGTGACGATGGTGCTTCCTTTTTTGCCGGGGATTTCGACGGGGATGATCTCGGCGTCGAAGCGGCCTTCGTTCCAGGCTGCAGAGGCCTTGCGATGCGAGTTGAGCGCGAACTGGTCCTGCTGCTCGCGAGTGAAGCCGTGCTTGTCGGCGACGAGCTCGGCGGTCTCGCCCATGTGAAAGTCCTCGCACGCGCACCAGAGTCCGTCGCGGATCATCGAGTCGACAGCAGGGCTGTCGCCCATGCGCATGCCCTTGCGCGCGGCAGGGAGAAGATAGGGCGCGTTCGACATCGACTCCATGCCGCCGGCGACGGCGATGTCGGTATCGCCCTCCGCGATGGACCGCGCGGCAAGGCCGACGGCGCGCAGACCGGAACCGCAAACCATATTGATGGTGAGCGCGCTGACCGTGTCCGCGAGGCCGCCGCGCAGGGCTGCCTGGCGCGCGGGATTCTGTCCGAGACCCGCGGGAAGAACGCAGCCCATGATGCACTCGTCTACATCTTCGGGGGCTACGCGTTTTTCCGGAGCTGCGTTGGTTCTTTCAACGGCGGCGCGCACCGCAATCGCGCCGAGTTCCACTGCGCTCAACGATGAGAGGCTGCCGAGAAATTTTCCAACCGGTGTGCGAACCGCGCTGACGATCACAACTTCACGCATGGGAAGAATCTCCTGATGTCGACAGGCGTTTGAGCGCCCTCGCGACGACAAAGTATACGTGTCGATTGGATGCATTTGCTTCGCGCTCGACTCCGCGTCGCGCGACGTCGGGTCCGCGACTTCAACTTGAAGAGGCATTTAAATGTCATTCGAGTGTCGTCGGAAGCTGTGCAAAGCAGGTCAGAAATTCCTCCCTGATCTTCTTTTTTCTCTTGACTCTAAGCCGCAGGAAATCTATACCCTTGTTAGCCGCATTGCGGCGTCGATGATGTTCATCGATTGGGAGCGCAGGCAAACGCAACCCAAGGCAAAGCAGCAAACCAAGGCAACACACTCGGGGGACGCCAAAGAGAGCGTCCCCCGAGGTGTTTTTGACTTTATTTATTAAGGCTTCGCAGTCTTTGTTTATGCGGTCTTTCACGCACTCTGAAAATTCTTCGCATCGCAAGTATGCTTGAACACGATGACGCGCCGACGCTGGATTGCCGACACCTTCACCGACACAACCGCATCGCTCACGGGTGATCAGGCGCTGCACCTCGCGCGCGTTCTCCGCGCCCAGCCCGGACAAGTTTTCGACGTCGTGGCGAATGGATTCCTGCGGCGTGCCACGGTCGTAAATGTCACCGAACACGAGGTTACTTTTGCGTTAGGCGAAGAGTTGGAGGCCGAAGCAGCGCTTCCGGTTCATCTTCTGCTTGCCATCATCAAGTTCGATCACTACGAGTGGGGACTCGAAAAATTGACAGAGCTGGGCGCGGCGCGAATCACTCCGGTGATCGCGCGGCGCACCGAAAAGCATCTTGCGCATGCCGCCGCCAAACGTGTAGACCGCTGGCGGAGGATTGCACTCGAAGCAGCGCAGCAGTCGCGCCGCAGCGATCTGCCGAAGGTGGATGATCCGCTGACATTGAAGCTCGCACTCGCGCAGACGAGTGCGCCCGTCAAGTTGCTGCTCGCGGAGACCGAGCAGGAGAATTCGTTGGCGGCAGCACTCGAAGATGTACCGGGAGAGATCGCGCTGGCGATCGGGCCGGAGGGCGGATGGACGGCGGACGAGATGACGCTGTTCAGCGAAAGCGGGTGGCGGCATGTAACGCTGGGGCCGCGGATTCTGCGCGCCGAAACCGCGGCGATTGCGGCGCTCAGCATCTGCTCAGCACTGCTGTAGAGACCGGGCCGGAAAAGCAGATCCCCTGCGGGGATGACAGAAAGAAAAGCAAAGGCGGCCGTACTGGCCGCCTGCTTTCTGTTCTCTACTGTCCTGCTTACGAGAATATCTCTTTCACCTTGTCGAAGATCCCGCGCGACTGCGGCACGTTGTCGACCTTCAGCGACTCGCTGAGCTGGCGCATGAGCTCCTTCTGCTGCTTGGTCATCTTTGCCGGAGTCTGCACGCGAACCTCGACGATGAGATCGCCGCGGCCGTGCGCATTCAGGTGAGGAACGCCCTTGCCGCGCAGACGGAACTCCTTGCCGCTCTGGGTGCCCTCCGGAACCTTCAGCATCTCAGGGCCGTGCAGCGTTTCGATCTCGAGCTCCGTGCCGAGCGCCGCCTGCGGGAAGCTGATGGGCATCACGCAGTGCAGGTCGTCGCCGTCGCGCTCGAAGAACTTGTGCGCGCGGACCTCAAGCACGACGTAGAGATCGCCGGACGGGCCGCCCCACCTGCCTGCGTCGCCTTCGCCGCCGTAGCGGATGCGTGTCTCGTTCTCGACGCCCGCGGGAACCTTGACGAGGATCTTGTGCTCGCGCTGCATACGGCCATCGCCACGGCAGGTCTTGCACGGATGACGAACGACCGAGCCGGTGCCGGAGCAAACCGGGCAGGTACGCGCGACGGAGAAGAAGCCCTGCTGCGTGCGAATCTGTCCGCGGCCGCCGCACTGCTGGCAGGTCTCGGGCTGACGTCCGCCCTCGGAGCCGGTTCCGCTGCAGTCCGCGCAGGCTTCGGCGCGGCGAATCGTAATCTCGCGTTCGATGCCAAAGACGGCCTCCTCAAATTCGAGACGAAGGTCGAACTTGAGATCGCGCCCACGCTGCGCGCGGGAGGCACGGCCGGTGCGCGAGCCCATGTTGAACATCTCGCCGAAGAGATCCCCGAAGATGTCGCCGAGATCGCCCTGCGCAAACGGACCGCCGCCCGCGAACGGATTGCTCCCGCCACCTGCACCAACGCCCGCGTGACCGTAGCGGTCATATGCGGCGCGCTTGTCCGGGTCGCTGAGCACCTGGTAGGCCTCGCTGCAGGCCTTGAACTTCTCTTCCGCGTCCGGATTGTTCGGATTGCGGTCGGGGTGGTGCTGCATGGCGAGCTTTCGATACGCAGCCTTCAGCTCCGCGTCGCTCGCCGTGCGCTCCACCTGCAAAATCTCGTAATAGTCCATCTTCATCGTTGCGGTCGCCATCTACACACTTCCCATCATCGCTCCCTCAGGGGCTAAAGCCCCGTTGCGAGAGAGGTTCTTGCGGCGCGACTAAGGTCGCGCCCTTTCAAAACTAATCACTGACCTGCTTCACGTTGGTCGCAATCTTCACCAGCGCCGGGCGCAGCAGCTTGTCGCGCAGCTTGTAGCCGCGGCGGATCTCCTCGATGATCTGGTGATCCGGGACATCCTCACGCTCCTCGCTGCCGAGCGCCTCATGCACGCGCGGGTCGAACTGCGCGCCGACCGAGTCCACCGGCTGCACGTTCAGTCCGCGCATCGCCTCTTCCATTTGCTTGAGGATAAGGCCGACGCCGGCGCGAAGCTGCTCTACCGAACCCTGCGCCTTAAGCGCCAAGTCGAAGTTGTCCATCACACCAAGGAACGGCTCGACCGCGGATTGCACGGCGTAGTCGCGCACGTCCTGGCGTTCCTTCATGTCGCGCTTGCGGGCGTTGTCGAACTCCGCCTGCAGGCGCGCGAGCCGATCCTTCAGCGCGTCACGCTCCTCACGCAGAGCCGTAAGCTCCGCGGCCTGTTCGGCTGCCTGCTCATTGCCCTGCTGTCCCTGCACAGCGGCGGACTCCGCCTGCTCCGGCACGCTGCCGTCCTCCGGTGCGTCCACCCTCTGCATCTCCTCTGTCCCTGTCATACGTCTGTCCTTTCCAAAAACTCCCGGCCGCGGCCATCGCGTACGAACGTTGCTCATCGCGTACCTCTTATCTACATATCCGCCAAATTCTCTCTATGTACTGATGCGCTCAAGAGCTTCGCGGCGTCAGGGCGCGTTCCAGCATTTGCGCCACATAGGCCACCGCACTCATGTTGCTGGGGTAGTTCATTCGCTTGGGCCCGATTACTCCTACCGAACCCAGGTTCTCGCCGCCCACACGTGCCGGCGCAGCGATGAGCACGAGGCCGGCCATCTCCGGCGCCTGCTGCTCCAAATCAAACACAACACGAACTTCCTCCTGGCGTGCGTCGATGTACGCATTCAGCAGCTCGATAAGCCGCTCTTTGGTTTCGAGCGCGGTCAACATCTCGCGCAACCGCTCACGGTCCTCGGGCAGCCCAAGCAGGTTCGCAACTCCGTCGACGAAGACCACCTGGCCACCGGCCGCGGCGCCGACGGTCTGGTTCCAGAGCTGTTGCGCGGCCTCCATCATCTGCTGATAGGTGCTGCGCTCGGTCTCGATGCGGCGCGCAAGTTCGGCGCGGATGCGCTCGATGCTCCAGCCGCGGAAGTGTTCGTTAAGAAAGCGCGAGGCCGTCTCAAGTTCCAGCATCGTGAGGTCGCGGGTGAGCGATAACACGCGGTCCCGCACCAGGCCGCTGCGCGTGACGACGACGGCAAGCACCCGGTGCTCGGCCAGCCGGCTGAAGTGCACATGCTCCAGCGTGTCGTGCGAACTCGTGGTGGACATGGCCAAACCCACGCCGCTGGACAGCACCGCAAGCACGTGCGAGGTGCGCTCCAGCAGCGCCTCGGCACCGGCGATGCCGGCGAAGCTGGTGTCGATGCGCGACTGCAGCTCCGCAGTCGATGGCGCAGAGAGGCGATTTTGTTTGCTTCCGCTAAGCTGCTCCACGTACATGCGGAACGCGCGCGCAGAGGGCACACGGCCGGCGGAGGTGTGCGGCTGCTCCAGCAGGCCCTGCTCTGCAAGCTCCACCATCTCATTGCGGATGGTCGCAGAGCTGGCGGGGCCGCCCGAAAGCGACAGGCGCGCGATGGTGCCCGAGCTCACCGGCTCGCCCGTCGCAATGTACTGCTCGACGATCGCCGTGAGGATCTCGCGCTGCCGGGATGTGATGTCGTTCCGCATTCTCTGTCAGGTACCAGGTGCCAGGTACCAGTGCGACTTCGGGTTTCTGGAACCCAGCACCTGGAACCTGGAACCTCTCATTTACGAAATCTCCAATACATTCTCGCTCTGCGCCCCTGCTTGCTCGGCGCGTTCTTTGATCTTCTGCGCGATTGCGGCGAACTCACGCCCGCGAGCCGACTGATCACCGGCCAGCGATGCGGGCAGGCCGCGGTCGCCACCTTCGCGTACCTGCGGGTCGAGATCGACCGAGCCGAGGAAGGTGATGTTGAACTGCTTCGCTGTCTGCTCGGTTGCGCCCGCGCCGAAGACGTCGATCACGCTTCCGTCAGGGAGTGTCATCTGGCTCATATTCTCGATCATGCCGAGCACCTCGACATTCACCTGGTGGAACATCTCGAGCGCCTTGCGCGCATCCTGCAAGGCGACGCTCGAGCCCGTCGAGACGACGACTGCGCCGGTAAGCGGAACGGTCTGGACAAGCGAGATGACGACGTCGCCGGTGCCCGGCGGCAGATCAACGATGAGAAAGTCGAGCTCGCCCCACGCCACCTGCTGCAGAAACTGCTTGATGATGCCGTGCAGCATCGGGCCGCGCATCACCATCGGTTTGTCGCCCGGCGAGATGAGCCCGACCGACATGAACTTTACGCCGTGCGCCGTCAGCGGCTCAATCATGTTGCCCGGCAGCACCGAGGGCTGGCGCGTGACGCCAAGCATGGTCGGCACGTTGGGGCCGTAGATGTCAGCGTCCAGCAAACCCACGCGAAAACCTTGCTTCGCTAAAATCACCGCGAGGTTCACCGCGACGGTGGTCTTGCCGACGCCGCCCTTGCCCGAGCCCACCGCGATGACGTACTGCACGCCCGGCAACGCCTGCGGTCCCATCGGTTGTTGTCCTGTGTGTCCCATCAAATCGCCCTTCTCATCCTTATCGTCTGCAAATCACTAAATCACTAAACATGCCACTCAGGCGGCAGAGTCGCCCGCAGATCTTTGCGTCTCTGCACCTCGCCGCTGCGCATCTCGCGGCGGCGGCCGGCGTCCTCGAAGCGTCGCCTCTGGTGTTCGGTCTCGAGGATGACTTGCGGCACCTCAATTCTCTTGCCCGTCGCGTCCACGGCAACGAACGTCAAATACGCCGAAGCCACTTGCCGGAAGCGCCCCTCGCGAACATCCTCCACCATCGCTTTCACGCCGACCTCCATGGAGGTGCGAAAGGCCCGGTTCACACTCGACTTCAGGATGAGCAGGTCGCCGACCTTCACCGGGGCCACAAAATCCAGATGGTCCATCGAGGCCGTCACGGTGTACGCGCGTGCATGGCGGCTGGCGGCCATCGCGCCGGTCAGGTCGATGAACTGCATCAGCCGTCCGCCGAAAAGATTTCCGATCGCGTTCGCGTCGCCGGGAAAGATAATTTCGCTGCGCTCGGACCGGGACTCGGAGACTGGCCGTGCGGTCACACCTTCGCTCATCCTGTTTGCCAAACCTCCGCTCAGATTTCCGGGACAAAACTACTGATTCCGTGGTTCTGCTCCCTTCTCTATATTCTAAATGTCCGCGTCCGAGCGTGCCGGAGGCGCATCTGAACCGCCGAATACCCGCAATCCCAATCACTTACGGGAGCCGCCGATGAACGCCGCCCTGGTCGAATCCTTCCAATCGCCGCCTCGCTACGCCTCGTTCGACGATCCGGCGCCACAGCCCGGCGAGTCGGCCATCCGCGTCCTCGCCGCCGGGCTGCACCCCATCGTCAAATCGCTGGCCAGGGGCGCGCACTACGGCAGCACCGGCCAGCTACCGTTTATCCCCGGCCTCGACGGCGTGGGCCGCCTCGACGACGGCCGCCGGGTCTTCTTCGGCGTCGCACGTCCGCCCTTCGGCTCCATGGCCGAGCGCACCCTCGGCAAAGAGCCGTTTCTTTTCCCACTGCCCGACGCCATTCCCGACGCCACAGCCGCCGCGCTCGGGAACCCGGCGATGTCCTCGTGGGCCGCCCTGTCGTTCCGCGCGAAGTTTGTCGCCGGCGAGAGCATCCTCATCCTCGGTGCCACCGGCGTCGCCGGCCAGCTCGCCGTGCAGATTGCAAAACGCCGCGGCGCCGCGCGCGTCATCGCCTGCGGACGTAATCCCGAGGCGCTTATGAAGACGAAGTCGCTTGGGGCCGATGCCACTATCTCGCTCGAGCTGCCGCACGACGACCTCGTCGCCGCCCTCCGCCGCGAGATCGACGCCGGCATCGACGTCGTCCTCGACTACCTCTGGGGCGCGCCCGCCGAGGCCACGCTCGAGGCTATCGCCAGGAAGGGCCTCAGCCAGAAGAACGCGCGCATCCGCTACATCCAGATCGGCAGCAGCGCCGGTGCGAAGATCGCGCTCGACGCCGCTGTCCTGCGCAGCTCGGGGCTCGAGATGCTCGGCAGCGGCTTCGGCAGCGCCTCCCTGACGGACCTCGCTGGATCGATCTCCGAGTTCTTCTCCGAGGCCGCGAATCGCCCCTTCGAGATCGGCGTGCGGTCTTTCCCGCTGCGCGATGTCGCGTCTGCATGGAACGAACCCGACGGCGGCAACCGCTTCGTCTTCATCCCTTAGCTCTCAACAACCCGGCCTGCGAGAATATGAGCTATGGACAAGATCGCCATGCTCACCGAGATTCTCGCCGAACACCCCACCGACGCCTTCACCCGCTACGGCCTTGCCATGGCCTACGCCTCCGAGGGCAAGAACGACGACGCCCTCCGCGAGTTTGCGACGACCATCCAGCACAACCCCGACTACGTGCCGGCCTTCCAGATGTCCGCGCAGACGCTTCTGAAGCTCGGCCGCACGGACGAAGCCCGCCAGCGCCTCAACGACGGCCTCGCCGCCGCCGCTCGCACCGGCAACGAGCACGCCGCGAGCGAAATGCAGGCCATGCTCGACGACATCAACTAAGTACTGCATCCCGGCCCGGCGGGGCGGTTACAATCCGGCATGCGATTTCTCTACTCAATCCTGGCGTTCAGCCTTTGCGCGGTGTTTTGCCACGCGCAGGGAACCGCAGACGACGCGACGTTTCTCAAACAGGCCCGAGCAAAGTACGACGCCCCCTTTGACAGAAACCTGCAATCGTTCGACTGTGCCATCGAGTTCAACTGGATGCAGCATTTCAAGGAAGCACCACGTGTCGGAGATGAAGGCACAGACGAGGAAGTAAAAAAATACTTTGAACCTATTCGGAACCGCGTGACCGTCACGAGAAATAACGTAACTGTCTCGTCCGGATTGCCCGACGACGCGATCAACAAGATGCCCTACCGGGGCATGTTCGAAGGTCTCCTCGAACATGCAGTAGAGTTCAGCTTGCGTGACTGGTTGGGGGCCGCCAACAATGCGATGCTCCCGCAGGAAGGTACACCCGTTCGATTCGAACCGTCCGCGTCAGGCTACAATCTCGAATTCAAGATCCAAACCTTTGACGTCGAGATGATGTTCGCACGCGACATGAGCCTCCAGAGCGAAGGCGCGAAGGGATCTGACTCCGATCGCCGGGAAACAGATTTCCATCCCGGCCCACAGGGCTTTCTGATGACTTCGTACAGGCTCGGCGAGGATGGAGATTTCAGGCCGGGCAATCGGATCATCCTCAGCTATACCTATCAGAACGTTGGAGGATTTCAGCTGCCCGACCAGGTGGCAATCAACCGGGAAAGCCATCACGAAAACTGGCACTACAAACTCACCGACTGCACCGTCAAGACAGCCAAGTGAGCCGGCGGTAACGGATCCCGCCTGCAGATGCTCGACGACATCAGCTAAACCCGCGGCAACATAACTCTCCTATAACATCATCGAAATCAGCGGAGTAAGTATTCATGCCGCTGACGCTCACATGGGAACAAATAGCCCTGCGCATTCTGCTCGCCGCCATCGCGAGCCTGTTCATCGGCCTCAACCGCGACGAGCGCGGGCATCCTGCGGGGATGCGCACCACGATGCTCGTCTGCCTCGCCGCGTGCCTCGCGCAGCTGCAGGCCAACATGCTGCTCGCCACCTCCGGCAAAACGCTGTCCTCATTCACGGTGCTGGACCTCGAGCGGCTTCCGCTTGGCATCCTCTCCGGCATCGGCTTCATCGGCGCGGGCGTCATCGTCAAGCGCGACAACAACATCGTCAGCGGCGTCACGACCGCGGCGACGATCTGGTTTGTCAGCGTGCTCGGCCTGCTCTTCGGCGGTGGTCAACTCGTCCTCGGTTGCGCTGCGACGGCGCTCGCCATCTTCATCCTCTGGGGTCTCAAGCTTGCGGAGAACTTCATCCCGCGCGTGCAGCAGGGCCATCTCTGCCTCCAGCTCGAGGCGACATCCCCCGGCGAAGCAGAGCTTCGACAGATGATCCTCAAAACCGGCTGCGAGTTCACTCGCTGGCAGGCCACCTACGAGCCGCCGGGTGCTCTCACTGGGCTCGAATGCACCATTCGCTGGCGCGAGCGCCCTTCACACCAGCCGCACACACCCGGCGCGGTCGAGCAACTGCGTGAACTTCCCGGGGTGCGCTCGCTTACCTGGAGTGAATGATGCCCTTGCCCGCCGCGCCGATGCTGGCCTCGTCGTCCGCTCCGGCCCGCGGCAGCATCTGAAACCGCGTCATGGGAAACGCCGCCGGATAGTTTGTGCGAACCCATCCGAGAATCTTTTCGCGGACCACACAGCAGAGCTCGAACCCTTTGATCCTGTCGGCCGCGCTGACCTCGCACCGTATTTCAACGGTTCGATCCTTCAACTCGGTAACATGCAGGTTGCAGATCCGGCCGTCCCAATAGTTGGAAGCCGTGACGATGTTTCGAAACTCGGCGCGGATCTCTTCCACTGGAATGCTGTAGTCGAAATACAGAAAGGCCCTGGCCACGACATCGCTGCTTGTCCGTGTCCAGTTGAAGAATGAGTTCTCCATGAAGTAGCTCAGCGGCACGATCATTCGTCGCAGGTCCCAGACCTCCAGCACGACGTACGAGCTCGTAATCTCCTCGACGCGCCCCAGCTCTCCCTGCACGATCAGGATGTCGTCGAGGCGAATCATCCCCGTGAAGGCGATCTGGATGCCCGCCAGCACGTTGGAGGCGGTCGACTTGGCCGCCGTCGCGAGCAGCAGCGAGGCCAGGCCTGCCGACGCGATGAGACCGGTGCCGTACTGCCAGATGCGCGGATCGTTGAATGTCCATAGCAGAGCCGCGATGGTGATGACCACAATCAAAGCGATCACAAGGCGTCGCACCACACCGAATCGCGTGTGCATCTTCCGCGCCTCGATGTCGCCCGCGGAGATGTCGTACTTCCGCAGGACAATCGCCTCGAAGACGTAGATCGAGCCGATCACTACCCATCCCAGCGATGCGACCAGCGCCAGCACCAGGGCGTGCTCCACGAGGTACCGGATCTGTTGAGCAAGCCTGGGAACCAGCGGCACCGCGATCATCACGCACACAAGAATGGAGATCACGCGGACAGGCTTCGAGACGTACCTCCGCATGGCGAGCCGCACTCCCGTCTCCGACTTTTTCAGCGGAGTGAAGCGAAACAGCAGGTAGTGAATCAGGTTGGCGAGCCCGATCGCCGCGCAGAACAGGAAGATGAGGAAGAACCAGGCATGCCGCGCTTCAAATGCACTCATACGCCTCGCTTTCAAAGCCAGTCGCCGCCCGCAGCCGGAATCGTCGGGCTCCGTGCGACATCTATACTCTATCTATGGCGAACCCTTCCAGGCCGCAAACAGCTCTTCCTGCAACTTTGGGCCAACTTCGGAACTCCGAGTTCACGCCCGAGCGCGTCTCGCGGTCGGTCAAGGACGAGCTCCGCGATAACCTCATCGCCCGCCTGCGCCACATCTCCGGTAAGGCTCGCGGAAACGCCGAGGAGGCCGAGGCGCTGTTTCCCGGCATCGTCGGCTATGAGGACACCGTCATCCCGCAGGTGGTCAACGCCATTCTCTCGCGCCACAACTTCATCCTGCTCGGCCTGCGCGGCCAGGCAAAGTCGCGCATCCTGCGCGCTCTCACCACGCTGCTCGACCCCTGCGCGCCCTACGTCGCCGGCTCCGAGCTGCGCGACAACCCCTACGCTCCGCTGAGCAAGTTCTCCCGCGACCTCGTCGCCTCGCTCGGCGACGACACGCCCATCGCCTGGATGACGCCCATCGAGCGCTACGTCGAAAAGCTCGCCACGCCTGACGTCACCGTTGCCGACCTCATCGGCGATGTCGATCCCATCAAGGCCGCGCGCTCCGGCCACGAGCTCGGCAGCGAGCTCACTATGCACTACGGCCTGCTGCCGCGCGCCAACCGCGGCATCTTCGCCATCAACGAACTTCCCGATCTCGCCGGCAAGATCCAGGTGGCTCTCTTCAACATCATGCAGGAGGGCGACGTCCAGATTAAGGGTTATCCGATCCGCCTCGATCTCGATGTCGCGATCGTTTTCTCCGCGAACCCCGAGGACTACACGGCTAGAGGCAAAATTGTGACTCCTCTCAAGGACCGCATCGGTTCCGAGATTCGCACGCACTACCCCGAGTCGCTCGACGAGGCCATCACCATCACCGAGCAGGAGGCCTGGACCGCGCGCAGCTACGCCCCGGACAACGACCAGATTCAGCGCATCCACATCCCGCACTACATCCGCCAGATCGTTGAGCAGATCGCCTTCGTCGCGCGTGAGGAGAAAAAAGTCGACAAGCGCTCCGGCGTCTCGCAGCGCCTGCCCATCAGCACCATGGAGCTCGTGGTCTCGAACGCAGAGCGCCGCGCTCTGCTGCACGATGAGTCCCTCGTCGTGCCTCGCGTAGGCGACATCTTTGCAGCATTGCCGGGCATTACTGGAAAAGTAGAACTCGAGTACGAGGGCGAGCTCAAAGGCTCGGACGTCGTCATGCGCGAGCTCATCCGGCAGTCCGTCGCCAGCATCTTCGACACCTACTTCGCCGGCGTCGACACCCAGCAGATCGAGCAATGGTTCAACCTCGGGGGTACCGTCGAGATGAACGACAAGCAGCCCTCGGATATCGTGCTTAAGTCGCTCAAGGAGATCCAGGGACTCCTCGAAAAACTCGCGCCACTCAATCTGCCGAAAGGCGCAGAGCCCGAGCTTACCGTCTCTGCCGCCGAATTCCTGCTCGAAGGCATGACCGCGCACAAGCGCATCTCGCGCTCCGAGGCCCGCACCTTCACCGCCGGCGAGAAGAAGAAGCGCATCGAGGATGCCGCCAATGTCGGCGAGCGCATGCGCGAACGCGAGCGCGAGAACGCATTCAACCGCACCCGCCGCGGCTTCAACTAGCTCATCAATCCAACTTATCCCCACTTATCGACGATAAGCAGCAAATGCGGCCGATTTTCTCAAGTAGAATTCTCTCGTTCTTATGACGAAGAAACATTCCGCGCTCTCCACCGCCCTTATCCTTACGGGTTTAGCCCTCGCCCCCATGCTCTCCGCACAAAAAATCTCCAGCCCTAGCGCCTCCGTGCTCGACGTTACCGCGCGCCAGGCCTTCCTGAAGACCACGACCGACGCACGCATTCATAGTGCGATGGCCCACCTTGGCTCCTGCACTTCCACGCCGCTCGTCCCCGCGCCCACCGGCGAGATGCAGATCCCACACCACTACATGCACGGGTCCAACGGCCCGGTGAATCCCGCGGAGGGAGAGGCCACACGCGTCTACGCAACCTTCGAGCACCGCATCACCGCCGGCATGAATCAGTGGGTCGCCACTGGCAACCAGGGCGAGGCGCAATGTGCGCTCTCACAGCTTGATGCATGGGCTCAGGCGGGAGCGCTCACCAGGTACGACCCGAAGGCGTACTCGCAATCGTGGTACCAGGCTGAGTGGACACTCGCCTCCGCCGGCGTCACCGCCTCGGTGCTCCGGCAGGATCCAGCCCTGGATGGAGCACAGCAGGAGCGCGTCGCAGACTGGCTGCGGGCCGCCGCCCATCAGCTCATCTCCTACGAGAAGCCGGGCGCGCTCGGCAACAATCACCACTACTGGCGCGCCCTCGCGGC
>DATNGO010000014.1:0-7253 GCA_035605855.1 Acidobacteriaceae bacterium | reverse complement strand
CCGGAGTGGGTCTTCAACTTGGGCATGGGTGTTCCTGTGCTGAAACTGCTAGATAAACGGCAGGATTCAGTATAGCAGAGGGTCTGGCGGGGGCGGTGCGGGCGGAGCTGGACCCCCTCTCCCCCCTGTTTTTGCGCAAAGTCTAGAGAACATAGGACTTAGGGGTGGACCTCAGTGTGCAAAGTCTTGATTCTAAAGGGCCGTGGACTTGTCATGCATTGGGCTTTGATTTCGTGGTGCCGCGGGAGATGGAGAGGGACCCCGGCTCTTGGATAACTACAAGAAAATAAATCAGATCCATTCTCCACCCCAGCCAGCAAGCTGGCCAGGGACCCCGGTTCGGGGATGACAACAAGAAAGGCAAGGGCAAAGGGTCCGAGGGGTGGGCGTCAGTCGATGCGGACGAGATAGGGGGCGGCGTTGGGGTCGGGGTTGCCGATCCAGTCCTGCATGGCGAGGGCTTCGGAGCGGGCGTGGCCGGCGGGATCGATGCGGACCCAGAAGCCGGTGGGGCCCTGGAACTCGGCGACTTTGGCGGTGCGGTAGCGGTCGATGAGCGCGCTCTTCAGGTCGCGGGCGTCATGCTCTTTGGTGAAGGGGCCGGTCTGGACGCACCAGTGGCCGGGGGGGTCGGCGGAGGTGTGGGCGAAGGCTTCGATGCGGACCTTGCCGACGCCGGCACGATAGAGCCCGATGGCCTTGGCGGCGCCGACGGAGAGATCGAGGATGCGGCCGCGCGCAAAGGGGCCACGGTCGGTGATGCGGACGTAAACCTGCTGGCCGGTGGCGAGATTCGTGACGAGCACGGTGGAACCCATGGGCAGCGTGCGATGCGCGGCGGTCATGCCGTCCTGGTCGTAGACCGTGCCGTCAGCGGCGGCACGGCGGTTGTAGTTGGGGCCGTACCAGCTGGCGAGGCCGGTCTCGGTGTAGATGGGCGGCCCGCTGGTGTCGTCGAGTGAATGAGGAGCGGAGGGACGGCTGCCAGCGGGTGGAGTGCCGCGGTGCGTGATGGGTGGCGGAGCCTGGTGGGCCACCTGAGGCGGCTTGTGATGGCAGCCGGTGAGGGAAAGGATCGCGCATACAGCGGCGACCGAGAGTAGAGGGGAGCATACCCGAGGGGCTAAAGCCCCTTTTCCTGACTGGAGCAATGAGAGACCCGAGCCTAAAGGCTCGGGGTACCTGGAAGCGGAGACAAATACAGTGGTCTCTCCACTTCGCTCTGCACTTCGCTGTGCACTTCGCTCTGCACTTCGCTCTGCATTTCGCTCTGCATTTCGCTCTGCACTTCGCTCTGCACTTCGCTCTGCACTTTGCGAAGAGCTTCGGTCGAGATGACACAGCTTGAAGAAGCGATGCATCAGGAGACGCTCGGGGGTTTCGGGCCGGAGCTGGCCTTGTCGTTGCCGGAGCGCGCATCGTCCATGCTTTCGGCGAGTTTCTGGAGGCGGGCGGCGGCGGCGCGGAGGGCGGTGGAGCTGTTGCGGCGAACCTCGGGCACGACCTCTTCATCGAGGTAGCGGGTGAAGCGGCGGAGCTCCTCCTCGGCGCGGCGCGCGGCCTCGTGGAGGCGCTGGTCCAGTGGTTTTTGATTCGGGGCGGGAGTCATAGGCGTGAACCTCCGGCGCGGCCAACGATCACCCAGCGAGCGAAGAACGCTCGCCGGGGCCCTGACGAGGCCACCCCTCGATGGTTGATGCGGAGGGCTATCATGGTCAACATTTCGCGGTGAAATTTGTGCCGAAGTGGTAAACCCGGCAGGCTGGAAATGAGAGGAACTCGATCGCGGAAGTATTTGCAAGGACAACCGATGGGGTGGGGTAAGCCATCCCTTTACCGATGGCCGGATTCTTCGTCGAGTTCGGACGCAGGCGGGTTTTGCAGGGCAGCCACCCAAAAAGGGAACAATGCACGTCATTCGAAGTTGTTGCAGGTTTGGTGTCTTACGCCAGTCTGGCGATCTTTTTTTCAGCCGGTTCGCAAGTCTCTTTCTGACGGCAGTGCTCTTCACTGCTGCGCCGCGAGGCATGGCGCAGTCGCCCAGTTCGTCAAACGATGTTTCCGTTGCACCGGTCCTCCTTTCCGACGAGATTGCAGAGGTGACGCCGGGGCCGCTGACGAGCCTGACGGCAGAGGCGAAGTTACCGGATGCGCCTGAGCCGCAGAAGGCCGATCCGCGCGATCAGGAAGAAAAGCCGCTGATGACCGCGGGTCCGACGGCTGTATCCGCGACGACCTCGATGCCCAGGGCGCCGATGTATTCGAGGGTGATTCCGGCGGGCATGGCGGCGCCGCAGATCCACAAATGGGACAAGATAAACCTGGCGGTACGTGATCTGTATTCGGTGAACAGTTTTGCCAGCTTTTTTGCCTCAGCGGGGTGGGGTCAGTTGACCAATGGGCAGCCGAACTACGGGACAGACAGCGGGGCGTTCGGCGAGCGGCTGGGAGCGGCAGCGATCCGCGACAGCAGCCAGGCGTTTTTGTCGAATGGACCATTCGCAGTGTGGCTGCACCAGGATCCGCGTTATTTCGCGCTGGGGCCGCAGCATAGCCTGGCGCACCGAGCCTGGTATGCAGCTACGCGTGCCCTGATTACACGCGACAGCAGCGATGGCCACGCGGTAGCGAATACCTCGCTGATGTTAGGGCAGGCCGCCGGCATAGCGTTGAACAATCTGTACTACCCGAAAAGCAATCGGAACTTCCACGACAACCTGGCGAGCTTTGGTGGCTCGATGGGCGGGTCGGCGCTGAGTTTTGTGATGGACGAGTTCACCAGCGAAGTGCTGAAGGCGATCCACCTGCGGCGCGCAGAAAGATTGCTGCACTAGCGAAGCCTTGGAGCGCTTTACCGCGTCCATGAAAGAAAGCCCCTGCGGCGGAGAGTGAGCCGAGGGGACGGGTCTTTATCGTCATGCGCACGAGTTCACGCGCGGAGCCGGGGGCAGAGCTGAGAGGCAACCCAACAAGATGCGTGACGGCAGCGCGGAGGTGCTGCCGGTGGAGGGCTGCCCTTGTTGCAGTGCTGGGACTGGGCGCGGCGGCCGGCGCGCAAAACACTACCGCGGCGAAGGATGATCTGCCCGATGCGCCGAGCGCGCTGATGAGCCAGAGCACGGGCGCGGAGAGCCAGCCGCAGGTGTCTCCCAGCGATGCGAATGGGAAGGATGCGGAAGGGATGACGAGGGCGGCGCCGCTGCGTCCGTGCAAGGACTCAGACTATGCCGTCAACAAGATGCCGTTACAGGGGCCGCCGCCGTGCATACCGGAGAATCCGATTGCGCCATTCGTGACCTCGATGCACGTTGAGCCGCTGACCTCGGCGGAGAAAGGCACGCTGGCCGTTCGAGACTTTCTGGATCCGTTCAACTTCATCACGATAGCGGGCTATTCGGCGATTGCGGTGGCGGCGAACGCGGACTCGGCGTATGGCTCGGGATTTCATGGATTCGCCGAGCTGGCAGGATATGGACTGGTGCTTGATGCGCAGGGGGAGTTCTTTCAGACCTACGCGATCCCTTCCCTGCTGAAGCAGGACCCGCGCTATCACCGGATGCCGACGGCGAGTGTGAAGCGGCGACTATGGCACGCGGTGGCGCATACCTTCGTGTCGCAGCATGACGATGGACGACCGATGCCGAACTACGCGACGCTGGGTACGTATGTGATCAGCGCCGAGCTCTCGAACCTCTATGTGCCGGGACTCCAGGTGAATGGGCCTTCGACGGCGCGGCGAATCGGGATTGGGATTGCGACGGACCCGGCGGGAGCGATTGTCGCGGAGTTCCTGCCGGATGTGGCGAGACGCATTCACATCCGCGTCGTTTTTGTGCAGGAGATTGTGAACCAGATGATCGTGGGCGCGCCGAGCGTGCAGTGATGCAAAAAGGAGAGGCCGGGTGTGAGCCCGGCCTGTGATGTTGTGGTGGCGTGACAGTTTAGAAGGTCGTCGCGACCGTGAAGCGGAAGGTCTTGCGCGGCTCGCGCAGCACGTAGTCGGCGCCGTAGAACTGGACGGCCTCCTGGTAGCTGAAGGCCGCGGCGCCGGGCGCACTCTGGAACGGGAAGAGGCCCTTGAAGCTGGCGCAGGTGGGTTGGCTCTGCGGGCAGGTGTTGGGCAGAGCGAACTGCTGCGGGAGCGTCTTGTAGAGACGCAGCGGGTTGTAAGCGTAGAAGATGCGGAACGGCGCGTTGACGATGGGCAGGACGAAGGAGAGCTCAACACCGTTGGACATGCGCGGAACGAAGTTGGTTCCGGGGACGGTCTTGAGGTAGAGCGGGAAGTTGACCTGCGTGCCGCCGACGCAGTTGCCGTTGACGAGCTGCGGGCAGCCGTAGAGCGGAGCGTTGAGGGCGGAGATGCCGAGGACGCTCTGACGAAGCTGCCCGGGCTGCGAGTTGAAGGTCATGCCGAAGTCGGTAAAGATGTTGAAACTCACCTGGGCGACGATCGGGATCCGGTACTCGACGTTGGTGGTGAAGTTGGTGTCGCCGCCGATGGAAGCGAGACGGTAGACCGGCAGCGGAACCTGCACGTTGCTGCCGACCGTGGGATTGCTGGGGTCACGCGGAACGAGCGAACCGTCGGGATTCGTGAGGTTGAGATCTGTGCGCGTGGGGATGAAGGTGTAGGGCGATGCCGAGCGGATGTCGAAGCCGCGGATGTCATTCTCACCGCCGCCGTAGATGCGAGCGAAGGGCGGAGCGACTTCGCCACCGAATCCCGTGACCGAGTTGAACAGGATGCGGTAGCCCAGGACGTTGCGGCCCTCGGGGTTGACGCGCAGACCCTTCATCGGGAAGAACTGCCGCCATGCGATGGTGGGAGCGAAGTACTTGGTGTTGCCGCCGACGCCCGCGAGCTGGAAGGCTGCGTTCAGGTCCTTGCCGCGATGTGGACCGACGGCGCGATCGAGCGTGGAGAAGCTGAAGCTGGGCGTGATCTGCGAGGTGATGATGCCGTTGAGCTGGTTCTGGCCGGCAATGCCCGCGCGGAAGGCGAGGGTCTCAAAGACATTGCGGGTGTTGTCGTTGAAGGTGGTGATGGCCGAGCGTGAGAGGCCGTACGACAGGCCGACGCGCGCCACACCGGAGCGGCGGAAGAGCTTGCGCAGCGCGGTCGAGGTCGAGATGGTGAGGCCCTCGGTCGACTGGTTGTAGTTGGTCAGCAGCGAGTTCTGCGCGTTGGTGAGGTTGGCGCTCTGGCCGTTGGTGAGGGCGTAGCTCTTGGCCGGGTTGTAGTCGGTCTTCTGGTCGAAGACCTGGATGCCGAGCGAGACCGGCTTGTTGCGCAGGTAAGGCTCGGTGAAGCCGAAGCTGAGGTTGCGCGAGAGGTCGCCGATGTTGGCGTTGACCGAGAGCGTCTCGCCGAGGCCGAGGAAGTTGTTGGTCTCGTAGTTGAGGCCGATGAAGGATCCTGAGAGGCCGCTGATACCGCCATTGAGGCCAATGGAGTTCTTGCCCTTCTCCTTCAGCTTGATGAGCAGCTCGACGGTGCCGGCGTCGGAATTCTGGTGGGTCTCGACGTCCTGGTCGGTCTTGAGGGTATCGAAGTAGTTGAGCTGATTCAGGCGAAGGAGCGAGAGGTCGACGAGCTGGGAGTTGTAGACCTGGCCCTCTTCCATCATGAGCTCGCGACGGATGACCTTGTCGCGGGTGAGCGTGTTTCCCGTGAACTCGATGCGGGAGATGTAGAACTGCTTGCCCTCGTCGCAATCGATATCGAGGTAGATGAGGTGCTTGGCCTCGTCGAAGCGCGGGGTGGGTGCGCCGACAAAGTTGATGTAGCCCTGGCTGCCGTAGGCTTTGCGCAGATTTTCGAGACCCTTGGCGAAGACCTTGCCGTTGAACCAGTCGCCGTCCTTGAGGGGGAACTGAGCACGGAGGGCAGCCGTGTTGGTGAAGGCCTTGTTGTTGGTGAAGGTGATGCCGCCGAGACGGTAGCGCTCGCCTTCCTCAACGGGGATCAGGATGTCGACGCGCTTGCCTTTGGAGGGGCGCAGAGTGAACGGGTTGATGCCGCCGGCGTTGCGGACGTTGGTCTGCGGTTCGCCGGTGTTGGCCTTGGCGTAGCCGTGCTCCTTGTACATCTCGCGAACGAGCTCGGCGTCCTCGTCCAGCTTGGAGGCGTCGAAGGTGCGCGGGAAGATGTTCTCGAAGAAGATGGAGTGCGGGATGCCGATGGGCTTGGAGAAGTGCATCGCCGAGCGGAGCTCACGGGAGCTGAGCGCTGTGTTGCCGGAGAAAGCGATCTTGCCGACCTTGACGGTCGGGCCTTCCTTGATGTGGAAGGTGAGCTCGACCGAGGCGGGAGGAATCGTCTTCACCTCAGTGCGGATGACGGCGTATTGGTGACCGTGCTCGCCGAGCATCTCCTTGATGACGACCTCGGCGCGCTTGAGCTTGGTGGGATCGAACTGGCTCTCGACGGTGAGGCCGACCTTCTCCTTCTTGAAACGCTCGAGGACATCGGAGACAGAGACGGCGTTGAGTCCGGTGTAGTTGATGGCACGGACGGTGGGTTTCTCGCGCACGTAGATCAGAAGCTGAATGCACTTGGGCTCGTCGACGCGCTCGATGCGGACGTCGTCGAAGTAGCCGGTGTTCCAGAGCGAGTTGAAGGTCTGCTCGACGGCCGCGGGATCATAGACATCGCCCGGCTGGAGGTAGGTGCGGGCAAGCACCGACTCCTTGGGAATGCGACGATTGCCGATGACCTGTGTGGGGCAGAGAATCTGCGGCGTCGACGATGCGGCAGCGTTGAACTGCGGGCGCGCCTGTACCTGCGCCTGGAGCTGCGACGCCCGGACGAGGCCGGGGGTGATGCTCGACAAGAGGAGCAATGGAAGCAGGACCCGAGAGCTCACCCGGGTCAGCAAGCTGACCGGGAACCCCGAGCGACCAAGGCGGCTCGAGCGCATGCGCACAGGCTGGGACGTACACTTCAGGGAGCTTGCGCTCACTCGCATTCCGGTAAAGATAACCACACCCTCACAGCACTTTAAGCTCTTGAACATTTTTCCTGATACTGCGGCCTTCGGCAAACCATCGAACGCCGTCTTCCTGGCTGGAAAACGGAACAAACTGTTCTGGTTCCGGCTGACCCTCAGGAAAAAATGTTCTATCCTGCACGCTCCCGGCGGGAGATTTGATTATAGGCGACACATCGCGCCTAGAGCTAACGGGCGGAGGATTTGGCGGGGTGAGTTTCGTTTGAATCGAAAGATTCCCTCAGGGGCTAAAAGCCCCTT
>DATNGO010000013.1:0-9170 GCA_035605855.1 Acidobacteriaceae bacterium | reverse complement strand
CGCCTAGACTCGCTTCACTTCGTTTCCACTCCGCCTCGCGAGTCCACCATGCGCCTTTGCTCTTCCTCCCTGCTGCTTCCTCTCTGTCTCATTGCCTCAACTGCCCATCCTCAACAAACCGGCTGGCGGCCCACGCCCGGCCACCCACAACTCCCCATCTGGACCGGAGCCATCCCCGACGCCGCTCCCGTCCTCGGCTCGGAAACCGTCGAAATCAGCGGCCCAAACGATCTCATCGGCGGCAAGCGCACCACCGGCGTGCGCAACGTCACCATCCCCACCATGACCATCTACTCCCCGGCGGGCAGGAACACCGGCGCGTCCGTTGTCGTCTTCCCGGGCGGCGGCTACCAGATGCTCGCCATCGATCTCGAAGGCACCGAGGTCTGTGACTGGCTTGTTCCGCGTGGCATCACGTGCATCGTCCTCAAGTACCGCGTCCCCGGCAACCCCAGGCTCTATCCCAAGTCCGGCCCTTACCCCGAATCGCCGATGGCTCTCGAAGATGCCCAACGAACCATAGGCCTGCTCCGTCTTCACGCCGCCGAATACCACATCAACCCGCACAGAATCGGTGTTCTCGGCTTCTCCGCCGGCGGTTCTCTTGTTGCCGACATCAGTAATCACTTCGACCGCCGCATCTACCATCGCATCGACGCCGCCGACGATCAGAGCTGCCGTCCCGACTTCGCCATCGCCATCTACCCCGGCCATCTCTCCTACGGAGCTGCCGGCTATGACGTCAGCCAGAGCAGCAACAAAACCTTCACCCTCCCGCCAAACAACGCTCCACCCGCCGTGCGCGACCTCATCCTCAATCCCCATCTCCGCGTCACGAAAAACACTCCACCGACCTTCCTCCTGCAGAACGAGGACGACCACGTCGACAACGTCGACGACGCGCTCTCCTACTACATCGCCCTCAAGAACGCCGGCGTCCCCACCGAACTCCACCTCTACCCCAAAGGAGGCCACGCCTTCGGCCTCCGCCGCACTAAGCTCCCCGTAACCGCCTGGCCGCAGCTCGTCGACACATGGCTCGCCTTTATCGGCATGACGCCGCAGTAACCTCGTCGGACCGATCTCCCCCGGCTTGACACAACCGGCCTTCCCAGAGGGGCTCCGGAAAATAGATCCAGCCCGCCAGGACGCACCCACGTACCTTGAGGTCCACCCCTAAGTCAATATTCTTGAAGACTTTGCGCAAATTCCGGGGGGAGGGGGTACCCCGCGTCAGGTCAGCCCCAAAACATAAGAGGCAGCCGCGAGGCTGCCTCTTACCTGCAACTTACAACATACAACTTACAACTTACAACTTTACGCGGTCGTCGGTGCGCCTTCGCTGTAGCCCGGCTTGCGGCCACCCTCCGGCTTCAGCACCTTTTGTGTGTCATCCCCGTCCGCGGCTGCCAGCGGAGACTTGGCCGGCGGAAGCTCCTTGCCCTGGATCAACAGCTCGATCTCTGCAGCATCCAGCGTCTCGCGCTCCAGCAGAGCGGTCGCCATCCGGTGCATCACCTCGCGGTTATCGTCCAGGATCTGGTACGCCGACTTGTAGCCCTCGTCGACGAACTTCTTCACCAGGCGGTCAATCTCCTTGGCTGTATCGTCCGAGTAATCCCGCGACTGCGCGATCTCGCGACCCAGGAAGATCTGCTCTTCCTTCTTGCCGTAGGTCAGTGGCCCCAGGTCGCTCATGCCGTACTCGCAAACCATCTTGCGGGCCAGTTCGGTCGCGCGCACGATGTCGTTGCCGGCGCCGGTCGTCATGCGGTCCATGAAGATCTCCTCCGCGCAGCGCCCGCCCATCAGGATCGCGAGCTGCGTCTCGAGGTAGTCCTTGGTCACCGTGTGCTTGTCCTCTTCGGGCAGGTGCATCGTCACGCCCAGCGCCATACCGCGCGGAATGATCGTCACCTTGTGCAGCGGGTCGGAATGCTTGCGCTTGGCCGCGACGAGCACGTGTCCGGCCTCGTGGTAGGCCGTGTCGCGCTTGTCGTCCTCGCTCAACAGCATGGACTTGCGCTCGGCGCCCATCAGCACCTTGTCCTTGGCGACCTCAAAGTCGTACATGTGCACGGCCTTGCGATTGAATCGCGCCGCAGTCAGCGCCGCCTCGTTGACCATGTTCGCAAGGTCTGCGCCGCTGAAGCCCGGCGTTCCGCGCGCCAGGATCGGCAGGTTCACGTCGTCAGCCAGCGGCACCTTCTTCGAGTGCACGCGCAGCACCTCTTCGCGCCCGCGGATGTCAGGACGGTCCACAATCACGCGGCGATCGAAGCGCCCCGGCCGCAGCAGCGCCGGATCCAGCACGTCAGGGCGGTTCGTCGCGGCGATCAGGATGACGCCGTCGTTGGACTCAAATCCGTCCATCTCCACGAGCAGCTGATTCAGGGTCTGCTCGCGCTCGTCGTGTCCGCCGCCGAGGCCGGCACCGCGATGCCGTCCCACAGCGTCAATCTCGTCGATGAAGATAATGCAGGGCGCATTCTTCTTGCCCTGTTCAAACAGGTCGCGAACGCGGCTCGCACCGACGCCGACAAACATCTCTACGAAATCCGAACCCGAGATCGAGAAGAACGGAACGTTCGCCTCGCCGGCCACAGCGCGCGCCAGCAGCGTCTTGCCCGTGCCCGGAGGTCCGACCATCAGCACGCCCTTCGGAATCCGTCCGCCGAGGCGCTGGAACTTCTGCGCCTCGCGCAGAAACTCGATGATCTCCTTCAGCTCTTCCTTGGCCTCGTCGACGCCCGCGACGTCCTTGAACGTCACCTTCTTCTGCTGCATCGAGAGCAGACGGGCGCGGTTCTTGCCAAAGCTGAGCGCCTTGTTTCCGCCCGACTGCATCTGCCGCATCATGAACAGGAACAGCGCCAGGATCACGGCGATCGGCGCAATCTGGAAGAGGATGTTGAGCCACAGCGTGCCGTTCTGGTCCTTCTGGACGACGTTCACGCCATGCTGGATCAGGTTGCTGTACAGGTCGGGATAGTTGGCCGGGATGGTCGTGTGGAAGGTCTCTTTGCCGTCCTTGAACTTGCCCGTGACCTCGGTGCCATTAATCGTGACCTCGGAGATCTTGCCCGACTGGGCGTCGTTCATCATCTCGGTCAAGCTGATCGCCTGGTCGTGGCCCGGATTCATATTCGTCACGACATACCGCCATCCCACCAGAAGGCAGCCCACCGTAAGGACCCAAATCAAGAGATGTTTAATCGTTGAATTCAATCCGCTTCCTCGTTTCCTGCTTCGCCGGGCTTGCGCTTCCTCATCGCTGAGGAGCAATTTCCAGCCTTGCTGCTAACGCACTCAAGTGTTAGACGACAAGATCGGCTGGAGGGTGCAAATCGCAGCCGTTCGGAGTCGGCGGTCGATAGCGCGTAGACATCCGTCATTCTACTCCCCGGCCGCCCCAACCCCGCCAGCTTTTCTGCTGTCCTTCTTTGCAACGAAGGGCGCAGCATCCACGCGCAGCTGAATCTCTCTCGCCGTGCGCTCGGCGCGTAGACCCCCGCCCAACTCCAGCCGCACCCCGGAACGCGCCGCCACCGGCTGCGGTACCTCCTCCAAACCCGCCAATGCCAGCAACTTGGCTGTCTCACTGGACGATAATCTGCATCCCACCGACCGCGCCGCCGCACGCAATACCCGCCGGCGCAGCGCCGGAGCCATCGTCCGCAGCCGTTCCACCTCCACCGCACAACTCCTGTTGCCGGTAACGGTACTCACGGCACGTCCCCCGCCCCGGACCGGCCTCCCCTGCAGCAGAACCTGCGGCAGTAATCGAGCTATCTCGGTCTGCCAGAACTCCTCTTCGTCTCTTGCAATCTCCGACAGTCGCGCCAGGGCAACGTCCACCCCCGGGTTGAACCCGCGCAGTACCGGCATCAACTCATGCCGCACACGATTCCTGGTCAGCGACAAGTCGCGGTTGGTCGCATCCTCGCGCCACGCCTGGCCACGCTCCCGGAGGTATGCTTCCACCTCCGTCCGTCTCAGCCCAAGCACTGGCCTCACAATCCGCCCTCGCTGCTGCGGTCCCCCCGTCCTTACAACCGGAGCGATGCCGCCAATGCCCTCCGTCCAGGCGCCGCGCAGGAGCTTCATCACCACCGTCTCGGCCTGGTCGTCCAGTGTGTGCGCCGTCGCCACGACGTCAACTTTCTCCGACTTCATCAACTCCCAGAACACCCGGTAGCGCAGTTCACGCGCCGCCTCTTCCAAGCCCTCCCGCTCAGCCGCCTGTCTGCCCACGACATCCACTCGCTCCACCACCAGCGGGACACCCATCTGCTCGCACAGATCCCGCACGAACGCCTCATCCGTATCCGCTTCTGCGCCGCGGAGCCCGTGGTGCACATGCATCGCACTCAGCACCACCCCCAGCGACTCCTTCGCGCGATTCGCATCCACCAACGCCAACAGCAGCGCCACAGAGTCCGCTCCACCCGACACCGCCACGCACACTCGCTCGCCTGCGGACAGGAGCGAGCGAGCGAACGCAAGTCGGCTCTGCTTCATGGTTTCAACCTCTCTCGGCCTCCAGGCGAACTCGCTCCTCGCGCTACCATCACCTTACAGAGCTTTTACTCACGATGAACAATACAAACGCGCGCCGATTCCGCCCTGCCCTCCTCACCATCCTCCTCTTCTCATTGCCGGCCGCGGCGCAGGACATCCATGTCAAAGTCGACCCGCACGGTCCGGGCTCGACCGCGAGCAGTACCGACTACACCTCCATCCAGCAGGCGCTCGACCATGCACCGCAGGCAGCCGCGCCCTACCGCACCATCATCGAGATCGTCCCCGGCACCTATCACGAGCGCATCAACATCACCCGCAACCGCCCGCGCATCACGCTGCTCGGCCTGGGCAAATCGCCGCAAGACGTCGTCATCACCAACTCGATGAACGCCAGGCAGGCCGGGGGCACGTTCTTCACTGAGACCGCGCAGATCAACGGTGATCAGTTCGAGGCCGACAACGTCACGTTCGAGAACTCGGCCGGCCCCACCGGTCAGGCGGTTGCCGCTGCTGTGCGCTCCGACCGCGCCATCTTCAAGCACTGCCGCTTCCTCGGCGACCAGGACACACTCTTTGCCGACTTCGGCCGTCAATACTATGTGGATTCGTTCATCGCAGGCGGCGTCGACTTCATCTTCGGCAACGCCACGGCCGTTTTCGATCACGACACCATCAGTGAAATTCGCAATGGTCAGATCACCGCACAATCGCGAACGTCGCCCGAGCAGACCACCGGCTACGTCATCGACCACTCGCGCATCACGCACGACACCGTCCCTCCGGCGCCTGGCAAGACTGCCGGGGCGGGCTTCGGCCTGGGCCGTCCGTGGCGCGCTTATGCTCGCGTCATCGTGATGAACACTGAGCTTCCCGCGGATCTCAACCCTGCCGGATGGTCTGCCTGGAACCCGCGCGATGCGGCCGCCCCGACCGCGTACTACGCCGAGTTTCACAACACAGGCCCCGGCGCAAACACCTCGCAGCGCGTCCCATGGTCGCACCAGCTCACCGCTAAGGAAGCCGCCGCCTTCGAGCCTCAGATCTTCCTCCGCGGCACGAACTCCGAAGCCTACTGGAATCCTGTCACCGAAGCAGCCAAACTCCCGTGACGTAAACCTCTGCGCCTCTCATCGCGCGCTTCGAAGTCAAATCGTTCAGAGTCGCACTGCGAAGCTGAATAAAAGTCCGGTTCACGCAACCACCGCCTCATCGACTGCCTCGCATCCAACCGAACCATGCATCGCGGAGGACCTTCTCGCACAGCGAATGACCGTCTGAATACGCTGCTCTCCTGGGTTCCGCTGCTCACCGGCCTGGCGAGCAGCTACGGTCCCATCGCCTTCAACTACGGAATCGCACTTTATTTCCTCGACTACAGCCACGGCTTCGTCAAACGCGGACTTATAGGCGAACTCGTCTCACCCATTCCGCACCTTTCCCGCGCCGGTCTCATCGCGCTCCAGCTCACCTTCATCCTCGCTGCCTTCGCTCTTACCTATCTCGTCTTTCGCCGGCTTTTCTTCGGAACCGCTCAGGACCGTGCGCTCGCGGCAGCTCTCTTTGCTGCGCCTGCGCTGCTCCCGCACATCGGCGCTCTCTTCGCACAGCCCGACGTCACGTTGTACCTTCTCCTGCTCGCCTGCCTCGCGGCACTTCTGCATCTGCGGCCCGCAATCGCCGCCTTCATCTCCTCCGCACTTGCCTCGCTCGGCCTGCTCTGTCATGAGGGCTTCTCTCTCGCCTTCTATCCGCTCATCGTCGCCATTCTATGGGACCTGTGCCGCCGCAAGCGCCTCCGTTGGGGCTTGGCCCTCCTGCAACTCGTGCTCGTCACAGCTGCGTTCCTCGCCATCTTCCACTTCGGCACGCTCAAGGTCAGTCCCAATCTCATCCTTGCGGATGCTGCCCGGCGCACCTCCGTTCCGCTTCAGCGTCAGCTCTTCGATGTTTTGGCCAGCAACTACACTCTGCAGCGAGCGCTCGTCGCTCACTTCTATCGCTTCCGCGATATGCAGATTCTCTATGCACTCACAGCTCTTCTTTCGATTCCCTACTTCGTTCTGCTCATCGGCCTGCTGCGCCGCACGGCCCAGGCCCGCAACGACACCAGCATCGACATCGCGCTCCGGCTCATCCTCTTCGGACTGCCGCTGCCTCTCTGCTATCTAGGCCACGACGTGTCGCGTTGGATCGCTGCCTGCGCTATCGATTCCACACTCTTCCTGAGCTATCTCGCACTCACGGACACACGTGCCCTTGAGGTGCTCCGCGCGTGGGCCACCGGACCGCGTCCGTTCCTCTGGCTCGCATGGTTTCTAATTACAGGACCGTATGGCGCTACCGGCATCCGCCTCGCCGAGCGTCTTTCCATCCTCTGGACCGGCCCCTGATCCCGGCTATCTCGTCTCACAAGCCCGCGTACCAGTCGTAGCCCAGCTTCGTCCAGAAGTCGTCGGGCTTCACATCCGTGTACGCGATCAGCCCGATCCGCTTGATCTGCTTGTATCCGTACTTGATCGGCATATGCAGCCGCAGCGGAGCTCCGTGCTCCGGGAGCAACGGCTGTCCACTCATCTCCATCACCAGCGTGCTCTGCGGGTGCCGCGCCGCGGCCATGTCGTAGCCGCAGTAGTAATCTCCATCCGGCGTCTCCATGTAAATGTAGCGCGGCATGTGGCCATTCACCGGAGCCGGCGGAAACGCATCGATGAAGTCGCGCAGCCGCACGCCCGCCCACTGCGTGATCTGACTCCACCCCTCGATGCACTTGAACTCTGTCACCAGTTCCACGCGCGGCAACTTGCGCAGTTCCTCCATCGTCAGCAGCAACCCGGGCGTGCCGATGTTCAACGAACTCGCCGACGCACCCGCTTCCGCCGTGCCCATCCTGCGCTTGCCGCTGATCGCCTGCGCCATTGCATCGAACCTCGCGGCAATATCGACATGCGGCAGCCCATTCACCTTTGGCGTCTGCGCAGAAAGATTCTGCCCGGGCTCCGGCATCTGCACGGAGGGTGCGCCGCCGCTCTGCACCGCGCCAGCGCGACCGCTTTTCAAATCCGGCATCGCATCCATCGCCGATGCGCCTGTGTAGCCGTACTCCCACGCCGTTACGTCCGGCGAATAGAACGGTGACCGCCGCGCATCGCGGACGCCGGCAACCTGCAGGCGCCAGCTTTCCGGCACCAGCATCTGCTCCATACCGATTACACCGTTCATCCGCAGCGGCACCGCCCGGCTCAGCGGATACGTCGGCGACAGACCGCGCTCCCGAAATACCGCCTGACTCACCGCCGCATTCCAATCGATCACACCGCGAAGCGCCGACTGCAGCCTCCCCACCTGTGCACTCTGATCGACCATCCGCCAGGCCGCATATCCGGCCGCGGCGGCTACGCCTCCCACCAGAAAGCTCCGCCGCGTCCTGCGCGCGCTTTCGCGACGCACCATCTCCGCATCGCCGCGCACAATCTCTACCTCGCGCTCGTCGAAGTCACTCATACGCTCTCTTGTTCACGCGTGGATTCGACTTTCTGTACCTCAACGCCGCTCACCATGGAGCGAAAGTTGTTCCATCCTGCAAGCATCACCTGCATCACATGCACCACGAAGAATCCACAGAAGCCCATCATCAACCAGAAGTGCTCCCACCGCGCCATCTCATAGCCGCCCAGCGCCGTCGTCAGCCAGTTCAACTGCGCCGGCTTGTAGATCGCCAGCCCCGACAGCAGCGAACCCGCACCCATCAACACAATCGCCGAGTATGCAATTCGCTGTGCGCCGTTGTATTTTCCCTGCGGCGGAAGTCCGCGCCTGCGTGCTGCCGGCACATGCAGGTCGTACAGCGTCACCCACATCGCGTCTGCAAATGATCTGCGCTTCGGCCACAGCACGCGCCACTCGCCGCTCACGGCGAGATAGATCACATAGGCAACTCCATTCACGGCGAACAGCCACATCACGAAGAAGTGCCACCCGAGCCCCGTCGTGATCTGATACGGCGCGTGCAGCAGATTCCAGAACCAGTCGGGAAAGAATCGCACCAGCGTCCAGTGGCCGATGCCGATCCGATACACCTCATGCGGATGCTGATAGGGAGGTATCGAGTCGCCCCAATAGATCAGCAACCCGCTCCAGATCATGATCGCCAGCAGCGGAAAGTTTATCCAGTGCATCCACCGGATCGCGCGCAGATGCTTCTTCACCAGGCGCAGTTCGCCGCTGTTCTTCGCTGCTTCTTCGATCCTCATCGAAGAATCTCCTTCGCCGAGTCTGCTCTTCAGGGCCCTTATTGGCAATACGAAAATCTCGCCGTCATAGTTTTGTAACTTCTTTCAGCGGCGTTTTGTAACTTCTTTCAGCGGCGCCTGTTCGCGCACCAAAAACATCTGAAATTGCAGGCTAAACCTGCTAAAATCAAGCTTTGTGAGCTCTCCTTCCACGCTCGAAATTCAGGCGTCCAGCGAATTCCAGAACATACCCCAAGCCGATCGGCCGAAGATCGGTTTTGTCTCGCTCGGCTGCCCCAAGAACCTCGTCGACTCCGAGGTCATGATGGGCCTGCTGCATCGCGGCGGGGCAGAGCTCACCCCACGCGCCGAAGACGCCGAGATCCTTGTCGTCAACACCTGCTCCTTCATCGACTC
>DATNGO010000012.1:0-9035 GCA_035605855.1 Acidobacteriaceae bacterium | reverse complement strand
GTGGCTTACCGTCCTCACCGGGGCCTACATCATCTACCCGTGGTACCGTGCCGTCGCCCCGCCGGGAACCGCTGATCTTTCCGCCTTCCCGCAGCTCCTTCTCAAATCCCACCCGAACACAATCGGCTGGCACTCCTACGGCATGGAGTGGAAGGAGCATGTCGCCTGGATCGCGCCCATCGCCATCACCATGGTCACAGCCGTCTTCTTCCGCTACGGCCGCCAGCTTCGCCATCACCTCGCACTTCGCCGAGCCGTCCTCACATTCGTCTTGGTTGCATTTTTCGCAGCAGCTGTCGCCGGCTTCTCCGGCGCGATGATAAACAAATACGCTCCCGTCCAGGGTGGCCATCTCTTCCATCTCCTCCCCGGAGCATGACCTTGCAGCCTGCATCATCCAACGAACTCGATCGCACTCTGCCCAACGGCTTCGGCGCCGCCGCAATCTTGGCGGCAAGCATCGGCTGCCTCTCGCTCGGCATCCTCACCGTCGCCGGCGACGCGTCAAAGTCGTTCGCCCGGCACCTCATCCTCTATCGCCCCACAGGCCCGCTTTCCGGCGTCACCACGATCCCAATCGTCATCTGGCTCCTCGTTTGGGCCTTTCTCTCCCATCGCTGGTACGCTCGTAACGTCACGCTGCGCCCCATCCTCATCGTCGCGTTCCTCCTCCTCGCGACGTCGCTCCTTCTCACCTTCCCGCCCGTCATCCATTTCTTCTGAACAAACAAGAAAGCCCGCTCATCCGAGCGGGCCTTCCCATCAACCATCCGCAACCTACGAGCGCTCGATCGTCACGCTCTCCAGCACCACCGGCTTCTTTGGGCGGTCCATCGCGTCGCGCGGCACCTTGCTGATCTTCTCCACCACGTCGTATCCCTCCGTCACCTCGCCAAAGATGGTGTGCTTGCCCGTCAGCCAGCCTGTATCCGTCACCGTGATGAAAAACTGCGACCCGTTCGTGTTCGGACCCGCATTAGCCATCGCCAGCTTGCCCGGCTCCTTGAAGTTGTGTGGCGAGCCCTTCGTCTCATCCGCAAACTTGTAGCCCGGTCCACCCATGCCGTTGCCCTCAGGATCGCCGGCCTGAATCATGAACTCTGGAATCACGCGGTGAAAGATCGTGCCGTCATAGAGCTTGTCGCCTTTCTTCGAGCGCGAGTTCCACTCCTTCGTCCCCTCCGCAAGCCCGACGAAATTCTTCACCGTCTCCGGCGCGTCATCTTCAAAAAGCTTGCACTTGATCGTGCCCTCGGATGTCTTGAACACAGCTGTTGTCGCCATTGCTTCTCCTTCGCGTTTGTTTGTTCCTTTTGTTATTCCCGGAACGGGGTAGGAAGTGAATCCCACTTCTATTTTTTGTCGTTAGACGCAGCTGGTGCCGCCGCCGCCGCGCTCTGCGCCGCCGGGTCCGGTGGAATCGGTTGGCCCTCCGGCACAATCGTCACCTTATTCACCACCACCGGCGTGATCGGCTTGTCCTCGCTATTCCGTTCCACCCGCGCAATCGACGCCGCAATCAGCACCGAGTGCGCGTCACACTGCCCGAAGATCGTGTGCTTTCCGTTCAGTTGCGGTACCGCTGTCTCCGTGATGAAAAACTGCGATCCGTTCGTACCCGGCCCTGCGTTTGCCATCGCCAGCCGGCCCGGCACATCGAACCGCAGCGACGGCGAAAACTCATCCTCGAAGAAATAGCCCGCATCGCCCGCGCCCGTACCCAGCCTGTCACCGCCCTGGATCATGAACTGCGGAATCACCCGATGAAACGTCGTGCCATCGTAGAACGGCTTGCCTGCCACCTTTTGTTGCGTCACCGGATCTGTCCAGGTCTTCGTCCCCGTCGCCAGTCCGATGAAGTTGTCCACCGTCTTCGGTGCCTCCTTCGCGAACAGCTTGCATGTCAGCCGCCCCATCGTCGTGTCGAAGATCACAGTCGGTCCTGTCGGCACCGCCGGCGGTGCCTCCTGTGCCGTCGTCGACGGAGCGTCCGGCAACTGCGCCGTTGAACTTGATTGTGTCTGCGCGAGTCCTGCGACGCCGCACATCGCCAGCCCCGCAACACCCATCACCCGTAATGAACACTGAAGTAAAGAAAACCGAAACCGATTCATCCAGCTAACAGGCTACTCCGTCTCCACTCGCGCCGCAAAACAGGCGCTTCATGGCTCTGCTGCACCCTGCACAGCCTCCATCACCCGCAGCAGATTCTCGCCAAGAATCTTCCGCATCTGTGCACTCGTATACCCCCGCGCCATCAGCGATTCATAGATCTTCGGAAGATCGGCCGCACTCTCCAGTCCCTCCGGCAGAATCCCAAATCCATCAAAATCCGTGCCGATCCCAACATGATCGATCCCTGCAACCTTCGCCACGTGATCAATATGCTCCACCACACGCTCGAAGGACGGCCGCTTCAGCGTCGCCGCTCGCGCCGCAAAATACTCGCGGTCCACCTTCAGCGCAACAGAGTAGGGAACCGGCTCTCCGCGCTCGCGATACTCGGCCGCTGCCTTCTCCGTCAGCGCCTCACGCTCCGCCGACGTCGCACTCCACGTCCCGCGCCACGCATCGTCCACAAACGACGCATAAAAGTTCACCATCACAATTCCGTCGCTCGTCGCCACTGCCCGCATCTGCTCATCCGTTAGATTCCGCGGCGCACTGGCCAGCGCCCGCGCGCTCGAGTGCGACGCAATCACAGGCGCGTGCGTCGTCTCCATCACATCCCGGAACGTCTTATCCGAGACGTGGCTCACATCCACCATCATCCCCAGCCGGTTCATCTCGCGCACCACCTCGCGCCCGAAATGCGTCAGACCGTTGTGGTGCACAATATTCGCATCATCAAGATCGCCCGAACTGTCCGCCCACTCATTCGAGTTCGCCCAGGTCAGCGTCATGTACCGCACGCCCAGCCGGTGATACACCCGCAGCAGTGCCAGACTGTTCTCGATCGAGTGCCCGCCCTCGATCCCCAGCAGCACACAAAACTTCGCGTCCGCATGCGCGCGCCGCACATCCTCCGCACACAAGCCCAGCACCAGCTCGCGCGGATGCTTCCGCAGCTGCTCATACACGCCATCAATCAGCTGCAGGGTGCGATGCGCATACCGTCCGCGCCACTCATCCGGCCGCACCCATATCGCAAAGAACTCCGCAGCCAGCCCACCGCGCCGCGCCGTCTCCAGATTCAGATGACCATCGCCCAGCGGCCCGACAAACTCCCATCCCTCGTCGACGAACCGCTGCGGCGTATCCGCATGTCCGTCGATCACGATCGCATCTTTCAACTCGTCAGGCAGCAGCAGCGTTCTCCTTCCGCACTTCACTCTTCGCGTCCCCGCTCAACTCCGCGCGCAGAATCGCAGCGGCGCACACCGCAATAAACACTGCGATGTCGCCATAGATTCTCACCTCTAGTATCTGCCCTACACACGCCAGCAGCAGCACCCACAGCGGCAGCAGTAACACGCACGCCCTCAGCCGCGGCGCCGAGATCAAATCCCTCCGCCAGTAGATCCACGGCATCAGAAACGCCGACCCGCTCAGGATCGCCGGCCACAGCACCGGCTTCGAGAGGTCATGCAGATTGATCCTGATCCGCGAGCCGAGCTCGGTCGGATTCCCCGCGTACCTGTGGTGCAGCGTCAAAATAATCGCCGCCCATACAACACACAGCACGGCAATCTCAACAACATCACGCAGCTTCACGGCTCGCAGCCGCCATCGCCCCTCGCGCGAAAGCGCCACGGCCCCGCGCGCCAGAATCAGAAACACCGTCGTCTCTCGATTCCACGTTGCCACCGCAAACAGCGGCAGCAGCCACCAGAACTGATCCGCGAGCACCAGGTACAGTCCCCACCCCAAAAACATCATCGACATCGCGTCATAGGGAAAGCTGTAGTTGGCGCTCACATAAAAATCGAAGAAGAAAAGGACGATCAGCACCGCAAACGGCAGCAGCGGCACGCGCGCCTTCGGCCAGTACATGCGATCGATCTTCTGCGCCGCCCACACGCTCAGCAGAATCGCCACAAACGTCACCAGCATCAGCACCAGCCGCTCGGGCGAGTTCATGCCCGCGCGGCCCGCCGTATGTCTCTGTAGAAACGAAGAGTTCCCCGCCCAAAGCAGCGGATACCGCATCAGCTCGCGCGCCTGGAACGGCATGCGCTCCTGCCCCAGCGCATACTTCCGCAGATCCAGATACGGTGGCAGCTCGATCGTGTAGATCTGTGCTGTAAACGCCGCAGCAAAAACCACAATGATGCGCGAATACCAGTCCGCCAGCCGGCTGCGCAGCCGTTCATTCGTCATCGCCTTGGGCTGCTCCGCTGCATAAACGCAATGCACGCATCACATAGCGCGCTCGTCTCTCACCGTACCATAGCCGCCTTCGCCGGCAACCCTAGCTCGCAACCCTCCATCTTAATGGCCTGAGAGGTGAACAGATGGCAAGTGGCTTAGATTCCACCAAAACTCCGGCGCGGCCCTCCCACGAAGCAATTGAACCCACAGGCGGGAACGCCGACGCAGCAGAGACTCCGCGGAAGCGCATGGATCACGAGGCGATGGAATCTGCTAAACGCGCCCAGAACCGCATCCACGACAACGAACAGAAGAATCCCGAAGACACTATCTTTACGAAGTAGACTTTCGGCGGAAGCATTCCGCCGGCAGTAAAAAGCCCCGCCTGGCGCGGGGCTTTTTTGTTTGTCAGCCATTCTCCAATTTTCAATAGGTCTCCGTCGTGATACGTTGGCTCTGCGTTTCCCTTCCAATCTATGAATTCTCTCCGCCGGCTCCTCATCCCCGTCTTCGTGTTTCTAACCACGCCTCTCCTCGCTCAAGTCATCGACTCTCAACAGGCGATGCATCAGCGAATCATGGCTCTGTACGACTTCCATCCTCACGCTGTCACCGAAGCCATACGTGAGCAGAAATCGAATGAGATGGATGCGTTCTGGAGCGAAGTCAAGCAGCATCCAGACCGGGACCTTCCTCTCCTGCGTGCAGAGCTGGCCAATCCTCATGCGCCGACATTCTTTCACATGGACGGCGCTCAACTGCTTCTCTCGCTCTCATCGTCGCCTGCAGACCAAGCGCTCGCCGTGTCCGCGATGTCGACCGCCGATCTCAGCGATGTAACACCCTCGGCCTTCTTCTACTCGATTCACGAACTCTCGATGAAAGGCGTCGACACAACTGCAGCCGCGCTCCATACCCTCGATGATCCAAGTTTTGTCGTGTACGTGCCACAGCATGCGATGACACTTCATGCGCCGGATTGTCTGTTGTTTCTCTTGCTTCCTGTCGATCCTTCGAAGTGGCTGACCGCCGTCTCACGGAAGATTGCAGTAACGAAATCGCCCGAGTCAGCGCAGGCTCTCGTTACGCTCATCTTCTATGCTCAGACTCCCGAACGCGATCGCATCCTCGATTCCATAGCGAACAACGCATCCTTGCCCGAGTCCGTGCGCAAAGAAGCAGCCAGACGGAAGCAGGTCGCAAACGAAGCGTACAAGCACAAGCTTGATGTACCTGGAGATGAAACTCAGGTTCGCGAAGCCCGCCGCCAGCGCCTAAACGCTGTCAGTGATGAGGCAATCGATGATGTGCAGGAGATGACCGTTCGACTTGTTCAACTCCGTCATCCCCACGCCGCTGGCTAACTATCGCCGGAACATGTCCTTCACCTGTTGCACGAAAACATCCCGCCCGATATCGCTGATCGCCTCCGTCAGAGGCAACTGCTTCGGGCATGCCTGTACGCAGTTCTGCGCGAAGCTGCACTCCTGGATGCCGCCGTCCCCGGCCATCGCCCGCAGCCGCTCTTCCTTCAGCACCGAACCCGCCGGATCCATATTGAACAGCTTCGTCTGCGCAATCGTCGCCGCGCCCACAAAGTTCGTCACATCGTTGAACTGCGGACACACCTCCATGCAGATCGTGCATGAGATGCAGTTCGACAGCGGATACCGCTGCTCCTGTATCTGCGGAAACTGCCTTGGCGCCGCGCCCAAACTGTACGTGCCGTCAATGGGCACCCACGCCTTCACGCGTTTCAGATTCTCGAACAGCACGCTGCGATCCACCGCAAGGTCCCGCACCACCGGAAATTTCGACAGCGGCTCCAGCTTGATCGTGCCCTTGCCATCCGCGCCCAGCAGCTTATCCACCAGCGCCGAGCACGCCATCATCGCCTTGCCGTTGATCAGCATCGCGCAGCTTCCGCAGATCTCCTCCAGACAATTCGAGTCATACGTGATCGGTGTCGTCGCTTTGCCGTCCGCCGTCACCGGGTTCAGCGCAATCTCGCCCAGCACCGACGTAATATTCATTCCCGGCCTGTACGGCACGGAGAAGCGCTCCATCACCGCAGACTGGTCCGGTGCGGACTGACGCTTGATCTCGATCTGAATGCTGCTCGGAGGCATAGCCTTCTCCTCTTTCTTTACTTGTTTGACTCTGACTCTTCAACTCGGAATCACTGCCGGCACCGGTTCTTTGAACCGCTGCGCGTGCACATGTACGCGGTCGAGTGCCGGCTTCTCGACCAGGAACCATGAGATGACCGCGCCGACCGCGATCACAAGAAACGCAAGCGCCATGCCGCCCCACGGATGCACAGCAAAAACACCTGCTGCCACAACCAACTGCAGAATCGGCCAGTGCAAAACATACGTGCTGTACGAAAAGTCTCCCCACCGCGCCGGTCCTTTCACCACCGGCAGCAGAAGCGCCGCGCCCAATACAAGCGTCGCCACCGCAGCCGGCCGCGGAGCAAACCACCCCGTGAACTTATGCAGCGCAAACAGCGCTGCGGCGCCCGCCATCAGCCACCATCCGTACTTGTAGAAAAACTTCTGGTGGTAATGAATCAGCGCCCCGAGCATGAAAAACGAGAGCTGCCCCGGCAGTTGTAGCGCGAGGTCCTCATGCTTCGGGGTCATTGCCACCCGATACACAATCGACAGCACAAACAACGTCCACAGCACCGCGTCGCGCCGCAGCTTCCGGCACCCCCACACAATCAGCGGCACCGCAAGATAGAACATCACCTCGATCTTCAGCGTCCACAACGCTCCATCGACGACGTTCGTCGGGTTCGTCTCCCACAACCCGGGAATCCAGGGCTGAATGAAATTCGCGAACGTCAGGTTCCCCAGCAAAAATTTTCCGACGTGGAAGAAGCCCTCTGAAAACGCAATGGCCAGGCAGAAGATCGTCGCCAGCCAATAGCCCGGCAGAATGCGCCCGCCGCGCTTCAGGAAATAATCCGTCAGGGAAGGCGACCGCTCATAGCTCGCAAAGATCAGAAACCCTGAAATCGCGAAGAATCCCTCGACCGCAAGGTGGCCGCTGAAGACATCCGGAAGCCACGCCAGCTCCGGGCTTCCACTGATCGCCCCCGCATGAAAGAACACGACCACAATCGCCAGGATCAGGCGCAGGATGTCGAAGTTGTTCTCTCGTTTTATGCCGGGGGTCTTCATTCTCCGTATCGCGCAGGCCTGACTGTTCCTTCGCTCCTCGTCCTCTCTTGCATGAACCTCGCCCGTTCCTTCCGTCACGGGGTGCTTTCCCTTGTCCTACCTTCGGGTGCTTTCCGTCGATCCTCCAACCCGATTCTTTCGCCGCTTCGCGCTCTGTGAACTGTATGCCCACACCATCACGCCGATCAGCCCGCAAAACACCAGCACCGCAACCAGCGCCATCAGAACAAAGCCGCCGCTACTCATCCTCGTCCTCCCGCGCCTTCACTTCACCCTTGGTGGTCGTCACCGGGTGCTGTCCCTTCTTCCGAACCTTCTCGCGTCTGCCATCAATCCATGCCCCGTACAACACAATCAATCCGTAGAATCCCAGTGCCACCACCACCAGCACAATCCCCACAACGGTCATGCTCATATGAGGGTGGTTCATCGTCGATGCTTCTTCTTCAGGCTGGTCATACTGGAGGAATACGCCACCCTCCCCGCCGTAGCCGCAACAACCAACACATCCACAGCGGCCTCTTCGGTGTGTGTCATTCGCCCTCCTTCGCGGCCCAAACCGTTACAAGACCGAACCATCAGTGCCGGTGCAGATGCGCCTGATGTTCCGCTTCGGTTCCCACCGCGATTCCTTCCGGGGTGCCGAAGCGCTGCCCGCTGTCGCTCTCAAGCTGCCGTGTCCTTCGCTTGACGCGCAGGTTGTACCAAACCATATAACTGATCACCGCAACAAACCCGATGACCAAAAGGACATAAACCACCCGAGTTAGCGCCTCATATCCGAACATGATCGCCTTAGATGGCGGGCTCCCCCGTCTGGGTTAGTGTCGAGGCCCCAACTACTTGCCAGCTCCGCAGTTACGCGGTTGCGTCGTACCTCCGGGGCCTCGGCGGAATAAACTGCGTGTCAACCTCCTCCCACTCAAACGCCGGTGCGCCGTTGCGGAAGAAGGCCTTGGTCGTCTTCAAAAACTTTTCGTCATTGCGATCCGGGAAGTCCGGCTTGTAGTGCGCTCCGCGGCTCTCATCGCGCAGCTTCGCTCCCTGCACCACCACGCGGCTCAGCTCCAGCATGTTCCAAAGCTGCCGCGCAAACGCGAAACTCGTATTCGCCCACTGGCTCTTGTCCGCCAGGTTCACATTGCGGAAACGGTTCTGCAATTCCACAATCGTCGCGTCCGCTTCCTCAAGCCCCTTGTTATACCGAATAATCGTCGCGTGCCGAGTCATCGTGTCGCCCAACTCGCGCCATATGCGGAACGGGTTCTCATTGCCCTGGTTATTCAGCAGCCCGGCATTCATCTCCATCTGCCGCTGCTTCTCGGCCGCATGACCGCCGTCACCCGTCTGCGCCGCCAGCCCCTTCGCATAGGCCATCGCATTCGGCCCCGCAACGAAGCCACCATAGATGCAGCTCAGCAGGGAATTGGCACCTAATCTATTAGCCCCATGAATCGAGTAGTCCGCCTCACCCGCCGCAAACACTCCCGGCACATTCGTCATCTGCCCGAAGTCCACCCACAGGCCGCCCATCGT
>DATNGO010000011.1:0-32411 GCA_035605855.1 Acidobacteriaceae bacterium | reverse complement strand
GTAGAGGTGCACGCCTTCGCCGCGCGTGAGGAGAACCGGGTAGCGCGCGTAGGTGTTGAGCATCAGCTTGGATTCAGCGGCCTGAGCATCCTGCAGGTTAATCGGCATCGACGGCCTCCTCTGCCCTTATGGCGATCCGGGCGAAAAGCAGATCCCCTCCGGGGATGACAGAAAGAAAAACAACGGCAAAAGCAACGACAACGACGAAGGTCAGTGGGTTCATGCGACCATGACCTCCGTTCCATCGTTGATGCGAGTGCTGGCGAAGTCGGGAAGAAGCGCGGCGGCCTCGGCGGGCAGGATGCGCACGCGCTTGACGCCGTGGGTGAGCGCCTCCTTGCAGGCGTTGAGCTTGGGCAGCATGCCGCCGGAGACGACCGCGGCCTTCTCGAGTGCGGGGACCTGGGCGAGCGAGAGCCAGCGCATGACGGCGCCGTCCGCGCCTTTGACGCCGGGGACGTCGGTGAGGAAGACGAGCGCGTCGGCCTTGGTGGCGATGGCAGCGGCTGCGGCCATCTCGTCGGCGTTGATGTTGTAGTACTCGCCGTCGAAGCCGAGCGCGATGGAGCTGATGACGGGAATGGCGCCCATGGTCCAGATGGCGTCAAGCCACTTGGGGTCGGTGGAAGCGATCTCGCCGACGAAGCCGAGGTCGTGTTCGGTCTTCTTCTTGCGCGCGCGAAAGACGTGGCCGTCACCGCCGGTGAGACCGACGGCGGAGACGCCGAGCTGCGTGAGTGCGGCGACCAGCGACTTGTTGACACGGCCGCCGAGGACCATGAGGGCGGCGTCGCGAGTCTCGGCGTCGGTGATGCGGAGGCCGGCGACGAACTCGGACTTCTTGCCCATTTGCGCGAGGAGCCTGGTGAGTTGGACGCCGCCGCCGTGGACGAGCGCGACCTTGTGGCCGTCGCGCGCGAGATCGGCGATGGCCTGTGCACAGATGACGAGGAGCTCGGGCTTTTCAATGGCGGCTCCGCCGAGTTTGACGACGAATTTCATGGACGAACTCCAGATACGAGATACGAGACGCGAGATGCGAGGCGAATCACAGCAGGCCCTCCTGCTGATGGAAGCCGGCCATGAGGTTCATGTTTTCGACGGCCTGCGATGCGGCGCCTTTGAGCAGGTTGTCCAGGCACGAGATGACGATGAGGCGGCGATGGTCGGGCGCGAGATGGAAGCCGAGGTCGCAAAAGCTGGTGCGCACGATGTGCTGGATCTGCGGCAGCGTAGGCGAACGGCGGACGCGGACCAGCGGGGCGTTCGCGTAGAAGCCGTCGAAGCAGGACTGAATTTCGTCGACAGTGCACGTCCTGGTTAGACGGAGGTAGAGCGTGGACAGGATTCCGCGCGGAATAGGCAACAGATGCGGTGTGAAGGTGATCTGCTCACGTGTGAGCTGCAGTTGTTCGCGGAGCTCGCCGGTGTGGCGGTGGTTGAAGACCGCGTAGGCGGAGAGGTTGTCGGCCGCGTGCATGAAATGCGTGGTGGGCGTGGGCAGCTTGCCCGCGCCGGAGACGCCGGACTTGGAGTCGGCGATGATGCCGGCTTCGAGGTCAACGAGATTGGCGCGCACCAGCGGCGCGAGGCCAAGGATGACGGAGGTCGCATAGCAGCCGGGGTTGGCGACGAGCCGCGCGGATCTAATTTGGGCCGCGTGGAGCTCAGGCGCGCCATAGACGGCCTCGGCCTGCAGCTTGGCGGCGCAGTCCGGGTTCGCATCGTGCAGCTTATAGATGGCGCGGTTGTCGGCGTGGTGCAGACGCCAGGCGGCGGAGAGATCGACAACGCGGATGTTGTGCGAGAGAGCGATGGGCGCGAGCTCGCGCGACTGCTCGTGCGGCAGGGCGAGAAAGAGGAGGTTGACACCCTCTTTGATGAGCGTGTCCCAGGAGAAGGGAACAACCTCGGCGGCGTCCGCATTGGGTGCGCCGGAGAGCGCCGGATGGAGGTCGACGAGACGCGGGGTCTCCTGGGCGCCTTCACGGCCGAGGAAGACGGGCGGCGTGGAGAGACGCGGATGGTGCAGCAGGATGCGCGCGAGCTCGGCGCCGGCATAGCCGGTGACGCCCGCGACGGCGACGCGGAGCGAATTGGAGGAGGCGTCAGGCAATGAAGGTCTCGATGCGCGTGCGGAGGGTTTCAGCGCGGCGGTTGTCCGGGCAGATGATGAGGACGGTGTTGTCGCCGGCGATGGTGCCGACGACCTCGCTCCACTCCTCGTAGTCGAGCGAGGCGGCCACCGGTTGGGCGCCGCCCATGGTGGTGAGAACGATGAGGAGATTCTGCGCCTGGCGGACCTCAAGACCAAAGTTCTCGAGGACATCGCCGATCTCGGGCAGTTCTTCCGCCTCGTCGATGTCGGCGGGAAGCTCGTAGCCGGAGGGGCCCTTGAGCAGCTTGAGCTCGCGGATGTCGCGCGAGAGCGTCGCCTGCGTGACGTGGATGCCACGTGTGGCGAGCTTGCGGCGGAGCTCATCCTGGTTGGTGATGGCGGCCGTGCCGTTGGCGGCGGCGGCCTTGGCCAGGAGGTCCCTGATCGCGTTTTGGCGCTGAAGTTTCATTGCAAGTTCATTCAGACCCGGCTTGGCGCTGCGCGCGAAGACGGGGCACCCCAAGGATTCTCAGCACAGGAAAAGGCGTGACGCAAAGGGCGTCACGCCGCATGCATAAAAATCCATATTTCATGTATAAATATACATAGCGCTGATGTCAAGGTCCCGGAACGGGTATAGGTACCAGATTTCCTATGAAAGTTCCATCGTCCGTTATGCGCTAGTCAAACAACGGAAGTATAGTGAACTATGCCCCTTCTTTTCTCTCAGCGGCCGGAGTGTCTGGCGACGGGCGAGGCAAAGCCCGCAGAGGACCTTGCGGCTCAAGGCCCGATGAATCTTATCGATCCGCGGTTTGACCAGGACTCCTGTGGCGTGGGCTTTGTGGCTTCCGCGCTGGCGAAGGTGAGCCATGGAATTCTGGAAGATGCGCTGACGGCGCTATCCAGGCTCGAACACCGCGGGGCGGTTGCGGCCGATGGGGCTTCGAGCGATGGCGTGGGCCTGATGACCAATGTGCCGCGCGCTCTGCTGCTGAAGGCGACGGGCATTCAGCTCAAAGACGACGCGACGCTGGGCGTGGGGATGATCTTTACGCCGCAGGAGGAGACGCGCGCCGAGGCGGTGATCGAGAGCGCGCTGAAGGCGCAGGAGCTGAAGGTTCTGTGTTGGCGCGATGTGCCGATTTGTCCGGAGATCCTGGGCGAAATCGCACGCAGCACCATGCCCAGGGTCCGGCAGGTGCTGGTGGCCGATGACGCGCAGCACGAGGACATCGACCCGATGGAGCGGCGCCTGTACCTGGCGCGCAAGCAGTTTGAGCGCGCGGTGGAGCTGGAAGAGGTGACGGGCTACATCTGCTCGCTTTCAGCGCAGACGATTGTGTACAAGGCGATGTGCCTGGGAAGGCTGCTGCCGAAGTTCTATACGGACCTGGCGTCGCCGGAGTACGTGACGGCCTTTGCGATCTTCCACCAGCGCTACGCGACCAACACCCTGCCGACGTGGCATCGCGCGCAGCCTTCACGCAAGCTGGCGCACAACGGGGAGATCAACACGGTGTGGGGCAACCGCGCCCGGATGCGGGCCCGTGGATCGACGCTGCCGGTCGAATGCCAGCCGGTGCTGACGGAAGGCGGCACGGATTCGGCCTCGCTGGATGAGGCGATTGAGTTGCTGAGCCACAACGGACGGACACTGGCGGAGAGTGTGCGCATGTTGCTGCCGCCGGCGGTTACCAAGCGCGTGCATCCGTTCCTCGAGTACCACAAGGAGTGCGCGGAGCCGTGGGACGGGCCGGCAGCGATCGCGTTCTCCGACGGAATTGTTGTGGGAGCGGCGCTGGACCGCAACGGTCTCAGGCCTTGTCGATACGCGATTACGAGCCAAGGGCTTGTGGTTGCAGGCTCGGAGGCCGGGCTGGTGGACCTGGATCCGGGCACGGTGATCGAGAGCGGACGCCTGGGCCCGGGCGAGATGCTTGGCGTGGATATGTCCGAGCGCAAGGTGTACCACAACGAAGACATGATGGACGTCTTCGACTCGCGCGAGGAATATGCGGCGCTGACGAAAATGGAGGCATTGGCGCCCGTCGAGCCGGCGCCGATTCCGGAAGACCTTGCTGAGCTGCAGCGCGGCTTCGGTTACTCGAAGGAAGACATCAACATGATCCTGAAGCCCATGGCGAGCACCGGCAAGGATGCCGTGTGGTCCATGGGCGACGACACGCCGCTGGCGTTTCTGGCCAAGAGCCCGCGTCCGCTGTATGCGTTCTTCCGGCAGCGGTTCGCGCAGGTGACGAATCCGCCGATCGATTCGCTGCGTGAGTCGGTGGTCGTGAGCCTGCATACGAGGCTGGGTCCGTGGCCGCACCTGCTCGAAAAGAACGCTCCGCTGCCGGGCATCGCGATGGCCTCGCCGTTCCTGTCGCTGGGGCAGATGGCGGCGCTGCGCAAGGGCGAGTATCCGCACAAGAAGCACCTGCGGGTTGAGGAATTGGAGTGCCTGTTTGCTCCGGAGCAGACACTGCTGCAGGCGATCGATGAACTGAGCCTGCGCGCGGTGGAGAAGGTTCGCAACGGAGCGCGGGTGCTGGTGTTGACTGACCGCGGCGCTTCCGCCGAACGGCTGCCTGTTCCGATGGCGATGGCTACGGGCGCGGTGCACCAGGGCCTGGTCGAAGCCGGGCTGCGCACGCTGTGCGGGCTGGCGGTCGAGGCGGGTGACTGCCGCGACGTGCATCATGCGGCGGTGCTGATCGGTTATGGCGCGGGCGCGGTGTGTCCGTGGCTGGCGCTGGAGACGGCGAGGACCTATGTCGGCGAAAAGGGATTCCCCGAGGACATCGACGCGGAGAAGTTTGTGCTGAAGGCGCTGGATGCGGGGCTGGCCAAGGTGATGTCGAAGATGGGCATCAGCGTGGTGGACAGCTATCGCGGAGCGCATCTGTTCGACATCCTCGGGTTGCACAAGAGCGTGGTGGACCGCTGCTTCCCGGAGACGCCGGCGCCGCTGTCAGGGATTGGCTTCTCCGAGCTGGACCGCAGGCTGCGGATTTCGTGGATTGGCGAGCGTATTGAAGAGAACGCTTCAGCCAAGGTGGCGGACCTTCCGGATTATGGATGGGTTCGCTTTCGCAAGGCGGATACAGCAGAGCCTCATCAATGGCAGCCGCCGAATGTGAAGGCCCTGCAGACAGTGGTGGGCAGCGCGCGCGGAGTTCCTGCCACCAATGACGCGTCGCAGGCGTTCCAGGTCTTTACCCGCAATGTGGATGCGGGCGAGCCCCGGTCGCTGCGGGATCTGCTGGAGGTTCGTCCGGCGGGGTCGGAGCTTGCGCTCGAAGATGTGGAAACGGTCGAGAGTCTTTGTCACCACTTCGTGGCGAGTGCGATGTCGCTCGGTTCGCTGAGCCCGGAGGCGCACTCGACGATCACGCAGGGCATGAACATGCTGGGCGCGCGGTCAAATACGGGTGAAGGCGGCGAGGACCCGGCGGTGTACCGGCTGCAGGGCCACGCACCGAGGCCCGGAGGACCAGACGGTGAGTTTGCCGCGGCGTCGCACGCGAGCAGTGGTGGCGCGGCCGTTGCGGAGCTGGTGAGCGCGCCCGCCGTGCATACGGCTATCAGGCCATTGAGCGGCCCGAGTTTCAATAACAAGATTAAGCAGATTGCGTCGGGCCGCTTTGGCGTGACGGCGGAGTACCTCGCGCACGCGGAAGAGATCGAGATCAAGGTGGCACAGGGAGCGAAGCCGGGTGAGGGCGGACAGCTTCCGGCGCACAAGGTCTCGGGGCTGATTGCGCGGCTGCGTCATGCGCAGCCTGGCGTGGCTCTTATCTCGCCGCCGCCGCATCATGACATCTACTCCATCGAGGATCTCGCCCAGCTGATCTACGACCTGAAGCGCGTGAACAAGCGCGCGGCGGTGGGCGTGAAGCTGGTCTCCAGCTGCGGTGTGGGCACGGTGGCTGCGGGTGTGGCGAAGGCGTATGCGGATTATGTCGTGATCGCCGGGAACACGGGCGGTACGGGAGCGGCGGCGCTTTCGAGCATCAAGTACGCGGGCAATCCGTGGGAGCTTGGACTCTCGGAGGCGCAGCAGATTCTGCGCGCGAACGGCATGCGCGATCGCGTGCGTCTGCGCACCGACGGCGGAATTGCGACGGCGCGCGATGTGCTCGTCGCGGCGCTGCTGGGTGCGGACGAGTATGCGTTCGGCACGGCGGTGCTGGTGTCGCTGGGCTGCGATATGGCGCGGCAGTGCCACCTGAACACCTGCCCGACCGGCATTGCGACGCAGAAGCCGGAGCTTCGCGCGAAGTTCCGCGGCAAGCCGGAGCACGTGATGACGTTCTTCCAGCAGCTTGCGGGCGACCTGCAACGTCTGCTGGCGAAGTTCGGTCTGCCGAGTCTCGAAGCGGCGATCGGTCGCGTCGATCTGCTGGAGCAGGTGCGCTTCGATGGCAATCTGAACCTGACGCCGCTGCTGGCCGACGAGCACGATGGTCCGCGGCGCTGGGGCGGCGGACGCAACGATCGCCCGGAAACCCACGAACCCCTGGATGAGGCGTGGACTGCGCAGGCCATCGCTGCAGCGCAGAAGGGCAAGAGTTTCGAGGTTGGCGCAGAGATCTGCAACGAGCATCGCGCGGTGGGCGCGCGGCTCTCAGGCGAGCTCGCGCTGCTGCGGGCCAGGGGCGAGATCGACTGCGTGGATGTGACGTTCGACCTGCACGGAACGGCGGGGCAGAGCTTCGGCGCGTTTGCGGCGGAGGGCATCAAGCTGATTCTGACCGGACAGGCCAACGACTTCGTCGGCAAGGGCCTGTCGGGCGCGGAGCTGGTGCTGCGGCCGGTGGGACGCGCGGTGGAGCGCAGCGGCGATCACGTGCTGCTGGGCAATGTCGCCCTGTACGGTGCGACTGCCGGGAAATTGTTTGCCGCGGGAAGAGCAGGCGAGCGCTTTGCGGTTCGTAACTCGGGTGCGATTGCGGTCGTTGAAGGCATCGGCGACCACGGCTGCGAGTACATGACGGGCGGCGTTGTGGTGATTCTCGGCGAGATCGGAATCAACTTCGGCGCGGGCATGACGGGCGGGCTGGCGTGGGTTCTCGATCACGATGGCGACATCGTCGCGAAGACGCGCTACCACGATGACTTCCTGGAGGCGGTCGCATTTGAAGCGTGCACAGCGGAGGAGCAGGCATCGCTGCGTGGACTGCTGGAGGAGCATGTGCGGCTGACGGATTCCGTACTCGCGACCGGATTGCTCGGCGACTGGGAGAAGGCGTCGAAGGAGTTTGTGCTGTTTCGCCCGAAGCCGCAGGCGTAAAAGGCAGACAGTAGACAGTAGACAGTAGAGCAATAGACAGTAGAGCGGTAGCCGTTGATCGGCTGCCGCTATCTTCCTGCTATGAATAGAATCGCGAATGTGAGCAGGAGTGCCGCGATGCCTGCGACGATGCCTATGAGTACAAGCTGGAGAAGACGTTTTGGGCGGCTCGGTTCTCCGGCTTCGCCGATGATGACCAGCAGATAGTGGTCTTCGGATGCTATGGCTGCAACTTCACGATTCCAATCTTCGAGCTTTGCTGGATCATCCCGTCGGACCCTGGCTTTGAAGCTGCGGATAAGCCGCGAGATCTTTCGCTCGTAGTCGGCTGTGTTGTATTCCTGCTCGAAGGCCGCGTTGATCTCGTAAATGTCGGGCAACGTCCAGTGAGTCTCGGAGAAGTAGAGCATCTTCCGTTCGATCTCCGTCAGTGGTATGCCCTCGCGCTGCGCTTCATCGACGATGCACTGGACGAGAAATTCTTTGGCGGCACGCGTGCTTGCGGGACTCTGCATGGACGACATGCTACATGTTGGCCTGTTTGAGTAGGATGGGGTGCATGGCTGACGAGAAGAAGTTAGGGTTTGCGACGCGGGCGATTCACGACGGGCAGGAGCCGGATGAACTCACCGGCGCGGTGAATGTGCCGATCTATCTGACCTCCACGTACAAGCAGGATGGCATCGGCAAGATGCGCCGCGGATATGAGTATGCGCGGCTGACGAATCCGACGCGCGATGCGCTGGAGGAGAGTCTGTGCTCGCTCGAAGGAGGAACCAGCGCACACTGTTTCGGCTCCGGCATGGCGGCGATTACGGCGCTGTGCACGATGATGAAGTCCGGCGATCACGTGATTTGCACGGACAACACGTACGGTGGAACGTCGCGACTGTTCAACCAGGTTCTGACGAACTATGGGCTCACGTTCACCTACGTCGACTCGCGGGATGTGAATGCGGTGAAGGCCGCGATTCGACCCGAGACGAAGCTGGTGCACCTGGAGACGCCGACGAATCCAATGATGTCAGTGACGGACATTCGCGCAGTGAGCGAGGTCGCACACGCGAAGGGCGTCGAGGTGAGCGTCGACAACACGTTCCTGTCGCCATATCTGCAGCGGCCCATCGAACTGGGTGCGGACATCGTGATGCACTCGACGACCAAGTTTCTGAACGGGCACTCGGACGGACTGGGCGGCGTGCTGGTGGGCACGAAGCCGGAGCACGCGGAGCGCTTCCGGTTTGTGCAGAAGTGCACCGGGGGGATTCTTTCGCCGTTTGATTCGTACCTTCTGCTGCGCGGCGTGAAGACGCTGGCGGTGCGCATGAAGCAGCATGATGCCAACGGGCGGGCGGTCGCGGATTGGCTCGTGAAAAAGCTGGGGCCGGAGCGTGTGTTTTATCCGGGGCTGAAGACGCATCCGCAGCACGAACTCGCTGCTCAGCAGCAGAAGGGTTTTGGCTCGATGCTTGCATTTGAATCAGGCTCGCTGGAAAGCGCGAACCGGTTTGTGCAGAAGCTGAAGCTTTGCTACTTCGCGGAGTCGCTCGGTGGAGTGGAGACGCTGGTGTGCCATCCGGCGACGATGACGCATGCGGCGCTCGGCTCGCAGGGAAGGGCAAAGCTCGGGATTACCGACGGACTGATTCGCATCTCTGTAGGGATCGAAGATGTCGAAGACATCATTGCGGACCTGGAGCAGGCACTGAGCTGGTGAATCGTGAATGAGGCAAAGCGGCGACCGCATGTGTGGTCGCCTTTTTTTGTTGCATCGCGAGACACACGGCGTGCCGCTTGCGAAGCTTTGTTGCAGTTTGCAACACATCATCACGTTGAGCAGTACCTGGGTTAGTGCTGGTGGTTACTACTCCCTGCGCCCCGAATTACCACCGCAATCTTCACGACTGTGAAATCAGACAGTACCTTCACAGAAGCAACGGCAAGTAGCGAGCAGGTCTGTGAAAGAGGGCTCAGAAAAAAATTGCCGCGCGTGCGGCAACGATGAGCGTGTCTTCGAGGCAGGCGGTACGTGGAGTAAAGCGCGGGTGCACTCCCCCGCCTCAACCGCCGGGCAGACGCCGGCAACGGAGATGATCTATGCGTGTCATGTGGCGCGTTCTTGCAGGCGCAGTTTGTTTTGCAGCAATCAGCCAGGTTGGTGGAGCGACAACTCTTAAACTCACAGGAACCGGCGGTACGGCGGTGAATATTGGCAGCGGGAGTGTCTATGTTTACCCTTATGACTTCAGCGTGAACGGCTCGTCGGCTAAAACGCAGCTGATGTGTCTCAACTTCAACGACGAGATTACTTTCGGCTAGAGCTGGTCAGTGAATGTGGACACGATCGCTCAGGCGGCGAACGGCAACTCCACGCTGCTGAAGAGCTACCAGGAGGATGCGTGGCTCTACTCGCAGATCACGCCGTCGACCCCGCAATCGCAGGCGACGCTGATTCAGTTTGCCGTGTGGGACATCCTCGATCCGTCGGGTGTAGGCACTGCCTCTGATCCGTACTGGAATGCGAACTCGACCGGCATCGAGAACCTTATCAATCAGGCCTCGAATGCGGTGGGAAGCGAGAGCCCCGGCTTCTTCAACCAGTTCGTGGTCTATGTTCCCGATCACGATTCCAGCTACTACACCGCAAGCAATGGATACCCGTACGGCGTTCCGCAGACCTTTATCGGCGCATCGCCCACGCCGGAGCCGGGCAGCCTGGCGCTGCTGGGAACCGGGCTGCTGGGCATGGGCGGAGTTGTCCGTCGCAGAATGCGCAAGGCTTAGATTTTCAGACAAGGTTGAGGAGCCCGCGTCGAATCCGGCGCGGGCAATTTTTTCTTTGAGCTGCGCAAGATTAAGGTGATGCCGATGGAGCGCAGTTGCGATAGACTTCCGCGCATGAAGGCCGTTGAGCTTTTGGCGCTTTCGATTTTGTTGGCCTTGTTGGCCGCATGCAACGCGGGCACGCACGTCGTTGTGCACGAAGAAGAGGACCAGACGCCTGCGTCCCAGGCTGCAGCGGTCGCCAACTGGGACTACAAGACCGACGGCAACAGCTCGTGGGCCTGCACGCACTCTGTTGATAATGCCGCCGAACTCTGCTTCCGGCGCGCGCAGGGGCGCCTCGACAGCTTTCTGCATCTGCCGCGTGAAGGCAATCCGTTCTTCTGTTCGAGAAGGCATTGCGAGACGAAGATCAAAATCGACGCAGCCGCCGAGCAGACCCTGGAGGGAACCGACGACGATGGTGGAGGCACCCGCATCCTCTTCCTTCCCGCGCCCGAAAAACTTTTGCGGCAGGTCGAGCACGCCAGACAGATCCGCATGAGTCCGCCGATGTTCGGCGTGGATCAACAGTTCGTCTTCCACGTGGACGGCCTGAAGTGGCCGTGAGCGCATGTCAGCGCGAGGTGGACTTCCCCTCGCCGCGCTTGTAGAGGACGAGATAGGTGGCGTTGTCCCAGGCGTCGTGAATGCCGATGAACAGCAATACAAGGGCGACGGCCGCTACCTGAAACAGGGCGGCGCGCTCGTGGTTCTTCGCCACGAAGGCCGCCGCGCCCAGAACGGCGTAGCCGATGACGGGCATGATCACGCGGAAAAAATAGTCTTCAAAGACCGGGGTATACGCACGCTGCCTGCTGAAGCGCCAGCCGGTGATGGCGGTGTAGAGGATTCCGACGGCGCCGGCCACGCCCCACACTATCGAGATGGGCGTGATGCTGTGCCATGGCATCACCAGCACAGCTGACAGCAGCAGCACGGCGCCGAAGTTCACGATGCTAGGAGTCGAAAATACCGCGACTGCATTCGACTCCTGCTCCATCGCCGGCATATCGGCAATCAGCGCCATCACGACGAACTGCAGCCCGGTCAGTGCGCCTGCCGATGAGCCCACAATCACGTAGAAGTTCTGCCACTCACTCAAGAGGTTCATAGGTCTGTGCGGACTTGCCTGGCAGCCATCTTATTGCAGGCCGTGACTCGGGCTCAGCACAATCCGGCAGGAGTCCTGATGCAGAGCGTGATCCAGTCAGTTTCCGGTGAATGGTGGCCCCGGCAGGAGTCCTGATGCAGAGCGTGATCCAGTCAGGTTGCGGTGAATGGTGGCCCCGGCAGGAGTCCTGATGCAGAGCGTGATCCAGTCAGGTTGCGGTGAATGGTGGCCCCGGCAGGAGTCCAACCTGCGACCTTCGCGTTAGGAGTGCGCCGCTCTATGCGTCTGAGCTACGGGGCCATTCCCTCCAGTGTATCGTGAGGCGGCGCCCGAACCCGCGAAGGCGCGATTCAGGCGGCCCGCCGGGCGCCTTGGCGTATCATCTAAGGCTGTGCCGAAGTATTCCATCGTCGTCCCCTTCCACAACGAAGAGGAGAGCGTCACGCGCCTTTACGATCGCGTGAAGGAGGTGATGGAGCATGTGGAGGCCAGCTTTGAACTGGTCTTCGTCGATGACGGCTCGCGCGACCGCACGTACCGTCTGCTTGAGGAGATTGCCGCGGTCGATTCGCGCGTCCTCGTGGTCAAGCTGCGCCGCAACTTCGGCCAGACCTCGGCGCTCGCCGCCGGCTTCGACCATGCCTCCGGTGAATTCATCGTCGCCATGGACGGCGACCTGCAGCACGACCCCGGCGAGATTCCGCGCTTCCTCGCCAAGCTGGAGGAAGGCTACGACGTGGTGAGCGGATGGCGCGCCCAGCGTGCCGACAATTTCATCCTCCGCCGCGTGCCTTCGCGCATCGCCAACTGGACGATGGCGAAGCTCTCCGGCGTAGACATTCACGACTTCGGCACGACCTACAAAGCCTATCGCCGTGAGGTCATCCAGAACATTCCGCTCTACGGCGAGATGCATCGCTTCATCCCCGCGCTGGCAAGCTGGTATGGCGCGACCATCTGCGAGGTGCCGATCTCGAATCCCGCGCGCGAAAACGGCCAGAGCCACTACGGCCTCGGTCGCACCTTTCGCGTGTTCTTCGATCTCCTCACGATTCGTTTCCTGCTCAAGTACATGACGCGCCCGCTGCACTTCTTCGGCGGCCTCGGCTTGGTCGGCGTGTTCTCGGGCGGAGGCATCGCGCTCTGGCTGCTCGTCCACAAGCTGCTCTCCGGCCATGACGTCGCCGGCGAGCACGCACCGATGTTCATCATCGCCAGCGTGCTTATCGTTGCGGGCATGCAGCTCATCGGCGTCGGCCTGCTCGGCGAGCTTCAGGTGCGTCACTTCTTCACGCAGTCGCATCGCTCGCCCTATGCCGTGGAGCGCGTGGTGCGCATGAGGTCGTCCGAGGAGAGCCTCCTGCGATAGCCTTGTCTCTGCGAGGTCTGACGCGCCCGCGGCAAGGATAGACACATGCAGGCAATTCAGGTAAGCAGGACCGGCGGCCCCGAGGTTCTGGAGCTCGTCGAAATTCCCCGGCCGGTGCCCAGGGCCGGCGAGGTGCTGGTGCGCATCGCGGCATCCGGCGTCAACTTCATCGATACGTATTTCCGCGAGGGCCGTTACCCTGCGCCGCTGCCATTCACCCCCGGCCAGGAGGCCGCGGGCGTCGTCGAGGCCCTCGGTCCCGATGTCGCCGGATTCGCCGCCGGCGACCAGGTCGCGTGGAATGGCACCCGCGGCACCTACGCCGAGTTTGCCTGTGCGCCCGCGAAGGATCTTCTGCACGTTCCCGCAGGAATGAACCTCGACGAAGCAGCCGCCGTCCTGCTGCAGGGCCTCACTGCGCATTATCTTGTGCACGACACCTACCGTGTGCAGCGTGGCGACACCGTACTCGCGCACGCGGGCGCCGGCGGCGTTGGCCTGCTGATCACGCAGATGCTGAAGATGCTCGGCGCGCGAGTCATCACGACCGTTTCGACAGAAGAGAAGGCCGCGCTCTCCCGCGAGGCCGGCGCCGACGACGTCATCCTCTACACGCGCGAAAGGTTCGTCGACGCGGTGAAGAAGATCGCGCCCGAGGGCCTGCCGGTTGTTTATGACTCGGTCGGCAAGACCACCTTCGAGGACTCGCTGAAGTGCCTGCGCCCGCGCGGCCTCATGGCGCTCTACGGCGGCTCCAGTGGCGCGGTCCCGCCGTTCGATCTCATCCGCCTCTCGACCATGGGCTCGCTCTACGTCACGCGCCCCACGCTCAAGGACTACGTGCAGACGCGCGCCGCGCTCGAGCGCCGCGCTCACGACGTCTTCACCTGGGTCGCAACCGGGAAGCTCAAGGTCCGCATCGGTCACCGCTACTCGCTGGCTGAAGCCCGGCAGGCGCACATCGATCTGCAGGCCAGGAAGACGACCGGCAAGGTTCTCGTCATCCCCTGAACGCGAATTGCACGGCCTCGCCATGTAAACTGAGTCTCTCCCATTCTGCATTGCTCCTTCGCGGGCCTTGCATGACCCACAACTGCTACCGCTCGAGAATGTTCGGGAAGCGCGGTGAAACTCCGCCACTGCCCCGCAACTGTGAAGCGCGCACCCGTTGGGTGAGGCCGTTCCGGCAGCCTCCACTGATGCCATCCGCATCGGGAAGGAGCAGCCAAAGCGATCAGCCTTGAAATCGCGCCAGTCAGGAGACCGGTTCTCGGAGCATTTCTCCTATCCCTGGACCGGGAGAGGATTACGAGGCCGTTTTTCTTGAGGAAAAACGGTGTTGTGATCTGTCGTTCCGGCCGACACCTTAGGAGAAATGCTCGCGCGCGCTGCCTCTGCCACGCTTCCGAGGGGGAAGCGGAGGAGACCCGCAATGAATCTCTTGTATCGGCGCCTGCAGGCGCACGGTAAGTTTTCGCGCACACCACTCGCCACGCGCGTTCTTCTCTTCACATCTGCAATCGTTCTGCTGGCCATCCCGGCTCACGCAGTCATCGTCCGCGGCCGCGTCACCGACGCTCTCGGCAAGCCCGTGCCCGGCGCGCGCGTGCAGCTCATCGAAAGAGGCAAGGTCGCTGCCATCGGCTTCGCGGGCACCGACGGCGCCTACGAGATCCGCTCCGCCGACGCTGGCCGCTTCACCCTGCTAGGTTCCGCCGACGGCTTCCTGCCCTCCATCGGCCACGACTTCTACGGCGGCGCCGCGGACGTCCTCGAGCGCGATGTCGTGCTCTCCGCCGTTACCGTGCAGCAGGCCGTCAGCGTCTCCGCCACCCAGATTCCCACACCTGTTCCGCAGCTCACTGCGCCCGTCACCGTGATCCCCGGCAGCTCGCTCGCCACGCAAACCGGTATCGTCGACGCGCTCCGCCAGACGCCCGGCGTATTCCTTGCGCAGACCGGCCAGGGCGGCGGCGTGACCTCGCTCTTCCTGCGCGGCGGCAACTCCACCGCAAACCTTGTCCTCGTCGACGGCATTCCCGCCGAGGACGTCGGCGGCACCTTTGACTACGGCCCCGTCAGCTCCACCGCCATCGAACGCATCGAGGTCTACCGCGGCCCCGACTCCGCCATCTACGGCACCGACGCCGGCGCCGGCGTCATCACGATCGAGACGCCGCGCGGTTACACACTCAAGCCCGTGCTCAACTACTCCGGCGACGCGGGCACGCTGCACCAGTACCGCAACGAGGCCACACTCGGCGGCACCTTCCGCAAGCTCGACTACTTCGGCGCCTTCTCGCGCTACGACACCTCGAACGCGCTGCCCAACAACAAATTCCACGCCGCGACTTCCGCCGCCAATATCGGCTACTCCTTCAACGGCAACGCCGATCTTCGCTTCACCCTCCGCAACACCGTCGCCGCGCAGGGCCTGCCCGGTGCGTACAACTTCTACAACATCGCCAACACCGCCAGGCAGGGCGATCAGGATCTCTACTCCGGCCTCACCGCGGAATACCGCACGGAGGGCAACTGGCACAATCTCGTCCGCTACGGCATCGCCCGCAAGCGCGAGCAGCAGACGCAGTTCGGCAACGTCGGCAACCCCATCACCTACGACTTCGGCTTCGGCCCCTTCACCGAGTACTTCGGCAACGTCGTCACGATCCGCGGAGCCAACGGCTACACCGCCACAGGGCAAGCGGCCTTCCTGACCGGTACCGACGACCAGTCCTCCAACCGCGACCAGCTCTACTACCAGAGCGACTGGAGCCGCAGCCCGTTCTTCAACGTCCTGTTCGGCTTCCGCTATGACAACGAGCGCGGCAGCTACAACAACGCCGAGTTCTTCGAGCACGAGGTCATCCAGCGCACCAACTTCGAATACACCCTGCAGTTTCAGGGGCAGGTAAAGGGCCGCTTCTCCTACTCTCTCGGCGGCGCCATCGAGAAGAACCACCTCTACGGCATCGCCGGCACGCCGCGCATCGGCTTCAGCTACGTTCCCGTGCGGCCATCGTCGAAGATCTTCCACGGCACGCGTCTGCGCGCCAACGCCGCCACCGGCGTGCAGGAGCCCACGCTCGCGCTGGAGTTCAACAGCCTCTACACGCAGCTCCTCAACAACGGCGACACCGCGGACATCGAGCGCTATCGCATCACTCCGCAGGGCGCGCAGCGCTCACGCACCTACGACATCGGCGTCGACCAGAACATCCTCGGCGAGAAGCTTGTCCTGCGCGGCGGCTACTTCCACAACATCTTCGACCACCAGCTCGAAGGCGTCAGCAGCGAGGCGCTGGCGCAGTACTTCGGCATCGGCGCGCCCTGCCCCCCACCCGGCACAGGCATCTGCCCGCTGCCGTCGATCTTCACGGCCTACGTCAACTCGCTCGCATACCGCGCGCAGGGAGCAGAGGTCGAACTGCAGTGGCAGCCCACCGCACACATTCTCGTGCGCGGCGGCTATACATTCCTGGCCACATCCGTCATTCAGTCCTTCGCCTCGGACGCCGTCGCCGCTAACCAGGGCATTCCCACGGAGAATCCCAACATCCCCGGCGTTCCCATCGGTGCAGAGAGCCCGCTCGTCGGCGCGCGCGTCTTCCGCCGTCCGCCGAACACAGGCTTCACCACCGCCCAGTACACGCGGCCCAGGTTCACCGTCGGCTTCCTCGGCGCGTACGCCGGCCGCAGCGACGACTCCACCTTCCTCGATGGTTATGACCCCAATTTCGGCGATACGTTGCTGTTGCCTAACCGCGATCTCGACTCCGGCTACGCCAAGCTCGATCTCGGCGGCAGCTTCGCCATCACCAACCGCTTCACCGCCTTCGCGCAGTCTCAAAACCTGCTGAACAACCAGCACATCGGTCCCATCGGCTATCCGTCGCTGCCCCTCACCTTCCGCGCCGGGCTCAAAATTCGCATCGGCGGCGACTAGCGGGAAAGGGTGCGGCGTGCCTGTTCTTCCGGGGATGAGCTGCCGCACCCGAAACTTCATCGCTCGAAGCACATCAGTCGTCTAATAGAAGGAGAGGTAGAAACGACGATGAGACGCACCCAGATATTTTGTCTTTCAGCCGGTTTGGCATTCTTTGCTGCAACGGCCCTGGCGCAGGAACTCCCGCAGGAGGGCCCGGTTCCAACCACGGCGCTGATCAACGTGGAATCGAAGAACGCCGCGCAGCTTGACCCGAAGGCGCTGAACCTGCAAGTGAATGGGCGTGACACGCCCATCAACTCGCTGACGCACGCTGGTTCCGGTAACGTCGAGCTGGCCATCCTGATCGACGACGGCCTGCGCACCAGCTTCGCCCAGCAGCTTCGCGAGATGAGCAGCTTCATCAACAGCCTGCCGCGCAACGTCAAAGTCCTGGTCGGTTACATGCAGAACGGGTCCGTCAGGTCGCCCGGTCACTTTACCGCGGACCACCAGGAGGTCTCCAACCAGCTGCGCATGACGACCTCCGTGCCCGGCTCCAGCGCCAGCCCATACTTCTGCCTGTCGGACTTCGTAAAGAAATGGCCTTCGCAGCAGCCGGCCGCGCGCTTCGTCCTGATGATCACCAACGGCGTCGACCCCTACAACGGCCGGCCATCGGTGATGAATCAGAACAGCCCCTATGTCGATACCGCGCAGAATGATGCCCAGCGCGCCGGCGTTGCCGTCTACTCCATTTACTTCCCGAACGCCGGTTTCCGGGGCGGCCAGGGCAGCTTCAGCGGGCAGTCCTACCTGCAGCAGGTCGGTGAAGCGACCGGTGGCATGCTCTTCAACAACGGCTCGATCCCGCCGGTTTCGATCGCGCCCTATCTCGAGCAGTTTGGTCGCGCCATCAACACCAGCTACGAACTCGGCTTCAGAGCGAACGCGGGCAACAAGCGCAACACGCTGACCCGCATTCGAGTGAGGTCCAACCAGCCCGGCGTGAAGGTGCGCGCACCTGCAGCCGTGCGTCCGGGCTTCAACGAGACGATCGTACGTGGACGCTGAATAACGGCTCACTGAAAAGAGGCTCCGCGATTGCGGAGCCTCTGCTTTTTGCGCGCTGCCTTCGGGCCTGCGACGGCACCAGGTCGAGGTCCGTCGCCATCTCCACCGGGTTGCTTGCGGGGTCTCGCCGCAAAAGCAAAAGCCCCGGAACTCTCGTCCCAGGGCCCTGCTGTGGTTGTTGCTTTTGCGCCGAAGGCGCGTCTCGCCGTCCGCGCAGGACTAGTACATGCCGTCCATGCCGCCGCCGTGGTTGTGGCCGCCGCCCGCCGCTTCCTTCTTCTCCGGAATTTCAGCGATCATCGCCTCGGTCGTCAGCATGAGGCCGGCGATCGATGCCGCGTTCTGCAGCGCAGTCCGCGTCACCTTCGTCGGGTCGATGACACCGGCCTTGACCAGGTCCTCGTACACGCCCGTGCTGGCGTTGTAGCCGAAGTTCGCATCCTTCGATTCGTTGATCTTGCCGATGACGACCGAACCTTCCTCGCCCGCGTTCTGCACGATCATGCGCAACGGCTCCTCGAGAGCGCGACGGATGATCTGCGCACCCACGCGCTCGTCACCCTCGAGCTTCTTGACGAGCTCATCGACAACCTTGCCCGCACGAACCAGCGCAACGCCGCCGCCCGGAACAATGCCCTCTTCGACAGCCGCGCGAGTCGCATGCATCGCATCCTCAACGCGCGCCTTCTTCTCCTTCATCTCGGTCTCGGTAGCCGCACCAACCTTGATGACGGCCACGCCGCCGACCAGCTTCGCCAGCCGCTCCTGCAGCTTCTCGCGGTCGTAGTCCGAGGTGGTCTTCTCGACCTGCGCGCGAATCTCCTTCACGCGGCCCTCGACCTTGCCATCCGCTCCGCCGCCATCGACGATCGTCGTGTTGTCCTTGTCGATGGTGATGCGCTTCGCCGTGCCCAGGTCCTCGATCTTCACGCCCTCGAGCTTGATGCCGAGATCCTCAGTGATGGCTTTACCGCCAGTCAGAACAGCGATGTCCTCGAGCATGGCCTTGCGGCGGTCGCCGAAGCCCGGAGCCTTCACCGCAGCCACATTCAGCGTGCCGCGCAGCTTGTTCACTACGAGCGTCGCCAACGCCTCACCGTCCACGTCCTCTGCAATGATCAGCAGCGGCTTGGCGGTGCGCGCAATCTGCTCCAGCAGAGGCAGCAGGTCCTTCATCGTCGAAATCTTCTTCTCGTAGATGAGGATGTAGGGGTTCTCCAGAACCGCCTCCATGCGCTCTGCATCGGTCACGAAGTAGGGCGACAGGTAGCCGCGGTCGAACTGCATGCCCTCGACCACATCCAGCTGCGTCTCCATCGTGCGCGACTCTTCAACCGTGATCACGCCATCCTTGCCGACCTTCTTCATCGCCTCGGCGATAATCGTGCCGATCGTCGAATCCGAGTTCGCCGAGATCGTGCCCACCTGCGCAATCATCTCGCCGCTCACGGGCTTCGAAAACTCGTTGAGCGAGCCGCCGATAACATTGCCGTTCTCGTCGCGCTTGCCGATGATGGCCTCAACCGCCTTGTCGATGCCGCGCTTCAGCGCCATCGGGTTTGCGCCGGCCGCAACCGTCTTCACGCCCTCGCGATAGATCGCCTGCGCAAGCACGGTCGCCGTGGTGGTGCCGTCTCCGGCAACGTCAGAGGTCTTGGAAGCGACCTCCTTCACCATCTGCGCGCCCATGTTCTCCAGGCCCTCGGGCAGCTCAACTTCCTTCGCCACCGTCACGCCGTCCTTGGTGATGGTGGGCGAACCAAACTTCTTCTCGATGACCACATTGCGGCCCTTCGGACCGAGGGTCACCTTCACCGCGTTCGCGAGGTGGTTCACACCACGCAGAATTGCCTGACGCGACTCTTCTCCGTGCAGAATCTGCTTTGCCATTTCTCTGTTCTCCTCGCAGCGCTATCGCTGCGGTTGAAGTTCCTGATCTCTGAAAACCTGTTATCTGATCCCTGGCTTACTTGAGGATTCCGAGAACCTCTTCCTCACGCATGATGAGGTAGTCCTCGCCGTCCAGCTTGATCTCGGTGCCTGCGTACTTGCCGAAGAGCACAGTGTCGCCAGCCTTGACGTCGAGCGGGAAGACCTTGCCCTCGTCATTCGACTTGCCCTTACCCACCGAGATGGCCTTGCCCTGCTGGGGCTTTTCCTTGGCCGAGTCGGGGATGATGATGCCGCCGCGAACTGTTTCGCCCTCTTCCAGACGCTGGACCAGAATGCGGTCGTGCAGTGGCGTGAACTTATTGGATGCCATTCCTCTTATCTCCTTGATTGCGGTTTGCAGGGATGCCAGTTGGCCGTTTTGGGGTCGGCCTGGGAGGTTCTGGCACTCTCTGCTGCCGACTGCTAATGTAGCGCCCCCGCATGTTGGCAGTCAAGCGCACCTGGTAAAATGTGAGTGAAAGTCGCGCATATTATTTTCTCCAGAGGCTGAGATCTGTCCCACTCTTGAGACGTTACCCGCAATTACACAAGCCGCCCAACCACCCGGCGGGGTAGAATGTCTGGCATGCGATTCACCCGTTACACGCTGTCTGCGGCCCTGCTGGCTGCCGCGATGGCTGCCCCAAACGCCCACGCTGCACCCCAGGAGCACGGCCGGAAGTGGCAGCCGCCCCCGCCCACCGCGCCCATCACCGTTACCGTCGTCAAGGGCTTTAACAACAAGCCGTTTGAGAACGCCGGCGTCGTCTTCCGCGCCGTGCGTGACGGCAAAAGCGACGGCACCCTCGAGGTCAAGACCAACCCCGACGGCAACGCCAAGATCGACATTCTGGAGGTCGGCAGCCACGTGCTCGTGCAGGTTATCGCCAGCGGTTACGCCACCGCGGCGACTGAGTTCGACCTGCCGGCCGAGGGCAAGCAGGTCACTCTCAAACTGCAGCGGCCCCAGGCGCAGGTCTCGGAGTACGTGGACAACGACGGCAAGTCCTCGCAGACCAGGCCGGGAGTCCAGGAGCGTGTGATTCCCAAGCGGCCCTCGCCACAGCCGCAATAGCCGCAATCACCTCAGCGGAAATCTCTTCACGCACGCCCGCACAGCCTCAGGCTTGCGGGCGTCTCAGTTTTTCGAAGCGGGTCTCCGCGCCGCGAGGCTCGCTTGCGACACAAGTTATTCTGAGCGGATGGACTCTCTCAAAGGCAAGCGGGTACTTGTCACCGGTGGAGCGCGCCGCATCGGCCGCGGTCTCGCCATGGCCCTCGGACGCGCCGGAGCCGATGTCGCCATCACCTATCGCACTTCCGTCGACGAGGCGGAGCACGTCCTGCTCGACCTCAACGGCATCGGCGTCAGGACCCTTGCCGTAGCCTGCGACGTGCACCATGAGTGGAGTGTGGAGCGGGCCATCGACGACGCGGCCACAGCGCTCGGCGGCCTCGACATCCTCATCAACAACGCCGGCCGTTTCGAGACCGAGGCGCTGGAGCGAATCACCATCGAACAGTGGGACGAGATGTTCGCCACCAACACGCGCGGCCCGTTCCTCGTAGCCCGGCACGCCTTTCGGCATCTCAAGCGTGCCCACGGGCGCATCATCAACATCGGTTCGCTGGGCGGCATTCATCCCTGGTCGACCCACGCGCACTACTCCACCTCCAAGGCTGCGCTGCACATGCTCTCGCAGACCATGGCCAAGGCCTGGGCGCCCGACATCAGCGTCAACTGCGTCGCGCCCGGCATGATCGTCACCGGCGGGGAGATCAGCGCCGGCTACGAGCACTTCGCCGAGAAGACCCCTATGAAGCGCAACGGAACCATCGAGGACGTCGCCGCCGCCGTCCTCTTCTTCGCCACCGGACCGCACTTCATCACCGGCCAGATCCTCGCCGTCGATGGCGGCCTCGGCCTCTGAAAACTGCTCCAGCCTTCTGTCGCACACCATGTCCTTTTTTGTCCGCTCCATGGCCTCATTGCCCCTTTTGTGCGACCTGTATGGGGCGTAAAGTAGCGCTTGGGAGGTGCCCTGATGAACTCCAGGCATCAACGGGCCGGCAGGAACGGCAGCAGACCTTCCGCAACCACCGGAATCTCATCGGTGAAGCGCGAGATTCAGGTTGTGGTGGTTCTTCCGCCGCGCGTTTCGCTGCTCGATCTCGGTGGTCCGGTCGAGGTGCTCCGCCGCGCCAACTTCGAACAGGATGCGATCCACTTCAACGTCCGCTACGTGGGCGCCACGCGCTCCGTCAGCTCCTCCATTGGCATCGACGTTCATCGCGTTGAGCCGCTGCCCTCGTCGCTTCCCGGCGACGCCGTCGTTCTCATCGTCGGCGCAGTCGACATCGCATCTGAGTGGGGCCGTCCGACAGATTACGAAGCAGACGCCCACGACGAGGCTGCCATCGTTCACTGGCTTCGAACCTCCATTCGCCCCAGCCATACCCTCGTATCAGTCTGCTCCGGTGCGCTGCTCTTCGGCCGCGCCGGGCTGCTTGACGGCCGCCACTGCACCACACACCATCTCGATTGCCCACGCCTCACGCGCCTCGCTCCCTGCGCGAAGGTTCTGGAAGATCGTCTCTTCGTGCAGGACGACAACATCTACACTTCGGCCGGCGCCACGGCGGGCATCGATCTCATGCTCTACTTCGTCAGCCATCTCGTCGGTCCCGCCCGCACCGCGGCGATTGCCCGCCATCTCGTTGTCTATTTGCGCCGCACCGGCTCTGACCCGCAGGCCTCTCCCTGGCTGGAAGGACGCAATCACCTTCACCCCGCCGTGCATCGCGTGCAGGACGCCATCGCCGAAGACCCCGCCAAGCCGTGGACCAGAACGCAGCTCGCGCGCATCGCCGGCGCCAGCGGCCGTCATCTCTCCCGCCTCTTCCATCAGCAGGTAGGCATGCCGCTGGTCGACTACCGCAATCGTCTGCGCGTTGCCGTGGCCCGCGAGCTCGTGTTGCAAAGCGAGCTCGATATGGAAAATATCGCAGAGCGCTCCGGCTTCTCCTCCACCCGGCAATTGCGCCGCGCCTGGGGTCGCGTTTACTCGATCAGCCCGAGCGAGGCGAGAACGGCCGCCTCCGCAACCGCCTCCGCTTCGGCTGCCTGATCGCGTCGCTTCACGAATCTGTAGATCCAGCTGCGCATGCTTGCGAGGCGAATTCTGTTCTAGGTTCCCCCGCAAATTGTTGCGGATGGGTTCGAAGACTCGGGAGGACCCGCCGGTTTTGCGGGATAAATCGCAAGGTGGCGTTGGCACGTCACGTGCGACTGGCAGGGACTGCAATCTCACAACTGTTTCGGCAATCGGCTCAAAGCAACATATTGTGATTCGGTTTCACGGTACGCCCCACCCTGTCGAAATCTGAACAGAGCTGGAACGTTTCGGGAAATGTGTTCCACATTCCCACTGTCTTGAGACAGTGACCGGAGGACACTCTTGCGCATACTCGCTTCGTTTGCCATTCTTCTCTTTGCATTCGCCTCAGCCCGGGCTGATCAGCTGATCACGAACGGCGGATTCGAGACCGGTACTCTCACCGGTTGGACCGCAACCAGCAACGGTGACGGCAACTTCACAGTCAATTCGGGAGTAACCACTCCATTGACTTTCAGCAATACTGTCGGGGCAAATTCCGGAACGTTCTACGCGGTCAGTGACGACTTCAGCGGCTCCCAGACGCAAACGCTCACCCAGAGCTTTACCACTCCGACGAGCTTCACATCCGCGGTCCTCTCCTTCGCGATGTTCGTAAACGACATTGAGGGTTCGGCTTTCGGCAGCTCCGGTGCGGGCGGGGAAGTCTCGCTTCTCAACTCCGGCGGAGCTCTCCTTGCTGTTCTTAATGGGCCTTTCGACACGTTTGAAAATCCAATGGGCGCCCCCAATCCGTACGTCCTGTTCAGCGAGGACATCGCCTCCATGCTGAGCGCCAATACGACGTATAAACTCCAGTTTTCAAGCACGGATTCGACGGGCCTCATCAATGTCGGTGTCGACGATGTTTCCCTGGTCACCGCAGTATCGACTTCACCCGTGCCGGAACCTGCGACGTTGTCTCTTTCCGCGATCGGTGGGCTTCTTGTTTTCTGGCTGGCATACAGAAAACCAAAGACTGTGCAAGCGTAAGAATTCCGGGCTGATTTCACGAGTCAAGAAAGGTAACAACAATGATTCCTCGGATCATCAAGAACGCCTTGCTCCTGACAGTTCTCGCAGTGTTATCGAGTTCGCTCGCTTATGCGCAAGCAGCGATCGCTCCGGTTGTTCCCCCCGACAGCGTTGGACCGGGCGAATTCCGCCCCTATTCCTGGGTGGTCATTCCCGCTGACGGCAGTTCAACCCTCAACCTTGTGCACGCTCCCGGGCAGCCCGCGTGCAATGCCGGCAATCCTTGCTTCTATAACGAGGGAGACATCTGGACAGCGTACGGTTTGCCCCCGCTGCAAGCCCGTGGCCATAACGGTCAGGGAATCACGATCGCCATTGTTGATGCTTTTTACGATCCCCAGATCGCGGTAAATCTCCAGAACTTCTCGACCTTCTTTCACTTGCCGCTGGGCACAGCCAGCACCACCATTACGTGCACCACCACTCCGACATTCACGGTTGTCAATCAAACCGGCGGCTCGCCAACCGGTGTCGGCTTCAACGCGGGCTGGGCAGAGGAAGCCAACCTCGACGTTCAGCAGGCGCATGCGATGGCGCCCTGCGCCAATATTCTGCTGATCGCAGCCAACAACAATTCGAACGTGAATTTGTTCACCGGCGTGCAATATGCCTACGCGCATGCCGATCTGGTTTCGAACAGCTATGGCGGCAATGAGGGTGGTGGCGAGACGACATTCGATTCCTTTTTCGCCGGCAGCCCAGTACCTCTCTTGTTTTCGTCCGGCGATACGGCCGCGGTGACGGAGTACCCCTGCGCCAGCCCTTATGCCACCTGTGTCGGCGGAACCAACCTGCTCACCACGGCGGCCTCGTTCCGCACCAGCGAATCTGTCTGGAATGACAACACCGGAGGTACAGGAGGTGGCTGCAGCCTTGGCGGCGAGCCGCGCCCTGCCTACCAGAACGGCTTCACGGATCCCATCTGCGGAACGGCGCGCGGTGTTCCCGATATAGCGGCTTTGGCTGACCCGTATACCGGAGTCGACATCGCTCTGAGCACCAATGTCGGAGTGCCCAGCAACAGCGTGTATTGCTGCATTGGAGGCACCAGCCTGGCTGCGCCCCTCACCGCAGGGGTACTCGCCAATGTGGATGGCGCCCGGGTCGGCCTCGGAAAAGCGAAACTGGGATTGGGCCTCAACGCTCTGCTGTACCAGGGAGCGGGCTTTAGTCCTACGGGAATTTCCAGTCAGCCCGCACCGTACGGGAGTTCCTATCGCTCGTTCTACTTCGACGTGTATCTCGGAAACAGCGGTTTTCCGGCAACCACGTTCTGGGATCGCACCACCGGCCTCGGCGTCCCATCGTTTGCTTCGATCGGCAATTACCTGATCGCTACAGTACCGTAGCCTGCGTTGCAGAGAGAACGATCATTCAGACCTGGGTCCCCGCCGAGCCTCCTCGCCGGGGATCCAGGTCTTCGTCTTGCCTGGCCTGACCGGAGAAGGATTGGTTTGCTGGCCTCGCCAGCTTGACGGCAATCGCGATCGGTATCGCGAAATCGCGACGCCAGGCTTCCTGAATCGGATCAATCGTGATCCATTCTGGTTGACTCGTGTTCAGCTCAGGCCGACTGGCGCTCAGCGGGTTTCGTGGCGCCCTCATGCCATCCGTCATGCCCCGGAGACGCTCTGTCACCGATGGCCTTTTTTGTCCGCACATCGTCCGTGCGCATGCTTTCGCCGCCGCCCAAGCAAACCTAACGTGGTCCTAGCCGGACAGTAGTGAGCCACGCACGTCGTTGAAGTCCACTTGTGCGCTCACGTCTCCGGCCGACAGGAGCAACCATGCCGCACGGTCCGCAAAACACCACACCAGGCCTATCCATCACAGACACTCTGCTCTTCAAAGTGAGCATCTTTCTTATCGCTCTCATGCTTCGGCTCGCCAGCGTCGCCGAGTGCCCGGCCAACACCATCCACTTCAAGTCCCCGCATCGCGCCATGATCGTCGTCGAGGTACGCGTGAACGGCTTGGGCCCCTATCCCTTTCTGCTCGACACCGGCGCCACCTCGTCCGCCGTCGACCCGCAGCTGTCCACAGAGCTGGCTCTGCCCCTGGCGCAAAGCGCCAGGCTCGCCAGCTGGAACGACACCACCGACGCTCGCCGGGTTGCCGTTGAGAGCCTTTCGCTCGGCCCCATCGACTCAGGGCCGCTGAACGTTCTCGTCCAGCCGCTGCTCGAGTTCAAGGCCTTTGACTCCCATCTGCGCGGCGTCCTCGGTCAGGACGTGCTCTCCGGTTCCAACTTCCTCATCGACAACCGCCGCCATCGCATTCAGTTCGACCACGATGGCACCCTCCTGACGGAGCTCACCGGCGATCGCATCAGCATCGCGCCCGTACGCACCCGCACGGGAGACCTGGAGCCTCGCCTGATCTCGATCCCCGTGCGCTCTGCCATGAATGCCGAGCCGCTTCATCTGCTGCTCGACAGCGGCGCGGACATGCTGGTGCTCCAGCCCACCTCCACGCCTCCGCCCGCGGTTCCCAGAGGCACGAAGTGGATAGCCGACGAAAACGGCAGGCTCTCCTCCGCCACCACGTTCCACGCCCGCCTGTCCGTAGGCTCGGAGGCCTTCAGCACCGAGGCCTGGGTCGGCGACACGGGGCTCAAGCAGCTGGTCATCGACGGCTTGCTCCCGACCGGCAGCTTCCACCAGCTTTACATCGCCAACCAGGGTTCCTTCGTTATCTTCGAGCCCCGTCACACACCCCACAACGCACCGCACGGGCTGCCGGAGTAACTCCCCGTTCCAGCCTCCGGGCTTGACACCATCCATATAATTAAAGGGAAGGCATAAGACCCGGCTCACCGCCGGGTCTGGTTGTTTCTGCTCCTCGAAAACGCGCTGAAGTCCAACCCTATCCGCAATCCGCTGAAGACTTTGCGCAAAAAAGGGGGAGGGGGAGGGGTGGGCCCGCGAGCGTTCTTTGCTTGCCCTCTTTGCTTACCCGCTTTGCTAGGCCGGATACCAGCGGGTCAACGACGGAAGATCCGCCGCAACAGCCCGCGCGGCTTCTCATCCTCGGCGAGCAGCTCCTCCTCGGCCGAAGTGAATATCTTCTGAGCAGCTTCCTGGCGAGGCAGGTGCCGGTTATCGAACACCGCTTGTGGATTTTCGGTGCAAAGCTTCTGCGCGTACGGCTCGCCGCAGCGCGCCGCGACATGGTCCCGCGCATTCCGCATCTGCGGTGGCCGTGTGCTGATGTTGTGAGCATCGGTCGCGACGAAGTGGACCCAGCGGTCCGCGAGCATCCGCTCCGCCATCTTCTGCGCCTTGCGTCCCATCAGCCCCATGATCGACGAAGCCGTCACCTGCGTCAGCATTCCGTCGCGCAACCAGTCCTTCAGCCGCGAGTCGTCCTGCTGCAGCGAGGGGTTGCGCTCCGGGTGCGTCAGGATGGGCGTCATCCCGCCCAGCCGCAGCGAGTAGAACGTCTCCTCCAGCGTCGGCGGCAGCCCGTAATCCGGCAGCTCCACCAGCAGATACTCTCCCCCGTTCACCGTGTAACGGCGCGGGTTTTGGAGTGCATCGCGAACGTTGTCGTAGCTGAGATGGAAGTCGCAGCCTGACCCAAGGATGAGCCGGATACCGGCGTCGGCGATGGCCAGGCGCACTTCGGCGAGCAGACCCTGATTCCGCTCCACATCGAAAGGGTAGCGGCTGTTGGCATGCGGTGTGCAGACGACGTGAGTGATCCCGTCATCGGCGGCCATGCGCGCCATCTTGATGGTGGTGGCGAGATCCGGCGCCCCGTCGTCGAGCCCCGGCAGAAGATGGTGGTGAAGGTCAACCACGGTTTGAGAGTAGCATCGTCTAACTGTCAGTGCAGAGAGATCTTAAACACCCGGAGCCTGAGCAGCGTTGCTGTGGAAGTTCGCATCAGAGTGGGCTAGGATAAGCTGCGTTGTCAGGCCACGGCCTCCCGTATGATGACGAGAGTGGGTTGTGCCGCGGCTATTCACAAGGCGGCCCACGGAAGGAATTTTCAGGGACCCACATGGCAGAAACCAACACGAACAGCCCGAAGCCCCGCGTTCTCGTCGCCGACGATGAGCAGGTAATTGCAAACACACTTGCGATCATCCTGAACCAGGCAGGCTTTGAGGCTCGTGCAGTCTATAGCGGCGAGAAGGCAATTGAGGCGTTGGACACCTTCAAGCCCGACATGCTGATCAGCGACGTCATCATGACCGGTATGACGGGCATCGAAGCCGCCATTCAGACCCGCGCCAAACTTCCCAATTGCAAGGTACTATTGTTCTCCGGACAGGCCGCAACCGCCGACCTTCTGGAGAAGGCACGAGCGCAGGGACATGAGTTCGAGATCCTGGCCAAGCCCGTGCACCCGACAGATCTGCTCGCCAAATTGCGCGGGTAGAGAGGCGAGAGCGAGATACAAATGGGTGGCCAACGCTCGTTGAGCGACCATCGGCAATGACACCTGGTATCTCGCCCCCGCCCTTCCCGTTTGCCCCCGCCCTTCCCGTTTTAAGCGTTCAGCTAGATGGGCAGCCCTTTGCGGCGGCGCAGAATCTCGCGGCGCTTCACCTCGATCAGATACTCGTAGAAACTTTGCAGCGTCGCATACATCACGCCGGCCGTGCCGTCGAGCACGGCGCCGCGCACAAAGATCATGTAGATCCATTTGAGCAGCGGGCGCGCGGGCATGCGGTAGAAGAGCGCCTTCTGGGCGGCGCGGCGATCGTGGAAGTCGGAGGCGAAGAGCGCGTCCTTGAGCGAGGCGTCGCGCACCGCGTCGCCTGACACCAGCAGTTCCGCTTCACTGGTCGAATACTGGTTGTGCTTCGCAACCCAGTGCGCGATACCCTTCGAAAATGCCATGTGGTCCAAGGGCGCGGAGAGCTGGCCGGTGTCGCCATCGACCTCCACGAACTCGTTGATGTCGCGTGTGTAGTGGACCTTGCCGACGCGCAGAAGGCGCACGTAGTACGGCGTGAGCTGCGCGTGCTTCAGCCACGTTCCCCACAGGAAGTCGCGGCGGCGGATGCGGAAGGCGCTGAGATTCACGGACGCCTCCGCGGCGGCACGCTGAATCTCGATGGAGAGCTCGGGCGAGGCTCGCTCATCCGCATCGAGAACGAGGACCCACGGATGACGAAATGGGACCTGCATGGCGGCGTTGCGCTGCCGCGCGTAGGTATCGAAGGTGCGCCTGGTAATGGTGGCGCCGCGGGCGTCGGCGATCTCGACCGTGCGATCGGTAGAGTTGGAGTCGAAGACGTGGATGTCGTCCGACCACGCGACAGAATCCAGACAGCCCGGCAGGTCCTGCTCCTCGTTGAGCGTGAGGATGAGCACGGAGACGTTGGAAGGCGGCGTGGGGTTCACCGGGCTGTTCACAGTGCAGGGATCTCCGCAGATGGAGTCGCTGTCTCGCTGCGCCGGCGCTGGCGGATGGGCTGCGCCGGGTTGCCGGAGTAGACCGTCCAGGGCTCCAGGTCGCGCGTCGCGATGGAGCCGAGGCCGAGCACGGCGCCTTCACCGACCCGGACGCCCGGAGCGACCGAAGCACGGGCGCAGATCCAGGCATAGGGCTCGACGGTCATGGTGTAGGCCAGCAGAGGGAACGCAGGGTCGTTGTAATCGTGCGTCGCTCCGCAGAGGTAACAGTCCTGCGAGAGGATGACGTGCGATCCGAAGTGCATGGGCGAGGGGTTGTAGATCTCCACGCCGTCGCCGGCCGCCACGTGGTCGGCGCAGTGCAGGTTCCACGGAGCCCAGACGCGGGATGCCGGATAGAAGTGGCAGTCCGGGCCGAGACTGGCGCCGAAGAGGCGGAGCAGCATGATGCGCCATGCGTGCAGGGGCCGCGGAGAAGGACGGTAGAGCAGCAGCCATGTGATATTCCACAGCAGGCGCGCGGCGCGGTTGCCGAAGGAAAAGGCCGGGCGTGTGTAGGGGTCCTCGCCCGTGGTGATGTGATCGTCAGCGCGGTAGTCGGCCGGGCGGGGCATTTAGCGGGCCTCCGGAAGGCGGGGTCCGCCGCCAGCTTGCGGGCTGGGGTTTAGCGGAGCGATCTGTCCGGCCTGTTCCGTGCCGGGTTTCTCGAAGACGCGCAGAATGGCCTCGGCGTTGCGGCGCATGTCATAGCGGCGCAGGAAGCTGTCGTGGGCGCGCGATGCCATCTCCGCCTGCTGCGATGGGGTGAGGGCGAGCCAGCGGGTAAGAAGGCGCGTGATGCCCTCCTGGGTGTCGGGCTCGACGAGCGCGCAGCCATCGGCCTCGAGATCCTGCGCGATGTTGACCGGATGCGTGAGCAGGACGGGACGGCCGGAGGCGAGGGCCTCGACGACCGCGACGCCGAAGTTCTCCTGGTGCGAGGGAAGGATGAAGGCCTCGCAGGCTGCGAAGGCTCCCCACTTCGCGTCACCCAGCAACAGACCAGGCCAGTGGATGCGGTTGGTACAGCATGAGCCGGAGGCGAGGGATTTGAGGCGCTCGCGCCAGCCGCCGGGGTCTGGACCGGCCATGACAAGGTGGAGATCGGGGTGAGCGGCGCAGAGTTTCGCGAAGGCGTGGACGAGGAGGTCGCAGCCCTTCTTCTCATTAATACGGCCGAGGAACAGCAGGAACCGGCGGCCGGCGACCTCCGGGCAGGCGGCCCGGAAGGCCTCGAGGAGCGCGGGCGTGTCGGGCGGCGGGGCCTCGGAACCGATGGGGACGACCATGGGATTCCAGCGGTGCAGCCAGAAGCTCTGGGCGGCGAGATCGCGTTCGGCGCCGGTTGTGAAGAGGACGCGGCGGGCTCCCCGGAGAACCCAGTATTCCGCGGGAAGCCAGTACATCCACTTCTTGGCGTGCTTTGCGGGGTACACCCGCTTAAAGTAAGGGTCGAGCATTCCATGGGTAAACACAACATATCCCGGATGCTTAGCTACGCTCAGCAATGCTGAAAGTCCGGTAAATTCCCACAGGCCATGCACAATAACTCCATCGAAGCGCGAACGGTTTTTCCGCAGCCATTGCAGCAGGGCCGGACGGAACCAGCGCTTGCGGCTGGAGCCGAGCGCGTGGACCGGAAAGGGAAGATCGCGAAGGAAGGGTGCGGCGGGGTCGTCAAGGGTGGCGAGCTCGCTGGTGTAGCCGGGCGGGGCGTAGCGGACGAGCATCCGGATGACCTCCGTCGGGCCGCCCGCGGCGGGGCTCACGGTACCGACGATGTGGAGGATTCTCATGAGCCGCTTGGGGATAAGAATAGCAAGGCGGGGGGTTGTAAGTTGTGAGTTCTAAGTTGTAAGTCCCGTTGCTTTAGAACTTACAACTTAGAACTTACAACTTAGACCTCAAAACTTAGACCTCAAAACTTAGACCCGAATGCGCTTCGTGACCGCAGCGATTGCCTGGCGGAGGCCGCGGACGTCGGCCTCGAAGTCCCAGGAGGCGATGCGGGCCCTGGCCGCCTCGCGCATGCGTTGGGTTTCTTCGGGGCTGGAGAGGACACGAGCCAGGGCGGTGGTCAGGGCATCGATGTCGCCCACGGGGAAGACGAAGCCTTCAACGCCGTCGGTGATGAGGTCGGCGTGCGCTCCTACTTCGTCGGAGACGATAACGGCGCAGCCTGCGGCCATGGCCTCGTTGACGATGAGGCCCCAGGGCTCGTGACGGGAGGGAAGGACGAAGACGTCGGCGAGCGCGAAGAAAGCGGGGAGCTCAGACTGGTTGCGGAAGCCGGGAAAACGTACGCCTTCGAGGGCCAGCTCGCGTGCGCGGGCTTCCAGGCGTGCGCGCTCTTCGCCGTCGCCCACAATGAGGAGGTACGGAAGCGGATTGGGCGCTGTGGCGCAGAGGCGGGCGTAGGCCTCGAGCAGGTGGTCGGCGTGCTTGCGCGTCTGCAGCTTGGAGGCGAAGAGAATGACGGGGCGGCCGGGCGTGAGATTGAGCTCCGCACGGAGCTGGGTGGGGTCGGCCGCGGCTGTGTGTTGCGCAAACCAGGCGTTGTCGACGGCGTAGGGCATGAGGAATTGCGGCATGCCGGGGCCGAAGTAGTGGGCCCAGTAGTCGCGGTTGCGTGAGCCGATGGGAAGCGTCGCGGCGATGGCGGGGCGCAGCAGCCGGAAGAAGAGTTGCTTGGCGAGGAGCGTGGAGAGGCTGCGCGGGCGGTCGGCAAGCCAGGACTCGGCGCGCAGGAGCACGGGGATGCCGAGGGCGTTGGCCGCGAGGATCGCGTGGAGCGCGTTGGCGCTGGCGTAGCCGTGAACCCAGAGGGCATCGAACGCGGGCGAGCCATCGGGGTTGCGCAGGCGACGGAGGATGCCGCGGCTGATGGGGCTCAGCGGGGAGACGGTGCCGGTGTCGCGCAGGCGCGGAAGGAACTGGCTGCGATAGCCGTCGAGCAGCGGAACGTCCCAGGTGACTTCGACGCCGAAGCCCTCGTCCTTATAGCCGCGGACGGAGAAGTCCGAGCCGAAGAGGACGGTGAGGTCGATGCCGGGTTCGCGCGCGATGCGGCGCAGCAGCGGCGCCTGGTACTGGATGGGGTGCGAGACGACGTACGCGAGACGCACCATGCCGGGACCTAACCCCGAGGAATAACGGCGATCAGCAGTGAGACGATGCCGAGA
>DATNGO010000010.1:0-21464 GCA_035605855.1 Acidobacteriaceae bacterium | reverse complement strand
CATCTGAACCGGCCGAAGAAATCCGGTGGCCCGATCGAGGGCACATTTATGGAGCTGTTCGAGAAGACGCAGGCCGGATGGCAGATTATCTTCAGTCAAAGCTCATGATCTCCGGTTCATCTCCCAACTCTGAGTTACTGCTCGAAGCGCACGATCTGTCGAAGGACTTCGGCTCCGCGCGAGTTGTCGACAACGTTTCGTTTAAGCTTTATCGCGGCGAGACGCTGGGGCTGGTGGGGGAGTCAGGGTCGGGCAAAAGCACCATCGCACGCATGGTGTTGCGCTTGTTGGAACCGACCGAAGGGCGAGTGCTATTTCACGACAGGCATGCGGACGGATCGCCGCGCGCGCTCGATCTGCTGGCGCTGCCGGCTGATGCGATGCGTCGGTTGCGAAGGAAACTGGCGATCGTATTTCAGGATCCCTATGCGGCGCTGGATCCGCGCATGACCGTTCGCCAGACGCTCTGCGAACCGTTTGCCATTCATCGCGAGCGCCCGGAGGAGGGAGTCGAGGCGCGGCTCGCGGCAATGCTCGCCGAGGTGGGGCTTGATGCGTCGGCGCTGCGGCGGTATCCGCATGAGTTCTCCGGCGGGCAACGGCAGCGCATCAACATCGCGCGCGCCCTTGCCCTTCGGCCGGAGTTGCTCGTGCTGGATGAGCCGGTGAGTGCGCTGGACGTATCGGTTGGTGCGCAGATCATCAATCTGCTGCGCGAATTGCAGCAGCGGCACGGATTGACGTGTCTGTTCATTTCGCACTCGATGCCGCTCGTGCGCTATCTCTGCCATCGAGTGATCGTTCTTCAGCGCGGGCGGCTGGTGGAGGATGGGTCGTGGGAGCAGGTCTGCGAATCTCCGCGCGAGCAGTACACGCAGCAATTGCTCGCAGCTACTCCTGAGCTGCCAACAGCAGATTAGCTCTTCTGCCTCTGCGCCTCGATGTCGCAGACATTGCGCAGGTAATCCCAGGAGTAGAGTCCAGCTTCGTGGCCATCGTTCCACTTGAAGCGCAGAGCATACTTGCCAACCGGCTCGACATCCGCAGGCCGAGGCGGGGCCTCATACATCGGAAGCAGTGACTTGGGTTTCGGCTTCGCCATGCCGGGAGCGCGGCCTTCGGCTTCGCGCGCCTCGTGGCAGGTGGCGCAGGGGCAGGCGGCGCGCAACCAGGCGAAGTCCCAGTGGCTGGTGTGGCCGTCGCGCCACTCGATCGTCATTCCGGTGCCCCCGGTCTTGTCGATCCGCACCTTCGCGGGCCGGATGGAGTCGCCATCTTTTCTCGGCGCCTCCGGGCGCGCGGCCTCCTCGGCGCTGATGAGGCGGAAGCCCTCGTGACTCATGGGCAGACCTCCTTCCGTTGCCGGTTTCCAGGCTTAAGGGGCGCGAAATCAGAAACAGTCATCAATTTCAATTCTAGTCTTCAGCTCAGCCCTGCGAGTTGGAGTGCATCGTCTACCGTGGTCGCGACCAGGAGTCGATGGCGGTTTCCGCGCAACATTCCTTCGCTCTCACACACGTCGAGGAAGGCGAGCATTGAGTCGTAGAAGCCGGCAACGTCGAGTAGAACCACCGGCTTCGCGTGGAGCTTCAGCGTCTGCCAGGCGAGCACCTCGAAGAGCTCTTCGAAGGTGCCAAAGCCGCCGGGCAACGCAAGAAAGGCATCGGCCTTCTCGCCGATCAGCCGCTTTCTCGTGTGCATTGTGTCGACGACGTGTAACTCGCTGAGGCCGTCGTGTGTGATCTCCTTGTCGACGAGAACGTGCGGTATGACGCCAACCACGCGGCCGCCTGCTCCGAGTGTGGCGTCAGCGACCGCACCCATAAGGCCGATCTTTGCGCCTCCATAGATAAGACCGATGCCGCGGCTGGCCAGTGTACGGCCCAGTTCCTGCGCGACCTCCCGGTACACCGCGCGCGAGCCGTCCGACGCCGCGCAGAAGACAGCGATGCTCTTTCCAGATTCCTTCGACATTGCCTCAGGATACAAGGTGAGCGAGCGCGGTATCCTGTGCCATGTGCGGATCGCGTTGCATGATCGTGGCCCTCGTTGTGGCGCTCACGGCGTTGACTCCGTCGCGTGCGCAGAACAAGAGCGAGCCCGGCAAGTTTGATTTCTATCTGCTCGACATGCCGTGGGGGCCGGACTTCTGTTCGATTGCAGACGTGTCACCGCAGTGCAAGCCGCAGCGAAGCTTTGTTGTGCATGGGTTGTGGCCGCAGAACAACGACGGAAGCTATCCAGTCTTTTGTTCGCAGGAACACGGGCCCCTGAATCCGCAGGAGAATCTCGATCTCACGCCCGACCTGCATCTGCTCGCGCACGAGTGGGACAAGCACGGCACATGCTCGGCACAGGGGCCGCGGCGGTTCTTCCATATGGAACGCGAGGCGTTTATGTCGATCGATCGACCACTTGCGTTCGGCCACATCAATCACGAGACCACGATGAGTCCGGCGCACATTCTCGCTCTGTTCTACAAGGCGAACCCGCAACTGCCGGAGGGAAGCCTGGTCGTGAGTTGTCGCGATGATCACTTCACCGCGGTGGAGGCATGCTTCACGAGAAGCGTAAAGCCGATGCCGTGTATCGGCTTGCACTCATGCACGAAGCCACTGCTGAAGATTGCACCTGTACCTGCTGCGAAAACAAAATGAGGTTCGTGCCCCCGTCACTGCTGGCACGAACCCCGAAACTCGTGGTGTCTAACGCAATGCGATTGTGGTGTCCTTCAGGTCAGAATTGACGGTCGCCAAAACTGTGCCTTCCTGGAACTTGTCGGTGGACTTGGCGATTGTGACCGTTTCGCCGATCTTCAATGTGACATCGACCGGCTTGCCGGGTTCCAGCGTCATCTCCTGGCTGCCGGCCTTCACAACCACCGGTTCCTTGGAGTCGTTGCGCAGATGAAACTTCACCATCTGCTTGTTGCTTCCCATCTTTGCGTGTACGGGTACACGCAGCGCGGTCAATGGTGCAGCGTACATGCTCTCGCCAGCCATCAATACAGTAGCCAGCACCATGGTGCTTCCCATAACACGACGGATCATATCTCTACCTCTTCTCGGAGCGTAAAAGTTCTGCGCGCAAGCACCCCGCCATGGATCGGAGCACCACGCGCACTCTTCTATACGCAGCAGAGGAGAGATGGTTCCTCAAGTTCACGAATTGTTGACGATATTCGTCACAACTATTTGCGCATTCGTCACAGACTAGAATGAAAGATGTGCCCGACCTTCTCGCAGACATGAATCCGCAGCAGCGCGAAGGCATCACATCCGTGGATGGTGCCGTGCTCTTACTCGCCGGCGCAGGCTCCGGCAAGACACGCGTCATCACGCACCGCATTGCTTATCTGATACAGCAGCGCGGAGTCTCACCAGACAACATCCTTGCCGTCACCTTTACGAACAAAGCTGCGAAGGAGATGGAGGAGCGTGTCGAAAAAATTCTCGGCCACTCCACCCTCGCGAAGCCCACGCTCGCGACCTTCCACAGCTTTTGTGTGCGTGTGCTGCGCCGCGATATTGAGGTGCTGCGCGTTGGCGGCAAAGGCCTGACCAAAAGCTTTGCAATCTACGACGAGACCGATCAGCAGGCTGTCGTAAAGCAGGCGCTGAAGCGGTTGGGCGTCGATGACAAGCAGTTGAAGCCGCGTGTGGCGCTTGGGCGGATCTCATGGGCGAAGAACCATATGATCGATCCGCAGGAGTACTTTCTTGCGTCGACGAACCCGCTTGAAGAAAAGATTGCGCACATCTTCAAGATCTACCGCGACGAGCTCTTCAAGGCCAACGCGATGGACTTCGACGATCTATTGCTCGAGACCGTTCGCCTGCTGAAGTCATCGAGCGAGGTGCGTGAGCGCTACAACCGCAAGTACAAGTATCTGCTCATCGACGAGTACCAGGACACGAACCGTCCGCAGTATGAGTTGATGAAGCTCCTTGGCAAACATGGCAACGTCTGTGTCGTTGGTGATGAAGACCAATCGATCTACTCCTGGCGAGGCGCGGATATTCGCAACATCCTCGAATTCGAGAAAGACTTTCCCAACACCAGAACAATTCGGCTCGAACAGAACTACCGCTCGACGCAGGTGATTCTCGAGGGCGCATCCGCAGTCGTCGCTCAGAACACGCAGCGTAAAGGTAAGAACCTGTGGACCTCGCGCGAAGGCGGTTCGCTGATTGGTTACTACGAGGCGCCCGATGGCGAGAATGAGGCGCTGTTCGTCGCCGACCGCATTCAGCGCTATCTGCGCGAAGCAGGCGAGACGGAGGATCAGCCGCGCTGCGCTGTGCTCTACCGCACCAACTCGCAGTCGCGACTGGTGGAAGAGGCGCTGCGGCGATATCAGATTCAGTACCACATGGTCGGTGGCTTCAGCTTCTATGACCGCGCCGAGATCAAAGACATGCTCAGCTATCTGAAGCTTGTCCAGAACCCGCACGATTCGATTGCACTCTCGCGCGTGGTCAACTCACCACCACGCGGCATTGGTAAAACGACAATGGATACGCTCGAACGCATTGCGCTCACAACCGGTATGAGCACGTGGGATGCGATTTCGCGCGCGACTGAAGAGAAGCTCTTGCCGGCACGTGCACTCTCGGCGCTCGGCAGCTTCCGCAAGCTGATTGAAGACACTCGTGCGATGCTTGGCCCGGACTTCGCTGCCGCTCTGGCTGCTGACGCCGCGCCAAACACGCAGACGCAGTCCGAGGACGCCAGCTTTGATCCGGGGGAGATGACCTCCGGTGACGACACCTCCTTTGACTTCGCCACAGACGATGAAGAGGCTGCACCACCTCCAACATTGGCAAACGACGGCAATAGCGACTTCGACACCAGCTTCAACTTCGGGTTCGACTTCGGCCCAAGCGAAGAGATTTCGACCATCGCGCCCGAGAACGCCTTCGCTCCCTCATCTAAAGCCAGCTTCAATCCCTTCGCGCCGGTTCCGCTCAAACAGTCCGCCTCGGACAAGATTCGCGAGAAGAATCGTGCGAAGCTCGAACGCATCGCCGCCGCGTCAGAGTCCACCGAGCTCGACGCCGCGGGCAAGCCGGCCTTCCGTAAGCCGGGTGAGCCAGCCACTCTGCCCGAACTCATCAAGTTCCTCAACGATCGCTCTGGCTACATCCGTGCGCTGGAGGAAGAGGCGACACCGGAGGCCTTCTCGCGCATTGAAAACCTGAAAGAGCTTGCAAACGCTGCACAGGACGCGACCTCACGAGGAGAGACGCTTGCGGAGTTTCTCGATCACGCGGCGCTGGTCTCGGATGCAGATCAATACTCAGCCGAAGCGCGCGTCACGCTGATGACCCTGCATGCGGCGAAGGGCCTCGAGTTTCCGCTGGTCTTCCTCTGCGGTATGGAAGAAGGTCTCTTCCCGCACTCGCGAACGCTGATGGACCCTCCACAGATGGAGGAGGAGCGGCGGCTCTGTTACGTCGGCATGACGCGCGCCATGGACACGCTGATCCTTACCCGCGCACGCTACCGCCGCCGCTATGGCAATGACATGCCGGAATCCAGCACGCCATCGCGCTTTCTCGAAGAGGTTCCTCCGAAGCTCATCGAAGATCTTGGCTCACCCGCAAGCTATGGAGGCGCGCTCGACTATCGCAATGCGTATGCGACACCGTATCCACAGCGCCGGCGGTTCGGTGCTGGCGACAGCGAGGGGGGCGAGCGGCATTACTCGTACGAAGACGAGAGCCAGGATGCGAGTGACACGCAGGGCAGCCGGGCGGCCACACGCAACTACGCGGCGCAGCGTTTTGGAGCCAATCGTTCACCTTTGAGCGGCTCCGGCGCGCTCGATAACACTGCGGCGTTCTTTGGCAAGGGTGGTACGGGGAGCTATAAACCTGGCGCCCGCGGCCCCGGATCCGAGGCGAAGCGATATCCCGCCCGCCCCAGGATGGACATTCCCGCGCCCGCAGGCCGCACCGGCCTCGGTAAAGGTGTGCGCGTCCGGCACCCAAAGTACGGCGAGGGCATCATTGCCTCGCGAGAGGGCGAGGGTGACGACGCGAAGATTACAGTACAATTTAGCGGGTACGGCACCAAGAAGCTGGTGGAGAAGTTCGCCCAGCTCGAGCGACTATAAAAAGAGCGGAACACGCTTTTTCAGAGGTGCCGAACATTTGACCTCTGCGCTCGCGACCGGCAAAAATTCTTTGGAAAGTTGATCGTCACGAATACATGGCAAATACCAAGAGCATCACGGATAAAGAAGAGCGCAAGAAGGTAAAGCGCGCAGCGCGCAAGAAGGCCGCTCCCAAGGGCAAGCGCACCACTCCCCGCGGGGAGAACAAGGCCAAGGTGAAGAAGTTGGCGCGCGGCCAGTCGAAGCGATAAGAAGACCGCAGAGAAGGCCTAAAAAGAATTAGCCTTCCAGCTTCCAGACGGGCGGAGCCTCGGCTTCGCCCGTTTTCTGCTGCCCGGCGCACGATTCCCGGGTCCCAGCGAGTCCGCTCGCCGGGTAGGATTCCGCATACAATCGCTTCATCCGCGCACCAATCTTCCTCGACGAGGATGTGACAGCCTGCCTCCTTCCACCCAAGCCCGCCAAACTCTGACGAAGCCTCGCCAGATCTTTGCCACCAAGTCCATTGACAAGCTGATCGCCGAGAGCGAACAGCCGGAGACCGCGCTCAAGAAGACGCTTGGGCCCGTCTCGCTGACGGCGCTAGGCATCGGGGCGGTCATCGGTTCGGGCATCTTCACCGTCATCGGCACCGCCATCGGCGGCAACCCGGCGATCACGGCCACGTGGGCGGAATCCCCCGTCATCGACCTCATTCTGCATCACGGTCATATCGCCGGCCGACCCGGCGCCGGCCCAGCGCTCGCGCTGAGCATGATCCTCGTCGCCATCGTCTGCTGCTTCACCGGCCTCTGCTACGCCGAGCTCGCCTCGATGATCCCCATCGCCGGCTCCGCCTACACCTACACCTACGCGACTTTGGGTGAATTAATCGCCTGGATCATCGGCTGGGACCTCATCCTCGAGTACGCCTTCTCCAACATGAGCGTCTCGGTCGGCTTCGCAGCTCATTTCGTGGACTTATTAGATTGGCTCGGTGTGCCTATGAGTCCCAAGTGGCTCTCGCCCGCATACCTCCCGCAGGGACTCACCGACCTCACCGGCAACGTCATCTACGCTCCCGGCTGGCACTTCGGCTTCAACATCCCGGCGTTTCTCATCGTCATCATCCTCACCGTCATTCTCGTCCGCGGCATTCGCGAATCCGCCCGCACCAACAACATCATGGTGCTCGTCAAACTTGTCGCAATCATCGCCTTCATCGCGATCGGCATCCATTTCATCCACCCCAGCTACTACCATCCGTTCTCGCCCAACGGCTGGCCCGGCGTGCTCGCCGGCGGCTCCATCATCTTCTTCACCTACATCGGTTTCGACTCCGTCTCCACGGCCAGCGAAGAGTGCCGCGATGCGCAGCGCACCGTGCCCATCGGCATCATCGCCACACTCATCGTCTGCACTATCCTCTACATCGGCGTCTCGCTCGTGCTCACCGGCATTGTCCCCTGGCGGTCGGTCATCGGGGACGCCGCGCCTGTCGTCAACGGCCTCAAACGCCTCACGCTGCAAACTCATTCCGACCTTCTGCACTGGACGCGCCTCGTCGTTCTCATCGGCGCCATCATCGGCATGATCTCGTCGATCCTGGTCTTTCAACTTGGTCAGGCGCGCGTCTGGTTCGCCATGTCTCGCGACCGTCTTCTGCCTGACACCTTCTCCCACGTCCATCCGCGCTTCCGCACGCCGGCCTTCGCCACCTGGGTTGCGGGCATCCTCGTCGCCATCCCGTCCGGGCTTCTTGACGTCGGCACTCTCGCCGAGCTCTCCAATATCGGCACGCTCTTCGCCTTCGTGCTTGTCTCCATCGGCGTCCTCGTTCTTCGCCGCAAGCAGCCCGAGCGCCACCGCGGATTCCGCGTCCCCGGCGGCCCCATTTTTCCAATACTCAGCGTGGTCTTCTGCATTCTGCTGATGGCCGGCCTCCCCGTGCGCACCTGGGAGCGCTTCTTCATCTGGCTCATCATCGGTCTCTTCGTCTACTTCCTCTACAGCCGGAAGCGCAGCGAGTTCTACAAGGTCTGAAACAAAATGCCCTTTTGGATTGACACCTCTTCGAAGCTGAGGCTCGCTATCGTTCCTAGACCTCGGGGCGGTGACTGGTTGCAGAGTGACATCGAGCGATTAAAGCGAGAGGGCATCGATACTCTGGTTTCGTTGCTGACTCCCGAAGAAAATCGCGAATTAGGACTCGATCAGGAAGCGGTGGTCTGCACTGATCTCGGAATGACCTTCCATAACTTCCCAATTCCCGACCGCCAAACTCCTGAGTCAACCTCCGCCTTTCTCGCCTTCGCACGCGCCGTTCATGCAGAGGCACGCTCCGGGCGCGCTGTGGCCGCTCACTGCCGCGCTTGCATCGGTCGCTCGTCTGTTCTTCTCGCGACTCTGATGCGAATGGAAGGCTTTACCACTGAAGAAGTCTTCGATCGCATCTCACACGCGCGAGGATTGACAGTGCCCGACACAGAAGATCAAGTGTCGTGGGTCACGCGTCTGCCTGTTTAATCGCTGCCTGAAAAATTAGAGCCGAACACCTTCTCCCCTTAGTTTTGTTCGAGATAAGTTGCCAGCCGTCCCGCGAGAAATTCCCCAAACACGCCCTCGCGATCCTCCCCTCCCTGCGTCTATCTCTATAAGCCGCAAGGGCGGCGAATTTCTCCCAGGGGCCCAAATGTCTTTTTGGATCGATACAGCTTCACCTTTGAAACTTGCGATTGCTCCCAGACCGCAAGGCGGAGAGTGGTTGCGGAATGATGTTCGCCAGCTCAAGGCTGAGGGTATCGACATCCTCGTTTCGCTGCTGTCCTTCCCCGAGGCCCGCGAACTCGATCTCGATGAAGAGAAGGCCGCCTGTTCTTCCGTCGGAATCTCTTTCGTCAACTTCCCGCTTCCCGACCGGCAGGTTCCTCCATCACGTCTTGGCTTTCTTACATTTGCGCAGTTCCTTCACAAACGCGCAAGAGAAGGCCTCAGGATTGGCGCACACTGCAGAGCCTGCATCGGACGGTCATCCGTCCTGTTGGCGACCGTGATGCGCCTCGAAGGATTTACCGCCAAAGAAGCTTTCAATCGGATCTCTGATGCGCGCGGGTTGCATGTTCCCGATACGGTCGAACAGGCGAGGTGGGTCTCTCGACTATCCATTTGAGGAAGTTCAGGCACCTATACTTCATAGAGAACGCTAACGAACGGTCCTCAAAAACACATGCCCGCACTCATTGAAGCCATCAACATCAAGCGCAAGTCCCTCTTCGAGCACGAAAACGCTCCCTACTACTGCCTCGACGCCGACGTTTCCACGCCCACTGCGCGCGGCGGCCAGACACTCGTCCGCCTGAAGATGCGCAACCTGCTCACCAACGCCGTCTTCGACAAGACCTTCAAAGCCGGCGACAAGTTTCGCGAGCCCGACCTCATCACCGTCCCCGCAACCTTCCTTTACCGCGACGGCGACGGCTTCCACTTCCTCGACCAGGAATCCTTCGAGACCCTCACGCTCTCCGCACAGCAGGTCGGTGACGCCGCTTCGTTCCTCATCGACGGCCTCCTCATCCAGCTGAACAAGTACAACGGCAACCCCATCGGTCTCGACCTGCCCACCCACGTCGACCTCACCATCACCTACACCGAGCCCGCCGTCCGCGGCGACACCTCCAGCGGCGCCACCAAGATCGCCCGCCTCGAGACCGGACTGGAGATCAAAGTCCCCCTCTTCCTCACCACCGGCGAACGCGTCCGCGTCTCCACCGAAACCCGCGACTTCGCCGGCCGCGCCTGAAGGTTAGAGAACGTGTGCTGGCGTTAAATTTGAGGAGGCCTCGTTCGTTGTCATAGAGGCGGCGGGATCCAAAGGCAAAACACCACAGCTGAATAGAAACTCGGCCGTTCGATCGAATTCTGCCGGATCTCGTGTAGGGTCCAGCACATCGCCTTTCGGAATGAAGATCACCATTCCCTGTCGTGCGCGGGTCAGCAACACGCGATACGAGTTGCGCCTAAACTGACGCTCCATTGGGTTCTTGATATGCGTCCACTTTGGGATGCCCGCCTGCCAGAATTTTCTTGCTGTCCATTCCGCCCCGTTCCAGACGAGGTCGCCACCCCAGCACAGCCCGATCCAATCTAGTTCCAACCCCTGAATGGAGAACTCTGAGGCAAACACCTCACACGCGAAGCTCGATCGGACGTCTTCCCGTGGAGCGAGATACCAATGATGCCAGGGGTACGAGCCATGAAAGTTTGAGTCGGGTTCAAGCCCTTCCGCGCGCAAGCGCGCCGCCTTCGAAGAGCCAACAAGACCATATCGGCTCTCCCCGAGGGCCTGCTCCCGCAACACTCTCCGAGCCGTCATCAAATCGCGAGTCAACGATATCGGGAAGCGCTCGGAGATTCGCATCTCTGCTGCTTCTTCAATCTCTCCGTCGAGAACATGATTCACCCAACCTGCCAGATTATCCGCGCGCAGACTGCGGTTCGAGGTGCGCAGATGCAGCAGGTTGCTTGTGTTCACTGTTGCTGTGCCGCTCGCCGTGTCGAACAATCGTCTTCCGGCAGTAGAGGTGCCACCCGCCATCACTTCGGGGGAGGCATAGACACTCCAGGGCTTCTTGCTGTTGGCGAGCGCTCGTCCCCACTCTTCCAGCCCCGCCTCTCCGCTATTGATTTCCTGGCCACCACCGACCAGCGCGACGACGCAAGCCCAATCTTCATGTCGCTCCATGATCTTAAGAAGCATCTGGGGTTCGGAGTAGTTGCGTTTGAACTTGTTGAGATTCTGTTCGAGGTTCCAAGCTCGCTGCGCCTCATCGAAGATGATGACGTGATTGGACGGCGCGCGATCGCGATCGACCTCCGTGTAATTCTTTGCAAATACGTGCACGTTTTCAATCAGCGTCTGCGCCTGCACCTTAGCTGCTACTGAGGACACGCCATCGCGCATCGCCTGTCGACGAAAGACCTCTTGCAGCACAGATACCAAGGGTCCGTTTCCACTCATAAAGTGAAGCGCCTCGGCACTCGCGTCGCTCAGATGCGCAAGGCTCAGCCCGACAAGAGTTTTCCCCGAGCCCGGCACGCCCGTAAGAAAGCAGATGGCATGTTGCTGTCTACTTCGCGCAAGCTCAATGATCCCCAGAATCTCCTGCGTTACCGCGGAGATATCGTGCTCGGCAGCCTCTGACATCGCAATCTCGCGAATGCTTAGGCCGGTTCTGAGATCGCATGCGGCTTCGATGATCGTGGGAGTAGGACGGTAGGGCGCCCCATCCCACGTAGCGACATCGAACTGCGGCTGCGATCTGGTCTCCAAATCCAGAAGGAAATCTGGCAGCTCTTGCCAGGAATAGAATTGAGCAGGTCGAATCCAGAACGTCGGGAGTGCCTCAAATCCAAGCTCTGCTTGGCGAAATGCGAGCTTCTGCGCTTCGCCTTCAATCTCTGATCGGTTAGCATGCGACACGACGACAGGTAGAATCTGGCGATTCGCACTCCCGGCGTGGAAGTAATGCAGCAATAGAGCGTACGTCTCTACCTGTCGTCGCGCGTTACCGGCAGCCAACCCGGTCTTGCACTCCAGCAGAACGATCTTCTCGCCCGCCAACAAAGTTACATCCAGCCTGTTCAGCTTTCGAGGTACCGAAAACTCCAGAAGTAATCCCCATTGCGCGGTATCCTCTCTCTGGTCGCAGACGGTCCGCAGGGCTTCTTGGAGACTTCCGAGATCGGCCCACCAGGTGAGCGGCGTGTCGGTCGACATCGCGCGAAAGCCAGCTTCGGAGTAGCGGAGTGTTAAAGCCGCCAGCAATTCGCTCTTCGGTGTTCGGAGAAACTGCTCAACTGTGGAACGAAAGTAAGACGACATAGTATGAAAGCTGCTGCCAGGATAGCTGAGGATTGCCACTTAAACCGATTTAGCAAGAACAAACATGCCCACGTTCCTCACCGCCGAGTGGCGCAAGCTCATCATGGCCCAGTATGAGGTTGCGCCAAAGAAGCTCGCAGCGTATGTGCCGCGGGGCCTGGAGCTCGATCTTTACCAAGGCAAGTGCTACGTCTCACTCGTCGCCTTCCTCTTCGACCGCGTCCGCGTCAAAGGCCTCGCTATTCCGCTCCACACCCGCTTCGAAGAGATCAATCTGCGCTTCTATGTCCGGCGTCGAGAAGACGATGGTAGTGTGAAGCGCGGTGTGGTGTTTATTCGCGAGTTTGTTCCGCGTCGAACGATTGCATGGATTGCGAAGCGGTTCTATGAGGAGCCGTACCTGGCGGTGCCGACGCGCAGCGAGATCTCATCGAACACCAAAACTTTGACTGCGAAGTATGGATGGAAGATGGGCGGCCGCTGGCACTCGCTCGCCGCAGCTGCGAGCCATCAGCCTGAGGCAATCGCGCCCGGCAGCGAGCAAGAGTTCATCACGGAGCACTACTGGGGCTACACCAGGCGGAATGACGGCAGCACCTCCGCCTACCGGGTCGAGCACCCTCGCTGGCAGACATATCGGCTGCAAAGCTATGAGATTGCAGTCGACTTCGCAACGCTGTACGGTCCTGAGTTCGGATTTCTGACGGACCAATGGGTTTCGAGCGTGCTGCTCGCGGAGGGCTCGGAGGTGAAGGTTTGCTCTGGCTCGCGTCTGCAAGTCGCTCCGGCGGTGCTGCCAGCGTAGATTGCGACCGAACGACAAAATCTGCGTCTATTACACTAAGAAGTAGGGAACAAGAAGATGAGAACGATCGACGCAACACAAGGCATACGCATCCTCGATAGCCGGTCCACGGCCAGCCTCCTCAGCAAGGTGCTCTGGATCACGACTGCCGGCTTCCTTTTTACGGCCTTCGGAGCCTACCTGGCGCCGGCCCTGCTCGGCGGCATCAGCTACATGGGCCTGTTCATCATCACGTTCGGGCTCATCTTCGCGATCAATTTCGCGACCAAGCGCTCTCCGGGGCTGGCGCTGGTGCTGTTCTACGCCTTCACGCTGCTGATGGGGGTTGAGGTCGGCCCGCTGATCAAGGCATACCTGCACGTTCCCGGCGGACAAGCTGTCGTCTTCGAGGCCGCGCTGACCACCGCTGTCGGCATGTTCGCGATGGGCCTCATCGCACAAGTCGCCCGGTTCGACTACCGCAAGGTCTACAACTACGCCTTCGCCGCGCTGATCGGCCTCATCGTTCTCGGCGTGCTGAGCATGTTCGTGCATTTCATCAGTCCCGGCCTGTACGCCTGGGCGACGCTGGCCATCTTCAGCGTCCTGTTGCTGGTCGACTTCATGCGGCTGCGCGACGGCGCGATGGGCCTCAGCCCGGTGCAGATGGCGCTGAGCATCTACCTTGACGCGCTCAACATCTTCATCGCTCTGCTGCAGATCTTTGGCAGCAGCAGCGGAAACCGGCGCGACAGCAGCTGGCGGTAGCTGGACGACTGTATCGGGCTGGACGCGGCCGGACCAGCCGATACACTAGGCAGATGGCCCGCACCCAGCACGCCCCTCAGCCCGACCCCAAGTCCTGGCTGCGCGGGTTGCCCAAAGCCGAGCTGCACCTTCATCTTGAAGGCTCCATCACTCCCACAACGCTGCTCGAGCTCTCCCAGACCAACGACGTTACGCCGCTTACGGCTGAACAGGCGCACAAGGTCTACAGGTACCACGACTTCCCCAGCTTTCTCATGAGCTTCAAAGCCGTAACCGAGCGCCTCCACACCCCCGCGGATTACGAGACCATCACCTACACCATGCTCCGCGATCTCTCTGAGCAGGGCGTCCGCCACGCCGAGGCCTACATCTCCATCGGCATCCTGTATCACTTCGACCGTTTAGACGTCGACGAGGTCATGGCCGCCATCGAACGCGGCCGCACCCGTGGTGAACAGGACTTCGGCGTCTCGCTGCTATGGATCATCGACGCCGTCCGCCACTTCGGCGTCCAGGAGTGCGCCCGCGTCTTCCGCAAAGCCGCCGAGCTGCGCCACCAGTACCCAAGCGTCGTCGCCATTGGTATCGGCGGCGATGAAGCACGCGGTCCCGCGCACGACTTCCGGGAGATTTACGCCGAAGCCAAAGCAGCCGGGCTGCACCTGACCTGCCACGCTGGCGAGGCTGTCGGCCCGCAGAGCATCTGGGCGGCCGTGAACATCGGGGCTGAACGCATCGGCCACGCACTCACCGCCCAGCAGGATTCCGACCTGATCCAGGTGCTCGCCCAGCGCCAGATTCCGCTGGAGCTCAACGTGACGTCGAACCTCCGCACCGGCTGCTGTCCCTCCCTGGAAGCCCATCCCGTTCGTCGCTACTTCGAAGAGGGGCTTATGGTTACGCTCAATTCCGATGACCCTCCCTTCTTCGGCTCAAACCTGCTGGAGGAGTACATTCTGGCCCACGAACAGTTCGAATTTCCCCTCGATGCCCTCAGGGAACTGGCTGCTAACTCTATTGAAGCCAGCTTCTTACCCCCTGAACGCAAGCTGCTCCTCCTGGGCGAGGTTGAACGGTATGGCTGGTAATCCAGACAGTCATTACCAAAGCCACAGTGTGGCAAATATGACACACTTGTAAGACTGCTCTCCGGTGTACTCTGGGCAATGAGAGCCTGCTGAGCACCGTTTCTGAGCGCCGAACTCCAATTCGAGCACACCATCGAGTCGCCGCTCTTGTTCAGCGGAATCGGCCTTCACTCCGGCGCCCAGGTTTCGCTCAACCTCATTCCTGCTCCCGCCGGCTCCGGCATCGTCTTCCGCCGCTCTGACCTCGACAATTTCGAGATTGCCGCTACGGGCCGCAACGTCGCCAAGGTCTCCTATGCGACCTCGCTGATGCGACAAGGCGTACTCATCTCTACGACCGAGCACCTGCTTTCCGCGCTCATTGGACTCGAGGTCGACAACCTGATCATCGAGATCGACAACCTTGAAGTTCCCATCCTCGATGGCTCCTCAAAGCCCTACGTGGACGCAATCCGCACAATTGGCCGCAAACGCCAGCGTCGCAAGCGCGAGTATCTTCGCATCCTTAAGCCCGTTGAAGTGTATGAGAACTCACAAGCCGGCTCCAAGTTCATCGGCCTTTACCCCGGCGACGGCTACCAGATCGATTACACCATCGACTTTCCCTCACCCATCGGGCGCGAAAGCCTGCGCGTCGATCTCGAATCCGGCGACTACGACACGCTGATCGCACCGGCTCGAACCTTCGGCTTCCGCGAGGATGAGGCGATGCTGCGCGATATGGGACTGATCCGCGGCGCCTCAGCCGAATCTGCCATCATCCTCACGCGCGCCGGCGTGGAGAATGGTCCCCTGCGGTTTTCCGATGAGTTCGTGCGCCACAAGGTTCTCGACCTCATAGGTGATCTTGCTCTGGCTGGCCGCCGCATCTGGGGTCGCGTCGTTGCCGAGCGTGCCGGGCACGCAATGCATACTGCTCTTGTTCAGCGTCTGCTGCGCGATCGTTCCGCGTGGGAGTTCGCAAACCGTGCCCAATTGGCGCCCGAAACCAAACTCCCCCAGGTGCGCTCCCTCCAGGCCTCCGCCGCCTGACTGTTACACTGGCGACCGTTACGCCGTGCGGTTCTCTACCGTCAACTGACTTTCCTGAGCTTCTCCTTCTTCCATGCTTGTTGCCATCGCACTCGGGTCCAATCTTTCCTCGCGCTTTGGCGCACCAGTCGACAATTTGCGCGAGGCGATTCACCGGCTCGACGACCTCGGAACGGTGACCGCGGTGTCGCGCTTTCATGAGACTGAGCCGGTCGGCTACACACAACAGCCGCGATTTCTGAACGCCGTTGCCTTGCTCGAAACCGAGGTCTCTCCGCTCGACTTGCTCCGCGGGATGCTCGCCATCGAGCACTCGATGGGCCGCGATCGCGCGAAATCTCCCCCTAAGGGCCCGCGCATCATCGATCTCGACCTTCTGCTGTATGGGAATCTGGTTCTCGACGATCCAGCGCTTACCCTTCCACATCCGTCACTGCACGAACGCCGCTTCGTCCTCGCCCCGCTCGCGGAGGTTGCGCCCAACTGGCAACACCCCACGCTGGAGCTGAGTATTCAGCAACTGCTGCAGGCGCTGCCAGCTTGATCCTCAGATCTGCCGGTCGCTACCGCAGGGTTACATCCCACTCTTGCGCGTTTTCATCACGAAAGCGCACAGTCTTCCCGCTCATCGACTGAACACTTGCGTTCAGGGGAAGTGCGCTCGCTGCATCCGCATCCGTCAGGCATGCAAGCCAGTGAATGCAGCGCAGCTTCGTCGGCACTCCAACGGGCTGTCCCTTCTCGACGATCATGACCAGCATGGGCGGATTATCGTTCTCGAGCAGCACATCGTTGTAGAAGTTGATGTAGACCTGCTCGCCGCTGACCTTGTTGCCGGCGCGTGTGACGCTTGCCAGCGGATCCCGCACATAGACGCGCTTCCGCTCTACAACCACAAAGACAACCAACAGAATGACTAGCAGCGCAATCAGCTTCTTCACTTCTTCTCCTCGTGGTACTCCTGCTCCGTGTTGATCGACCACACGGCAGACTTGTCCACGTGCCCACTGGCCAGGCCGTCCACCACCTTCATCGCCGTCAGCATCGAGTGGTCCTGGTTGTTGTACTTGTGCATACCGTTCCGGCCGATCAGGTACAGATTCTCAAACCTGTCCAGCCACGAGCGCAATTCATCGAAACGGTTATATGTCCCAAAGTACGCAGGATAGGTCTTCGGCACACGAGCCACGTGCGCATCCAGCACCTCGCTCGTCTTCAGGATGCCGATCTTCTCCAGCTCGGCCGCCGCAAACTGCTTCAGCTTATCGTCCGGCATCGACCACAAGGGATCGGTCTCATAGCAGAAGTACTCCAGCCCGATCCACACCTTCGATGGGTCGGCGACCATGTAGGGGCTCCAGTTGTTGAAGATCTGCAACCGCCCAAGCATCACATCGGGCTCCTGGATGTAGATCCACGTGTCGCGTATCAGCCCCCCGTCTGTTTCCTTCACGTCCAGTTTGTTCGTGAGAATGCCCACGGTAATGAAGTCGCGATACTGCAAACCCTCGCTGACCTCGCGCACGCTCGCCGGCACCTTGGCGCCGCCCACCTCCAGCGCACGCACCAGTTCCTTCATCGGCATCGTGGAAAAAAAATGATCGCCATCAAACTGTTCGCGGTCGCCCTGCGCGTTCACCGTCTCCACCGCGACGACACGCTCTCCTTCGACGACAACGCGGTCGACAAGACGCCCCATGTGAAGCTCGCCGCCGCCAGCCGCTACCTTGTCCGCAACATGCTCCCAGAGCTGCCCCGGTCCGAACTTCGGATAAAGAAAGCGCTCAATCAGCGAGGTATCTGTGCCCTTCTGTGCGACATCCTTCTCGCTTCCATGCGGCCGCCGTCCAAAGGTCTTGCGGACGAAGTGCTTCAGCGCCGTCGTCAGACTCAAGCCCTTGATTCGCTGCGCTCCCCACTCAGCTGAAATCTGGTTGCATGGCGTCCCCCACACCTTCTCCGTGTAGCTCTTGAAGAACGTCAGGTACAGCTCGCGCCCGAACCGATTGATCAGAAAATCCTCGAGGCTTTTCTCCTCTTTGATCGGGCTCACCCGCGACGCCACATAGCTGACTCCGATCCGCACCATCCGTACCGGCCCCAGGTTCTTGATCGTGTTGCCGCTGAGCTTGATCGGGTAGTCGAAGAACTTGCGCAAATAGTAGATGCGGCTCTTTCTCGGCCGCACGAGCATCACGTGGTCGCTGTCCTCAGGGTCCGGCGTCACCACCGTCGTCGTGTGTCCCTGCTCGTCTCCGATCTCCTCATCGACCTCCTCAACCTCTTCCGTCTCCGTCGTAACAGTCAGCGGCCCCAGGCCGCGCAGCGGAGGCTCCTGCGGTAGATCGCCCGGCACCTGCACCTTGTGCCGCTTGCCCTGGTACGTAATCTCGATCGTCTCCGGAACATCCGCGTCCGTTGCCGGAGGCATCAGCTCCAGCCACCACTGCATCACACGGTCGCTCTTGGAAAAGAAGCGGTGCCCGCCGATGTCCATGCGATTGCCCTTGTAGCGGATGGTGCGGGAGATGCCGCCGATCTCATTGGTAGCCTCGAGTACGACCGGCTGAATCCCGGTCTTGCGAAGCAGTTCCAGCGCCGCCGTGAGCCCCGCGGGTCCTGCTCCGATAATGATTGCTTTCTGCGACATTGCCCCCCGTTTTCACTGCGCGTTTGCGCATTCAAAGACTACAGCAGCTTGCATCCTGTCGAGTTCGGTTCGCGGCCGGGGTCGTTTAGTGGTAACAAACCCCGCTTCGTTATACTTAAAGACGGCTCACCTTGCAGGAGACGACGCTTCATTGATGCCAGCCACCGAGCGCACTGAGGTCTCCTTCGCCGAGCGCCTTCGAGCGCATCTCGCCATCGTCCGGCTTGACCACTCCATCAAGAACCTCTTCGTCCTGCCCGGCGTTATCGTTCCGCTCAGCGTCGATCCCAGCCTGCGCACCTGGCACCTCCTGCCCCAGCTCATCCTGGCCTTCGTCTCCATCACGCTGGTTGCCTGCAGCAACTACGTGATCAACGAGGTCCTGGACGCGCCCTACGATCGCCTCCATCCCATCAAGCGCAACCGCCCCGCAGCGCGCGGCCTTGTCAGCATTCCGGCCGCTTACATCCAGTGGCTTCTGATGATGGCCGCCGGCGTCGCCATCGGTCTGCGCATCTCGCGCATGTTCGCGCTGACCGCGCTCGTGCTCTGGATCATGGGCTGCCTGTACAACTTCCCGCCCGTGCGCACCAAGGACGTTCCCTACCTCGACGTCCTCACCGAATCCGTCAATAATCCCTTGCGCATGCTGCTCGGCTGGTACGCCGTAACGAGCCTCATCGTCCCGCCCGTCTCACTGCTGATCGCCTACTGGATGATCGGCTGCTACTTCATGGCCCTCAAGCGCTTCTCCGAGCTCAACGAGCTGCACAAGTCAGGCGACCATGCAGTCGCCGGCGCCTACCGCGCATCCTTCAAGCGCTACACCCCTGAATCGCTCCTCGTCTCCGTGCTCTTCTATGCGTCGACAGCGATGCTCTTCCTCGGTGCCTTCATCATTCGCTATCGCATGGAATTGATCCTCGGCTTCCCGCTCGTAGCCCTCACGATGGCCATCTATCTCAAGACAGCCTTCAAGGCCGAGAGCGCCGTACAGAACCCCGAGAAGCTCTACCGCGAGCCGTTGCTGATGGCATCATTCACCGCGACCGTGCTCGTGCTGGGCATTCTGCTCTTCGTCCGCCTGCCACGCCTCGAAAACTTCTTCACTCCCACTCTCCCACAGAACACGACCGCGCCGGCCAATCCCGGCGCTCGCGTCCTGCTGCCTTCTCACTCTGATCCGCTCCTTCCCACATGACTCAACCAGCAGCGAAGTCCGTGCTGACCCCTTCACGCGACGGCACACGTCTCGCCGCGCTGCTCATCCTGCTCCTCACCGCAGCCGTGGCCTTCACCTGGTCCCACGTCAAGCTGCTCTCCCAGGATGAGTTCTTCGTCCTGCAGACGGACAACGTCGCTTCTCTGCATCAGCTCATCTACATCCAGCGCCACTATCCAATATCGCTCGACCCGCTCGTATTCCATCTGCTCGCGCACGGATGCACAAGGATCTTCGGTCCCACAGCACTGGCACTTCGCCTACCGTCCATCCTCGGTTTCCTGCTGATGCAGGTCTGCATCTTCTTCGCGACGCGAGTGATCGCGGGCCCGCGTGCCGCACTGATTGCGATGGCCTTTCCTGCACTCACTGCGACGTTGTTCTACGCTCCCGAAGGCCGTCCTTACGGCTTGTTGCTTGGCTTCTACGCTCTCGCATTGCTCGCATGGCAGACCGCATCCCGCCGCAGCGAAAGACGCACCGGCTCTCTCATCATTCTCGGCGTCACCATTGCGCTCACGCTCAACACCCACTACTTCGGCATCCTGATCCTCATCCCCATCTGTATCGCCGAGTTCGTACGCACACTGCAACGCCGCCGCATAGACATCCCCGTCGTCGCAGCCGTCTTCTTGGGGATGTCCGGCATCGTCTTCGCGCTGCCGTTTCAGAAGGCTGCGGGCGAGTTCCGCAAACACTACTACAACGCAGGCGCCATCAGCCTCCGCGCCGTCTCTCAGGCCTATCGCTCGCTCTTCGTCAACTACACCACCCAGCCGCTTGGCATTCAGCGCCTCGAAGCCATCCTCCTCATCCTCTTCGCTCTCGCGCTGATCGTTCTCTGCTTCCGTCACCTGCGCGCGGATAACATCGCGCTGCCCACTCCCGAACTCACCTTTCTCCTCGCGCTCGCCGCGCTCCCGCTCTTCGGTGTGCTTCTCGCTGTCTTCGTGACACACTCCATCGAGGTCCGCTACGTTCTCAGCGCCATCATCGCGATCTCGATCTTTTTCGCGATCGCCATCGAGCCATGGTCACGGACTCGTCTTTCGTCGACCACCGTGACCGCGCTGCTCGCGTTTGGCATTCTGCTCGCCGGCATCCTGCGCATCCACGCTGAGCAAGTGAAATCAACCCAACAACTCGCCCTCCTTGTCCTCCCGCCCGCGATCAAAGCAAAGCTTCTCTCTCTTCCCGACTCACACCTCTACATTCAGGACATGGGGAACTTCCAGGTCGCGAGCTACTACGAACCCGACCCGGAGATTCGTTCCCGCATCACCCTGCTCTACTCTCACGACGACGAGTTGCGCTACGACCGGCACGACACCGCATCGCTCACTGCCGAACACATGCAGCACTTCACCGCGTTCCACATCGTCCCCTACGCTCGGCTCAAGGCCACGCCAGGAGAACATCTCCTCGTCCTCTATCACTCCGGATGGGACTGGACCGATCAGGCTCTCTCAGCGGACCGTGCACGAGTTGCGCCTCTTGGACCAGCGATGGCGGGTGACGCAGTGCTTGTGAATTACCCGGCGCAGTGAACGCGCGCCCTCCATGGTCCCGTCGTCGTCCCTCCACTAACCACATTCGTTACCATGGATCCATGTCTTCGAAAGCGAACGCTCGCGCCTTCACGATCGTGATGCTGGCCGCTTCCGCCGCTTACTTTGCTTTTGTCTGCCTCTATCTTTCCGCCCATCGCATGATGTGGGCGGACGAATTTGACGCATGGAACATACTGGCCGACCCTTCCTGGCGACATGCTTTCGCAAGTTTGAATAATGGCGCGGACAGCGGCCCTCCGTTCTTCTACGCCGTTGGCCGTTGCATCCTGGCAGTCGCAGGCCTTCATCCGGTCGCGGTGCGGCTCTATTCCGCGTTCTGTTTCTGGCTGGCTGCCGTAGTCTGGGTGCAGATCCTCCGCCGCTACTTCACA
>DATNGO010000009.1:0-21872 GCA_035605855.1 Acidobacteriaceae bacterium | reverse complement strand
TGCACTTTCATCAGTGGCGCACGGATCGGGTATGGCTGCGTGATTCCGGGCCGATCTTCGTCAAGCAGATCCCCTTCGGGGATGACAACAAGAAGGACACCGGCAAAACTGACCTTGCGATTACGAACTGGCGATTCAACGCATGGGCCAAGTATGACAACTGGCATAACGACGATCAGATCCCGGAGCACGTCGCCAAGCTGTATGGCATGCGCAGCTTCGAGCCGAGCGTGAAGCTCGCCGACGGCACCGAGCATCGACTGGTGCTCGAGGGCGGAAGCATTGACACCAATGGAGCGGGAGTTCTGTTGACGACGGAGGAGTGTCTCCTGAGCGAGGTGCAGCAGCGCAATCCCGGTGTCTCGCGCCAGCAGTTGGAGAAGGCGTTTGCGGAGTATCTGGGCATCGAAAAAGTTGTCTGGCTGAACCGAGGGTGTGCGGGCGATGACACGCACGGGCATGTGGATGACATCTCGCGATTTGTAGACGAGAACACGATTCTGACGGCTGTCGAGGAGAACACTGCGGACGAGAATCATCTGCCGCTCGCGGAGAATCTCGAGCGGCTGCACGCGGCGCGCAATCTGCGCGGCGAGCCGTTTGAGATCAAGACGCTGCCGATGCCTGCGCCGGTCGTCTTCGAGGGCCGGCGTCTGCCGGCGAGCTATGCGAATTTCTATATCGCAAACGGGTTGGTAATGGTGCCGACGTTCAATGATCCGAACGATCGGATCGCGTTGAACACGCTCGCCGAGTGCTTCCCGGACCGCGTGGTGACGGGGATTCACTGCACGGACTTCATCTGGGGGCTGGGCGCGCTGCATTGCATGACGCAGCAGGAGCCCAGGTGAAATAACACGGAGGGTCGTTGCCGATCTTGAGACCGGCCGCGCTTGCACAGGTGGGTCCGTGGCTAGACTGACGAGTGATGGCTGGACTTCCAAGGTTTTCGCTTACTTTGAGTGCGTTGTGTCTCGGGCTGTGTGGCTGCCAGGTTCCGGTGAGTCCTGGGCTCGGGACGGATCTGGCCGGCGGCAACGGCGCGGGCGCGGCAGTCGAGACGCATTACTCGCCGACCGAGAACCTGGAGCGCTATGACCTCTCGCTGCTGCGGTCGGCGCACAAGAGCATCGACCTGTGCGGTTTCAGCTTCACGGACGAGGCGGTGGGCGATGCAATTGAGAGTGCGGCGCGACGCGGCGTGAGAGTGCGTGTGTATTTAGACCGCGGGCAGTCGAACAGCGAGTTGGAGCGCGCAGCGAAGCACGATGGCGCGCCGAAGACGAGCGGGCACAAGCGGGATGTCCAGTACGCGGATGGATTTTTTGAAGAGCAGGACTTTCCCGGCCCGGGCAGCGAGGCCGTCATCTCCCGGCTCGCGTCGACGCCGAACGTCGAGGTGAGGATCAAGCATTCGCGCGTGCTGATGCATCTGAAGTCGTATGCGGTGGATGGGCAGACGTTGCGGTCGGGGAGTGCGAACTTCTCAGCCAGCGCGCTGAAGCATCAGGACAATGACCTGGTGCTGACGCACGATGCGGCGAGTGTGAGACGGTTCGAGCTGGACTTCGACCAATTGTGGTCGCGGGCCGATAATGAGCGCCTTCAGCCTCAGTCGTAAGTTCCGCGGTCGTAAGCTAAGGTCATCGTGAGTTCCCTTCCCCAAGCTCCGAAATCCGCGAGCCCCCCAGTCCCCTTGCCTGACGCTGCGCTGATGCAGCTTGCGATCGAGCAGGCGCGCGCAGCGGAGGCTGCAGGCGAAGTTCCGGTAGGCGCGATCGTGGTGGCGCCGGATGGTGTGACGATCCTGGGGCGCGGACGGAATCGTGTAATTGCCAATAGTGATCCGACCGCGCACTGCGAGATCGTGGCCATACGCGAGGCGGGACGCACGCTGGGCAACTACAGGCTGACTGCCTGCACGCTGGTGTGCACGCTGGAGCCGTGCGCAATGTGCGCGGGCGCAATTCTGCATGCGCGGATCGGGCGGCTGCTGTATGCGGCGCGCGATCCGAAGGCGGGTGCGTGCGGCAGCGTACTGAGCGTGATGAACCATCCGGCCCTGAATCACCGCGTAGAGGTCGTCGAGGGAGTGCTGGCGGAGGAGTGTGGGGCGATGCTGACGGACTTCTTTCGACGCCGCCGAGCCAACGCGAGCACCGTCTGACCGGCATCACACCTTGTGATGGAGGCAACACTATGGCAACCAGAAGCGCACGCACCAGTCACACGAAGTCTTCGACAACACGATCTACCAGCGGATCTTCGAGGGGCTCCTCGGGAAAGAAGACCTACCCGACGAAGTCCGGCAAGCGTTCGACGACGCCACCGTCGCGGCGGTGGTCGGCGAAGGTAAAGACGGATTCGACCAAACCGGCACCGGGGCTGTTCAAGAAGTCTGCGAAGGAAATCGCGGAAGGGCTGGAGAAGAAGTCCGTCTCGCCGAAGGGGCCTGGGCAGGCGATGCAGATGCTCAGCTTCTACGAGAATCGCGGCGGAAAGAATCTTTCGGCGGAACGCAAACATACCCTCGAAAACGCGAAGGAACTTTTGCGCGAGAAGGAAGGGAAGGAATCTTCAAAAACGAAATCCAGGTCCCCGGGCTCCTCACGTACAAAGAGCCGGGGCACGTCGACGAGGAGATCGAGCAGCGGATCTCATACGAGGCGGACGTCCAGAAAGGCAAGCTAAATGGCAGGACGCTTTGACGGTAGAGTGGCCCTGGTGACGGGATCGTCCTCAGGCATCGGACAGGCGATCGCCGTGCGGCTGGCGAGCGAGGGTGCCGCGGTGGTCATCGACTACCGCGGCCGCCAGGATGGCGCGATGCAGACGCAAAGCCAGATTCTGGCGAAGAACGCACAGGCGCGTTCCATCATGGTGCAGGGGGATGTCACCAAGGTCGCGGAGACAAACAATTTGATCCAACAGGCGTGGTCGCAGCTCGGAGGCTGCGACATTTTGGTGAACAACGCCGGCATCGAGAAGGGTGCGGAGTTCTGGGACGTGACGGAAGCCGACTACGACGCGGTGATGGATACGAACCTGAAAGGTGCGTTCTTCCTGACACAGGCGTTCGTCCGCAAGTTGCGTGAGGCCAAGAAGCCAGGCCGTGTCATCAACATCTCGTCTGTGCATGAGGACATGGTGTTCCCGCACTTCCAGAGCTACTGCGCAGCCAAGGGTGGTCTGCGGATGCTGATGCGCGACCTCGCCGTAGAGCTTGGTCCGCTGGGGATTACGGTCAACAACGTTGCGCCGGGCGCCATCATTACGCCGATCAACAAGTCCCTGCTGGAGGACAAGAGCAAGCTGGATCCGCTGCTCAGAAATATTCCGCTGGGGCGTATGGGCACAGCGCAAGAGGTGGCAGGGCTGGTGGCGTGGCTGGCGTCCGACGAGGCGGCATATGTGACTGGATCGACATATTTTATCGACGGCGGCCTCATCCGGAACTACCACGAGCAGTAAATGCGCGCTGGGCTGACCCGGATGAATCGGAGAGAATAGAAGTATGGGCCTTCTTGTTTACTCAGCTGACTGGTGCCGCGACTGTCGCGAGGCCAAGCGCTTTTTGACGAAGCACTCGATTCCGTACCACGAGATCGACATCGAACGGACGCCGGGAGCGGCAGACGAGGTAATCCGGAACACCGGGAAGCGCGCCATCCCCCAGTTTGTGCTCGATGGCCGGTGGATCCAGCCTTACAAGCCCGGGCGTGGTTTCCTCCACGCCGAGATGGCGCACCTGTTCGGCGTCAAAGAAGGATAGCTCAGGCAGTGCCAGCGCCCTCGGTTGCGGACGGCAACGGCGTCTGGTCTGCATGGCTGACGGCCCGCAGCGAGTGGACGATGCGTTCACCCAGCCGCTCGAGTTCCTGAACATGTTCGGCAACCAACACACGCAGCAATTGGTCGCCTGTCGGCGTCAGCTTGATGATCGAGCGGCGAAGGTCGCGTTCGTCGGTATGACGGCGTACCAGACCCGCCCGCTCTGCACGATCCACAAGTTCTACCGTGCTGTTGTGGCGAAGCACCATGCGATCCGCAAGGTAGCTGACCGAGGCTGGCTGACCTGCAGGTGCTGCGGCAATCACCTGCAGAAGTTGATACTGCTGAGCCTGAATGCCGTGGCGCTCCGATGAGATCTCACTGAAGCTGAGGAACTGGCGCAACTGAAAACGGAATTCCGCCAGCTCCCTCAGGCGCGGAATCTCGGTGTTACCGCCCCCGTTTCCGTGGCCGTTCTCTTCCATGAGGGCACTCTCCATTCTGTCGCGCAAAGAATTGCGATTTAATTCTCCAAGTGCAGGTACGGCTACACTGGAAAAGACGTTTCGATTTTGAAGCGCTCTTGTGGCTGCGATGCTGGCCGCGGAGCTTTGAGTTGGTAATGCTTTAGCTTCCATATCATCCCCCTCATCCATTGGAGACCCAATGATTTCCCGTTACACCCGTCCGCAGATGGCCTCGGTCTGGTCCGAACGCAGCCGCTATGAAAACTGGCTGCGCGTGGAACTTGCGGCGACCGAGACGCTCGCACGTGCGGGGATTGTTCCCGCTGAAGCTGCGGCCGCGCTGCGGGCACGTGCCGGTTTTACCGTGGAACGCATTCACGAGCTTGAGACAGAACTGCGTCACGATGTACTGGCATTTACGACAGCGGTAGCCGAAAATGTGGGACCCGAGGCTCGGTGGTTGCATTACGGTCTAACATCCACCGATGTTGTAGATACAGCGCAGGCCCTGGCAATTGGAAAGGCTTCAAGTTTGATTCGTGCTGGCATTGTGCGGCTTCGCGACACTTTGCGCAAGCGTTCAATTGAGTTTCAACACACGCCTACCATCGGCCGAACGCACGGTGTCCATGCAGAACCAACAACTTTCGGGTTGAAATTACTGCTCTGGTACTCGGAGATGGGACGGAACCTGCGCAGATTCGATGCAGCCGTAAGTGACCTGGCTGTGGGTAAACTTTCGGGTGCAGTAGGCACCTTTGGTCACCTGGAGCCCGAGCACGAAAGAAACATCCTGAAAGAGCTTGGGCTGCGGCCCGCGGCCATCGCCACGCAGGTGCTGCAACGCGACCGGCATGCGGCCTATCTATGCACGCTGGCGGTGATTTGCTCGACGCTGGACAAGATCGCGACCGAAGTACGGCATTTGCAGCGTACGGAGGTGCGTGAGGCAGAGGAGTTCTTCTCGGCCAGGCAGAAGGGCTCCAGCGCGATGCCGCATAAGCGCAACCCGATTACGGCGGAACAGATCTCGGGCCTCGCGCGGGTGGTGCGTGCCAATGCGCAGGTGGGCCTCGAGAACGTGGCCCTGTGGCACGAGCGCGATATCTCGCACTCCTCGGCCGAGCGCGTCGTCCTGCCGGATTCGACGACCCTGACCGACTACCTGCTGGACAAGACGGCAACGATGATCGAGCGGATGCTGGTGTATCCGGCGAGAATGCTGAAGAATCTCGAATCGACCCACGGGCTGGTGTATTCGGGCCAGCTCCTGCTGGAACTGGCGGGGGCCGGGATGAGCCGTGAGGACGCCTACCGGCTGGTCCAGGAGCACGCCATGGACGCGTGGACGAACGACAAGAATTTCGAGGAAATTGTTGCGGCCGACCCGCAGATCACGGCGCTATTGTCCAGGGAGAAGCTGGCCGAGATCTTCCACTACCAGCGGCAGCTCAGGAACGTGGAAGCGATCTTTGAACGGGTGCTGGCTGAAGATGCCGGCCTGTAGCCGTCTTCAGAGCGCCGAGGAGGGCTCCTCGTCGATCGAGGAGCCAGCCAGGCATGGATCCACCTCGAGGTCTTCATCCTCGGCGCTGTAGAGCAGCACAGCGCAACCCGCGACCTCAACGTACAGGCAGGATTCACAGAGGCGGTGCGCGGTGAGCGCCAGGAACCGCTTGAGTTCGGGCAGACCACGATCATTGGGCAGGGCGACAGTGAACTCCCGGTGCTCGCCGTAGGACTGGCTGCCGTCCTCCTCGCGCCAGTAACCGGCGACGGTTGCAGAGCCGACGGTGTAGCCGCCGAAGTGATCGACCAGAAAGGCGTGGACAGACTGCTCGATCGTGCCCCCGCCGGGGCACGGCTCCTTCAACTTGAGCGAAGGGAGCAGGAAGCGCACGTTTTTTCCCAGGGGCTGCTCGCGAAAGTCCATCGTCCAACGATTCCCCACATATGATGACATAAGCGCAGCTGACGACTAGCCCTAAACCTATTCAGTGGCAGGGGTAGAAAACAACTCTACCGGAAATCTGTCAGCCCGATCTACCAGGGGGGTATCAAGTGCCAGGGGCGGCCCCTCCGGGTTCACCAGACTAGAGGGCAGCACGGTGCGCATGGCCACAGCTGTGGGGGCCGGCAGCGAAAGGGACGCGGGCGGCTCCAGCTCTGTGGCCTCGGTGATTGTGGTGCGGTCGAGGTTCAGCGTTGACGGCTGCAAATCGAGCAGCGGAGCGTTGCGTGGCATGTCAAAGCGGCCATGCCCCATGTAGGCAATAAAGACGACACCGGTCGCGATCGGTGAGAGCACGACGAGCGGCACGCCGTAACGCTTCAGGAGGCTCTCGGTGACTCCCTGGACCTCGCGTGAACGGGGCAGAGAACCAGGAATCTGGGAGATCTTGAAGACGTGGAAGTCGAGAGCCGGATGTTTTGAGGCGTAGTGGGTAAGCGCGCGCGCCACCGACTTGGGGGTGGTCAGGCCGAAATCCGCGACGAAGTTGCGGCGTATGGCATGCGGATAGAGAAAGTTGATGGTGGTTCGGGCGAAGTCCGCACAGTTGCGGAATGCGCCGTTGTAACGCTCCACATTGCGCCGGTCATTGAACATGGCAATGAGGCGCGCGTCCTGCTCCGGCGTGGTCGCAAGGCTGAAGCCGTAGATGGTGCGGTCGTAGGCGGAGCCGGCGAGCTCGTACCAATTGCTGTCCGGAGCGCTTCCGTCGGGAAGATCGGGGGCTACAGACTCCAGCGCGTGGCGGCGGTAGAGCTCGCGAAGCAGGCTCACTTGCTCGTGGTCTGCAGTTTGCGGAATGTCGGCGGGGGATTCCACCGCGTACAGATAGGGCAGCAGCGGCACTGCGATCCAGTCGTGATGTGATATGTCGTCATACCGGCTGATGACCACACCCAGTTCACCGGGGCGGCACGGACGAAGCTCGAGGGGCGAGGCGGCACAGACATGGTCCAGATAAACGGCTGCGTGGCCCGTCGGGTTCACGATGCCGAGGCCCCCATAGGGCTGCTCGAGCAACAGGGAGACTGACGCGCGCGCGGGAACGCCGGCGATTGCTGCGAGGGTGGCGACCGCGAACGAGACGACTATGGCGAGGCGTTTAATGACGTTCGGCAGGGACCTTACCCCCGCATCCGGAGTCCCCATGCGGATGGAAATCTCAGCTTGTCGGATTACTGCCATGGAAACAGTAAACAGGATTACACGTCAATTGTCGCTGTTAGTTTTCCAGAAACGGCCATATTCGCAACTGTATGTAGATGATAATGACGCAGGATGAGCCAGGGAAAAAACAACACCCCGCAAACGCTGACACTGGCGGTGACCGGTGCAAGCGGAACCATACTTGCGCTTGAGATGCTCAAGCTATTGGCGTTGGACGCCCGGGTGGGGCGTGTTCACCTGGTTGTTTCGCCAAGTGCGCTGCGCGTGCTTGCCGAAGAGACCGGGATGAGCGGCCGCAACTCACTGGTAGAAAAGGTCTTCGGCAATTCAGGCGGGAGGGGCATGGAAAAGATCGTCCAGCATGCGCATGAAGATGTGGGCGCCCCGATCGCCAGCGGGTCCTATCCATCGGACGGAATGATTGTGCTTCCCTGCTCCATGGGGACGCTGGCCGGAATCGCCCATGGACTGGCTGGAAATCTTGTGGAACGCGCGGCCGACGTCTGCCTCAAGGAACGCCGGAGGCTGGTGCTATGCGTTCGGGAGACGCCGCTTAACCTCATTCATATCCGCAACATGGCTGCGGTTACCGAGGCCGGAGCGACGGTATTTCCGGTGATTCCGAGCTTCTACAATCAGCCCAAGACCATGGAGGACATGGCGCGGAACTTCGTGCACCGTGTGCTCCAGCACATTGGGCTGCCGCAGGAAGGCGCGTTTGTCTGGGGTGCCGGCGAAGAGCGCTAATGCATCGACTGCAGCGTGCGTACACTGCCCGCGGGCACAGGGTTGGCCTTGAGGAAGTCTGCCGTCGCGGCTGCCGCCCGGCTGGAGCAGCGATTGGGCGCCAGGTGACCGCACCTCACGAGGATGTCGAGCTCAGAGCTGGGGACGAGTTGATGCATCTGCCGCCCTACCGTGAGCGGGATGAGATGGTCATCGGCTCCCCAGACAATGAGCAGCGGCTCGCTCAGCGAAGGCAGATGACTCTCGAGCAGATCGTTTTCGGTCATGGAGCTCAGGTTGCGATCGATGGTCCACTGATAGCTCTGAAGCGCCCGCAGAAGATCGCGCTGGAGAAACATGGGCATTGGCTTCGCATTGGGTTCCATCATGGAGAAGAGACGCTGCACATCGTCCGTTGTCTGCGGTTCGAATAACTTCTTCGGCTCGTTGATCTCAAATCGTGTGCCCGCAGAGTCGTAGACGACGACGCGATCGATCAATTCCGGATGATCGAGGGCGAGCTTGAGGGCGATCCAGCCGCCCATGGACCAACCGCCGAGGTCGGTCCTCTGCAGGCCGAGCGACTGAATAAAGTCGTAGACGAACTTTTCCTGACCGCCCATGGAGTAATCGCCGTCCTGCGGCCGGGGCGAACGGCCATACCCGAGCAGGTCTGGCGCGTAAACGTGAAATCCGGCACGCTTCAGGCGCTTGAGCATCGGCGCCCAGGCCTCATCGCGGTCGCCGAGTCCATGCACAAGAACGATCGGGATACCACCGCCGGGGACGCGCGGCTCGGCCTCGTAGTAGTGCACACGGCCTTCAGGAGTAAGCACGTAGTTGCTCTGCACACGCGACAGGAAGAGGCCGAGGTGTGTGCCCTGTCTCATGACCCAGACTGGACGGAGGTAAAACGTGACGCCCAGGAGAACTCCCAGCACCAGCAAAACAAGCACAAGACGGCCCAGCGTTCTCATCTTGAAACGCAACTCCTCGCTTCCGTATGTCTCTTGGATTCAATGTACAGGCGAGAGGTTCACAGTGCGAGTGCACGAAGGTGCAGGAACAACTAGCGGTACGGCTTTCCGAACTCCTCGGCGAAGACGGTGTGCGAGATGTCGAAGCGGCCACCGTCGAACTTGTCCGGTCCCTTGATGTGGCCGATGCCGAGAAGAGCGACCACCCAGTAGCTCATGGGCAGACGCAACGTCTCGCAGACCTTGCTCTGTTCGAAGCCTTCCATGGGAGCCGTATCATAACCGAGCACCTCGGCCATCAGCATCATCGAGGTGAACGCAAGCATGACCTGCTTGTTGAGCCAGGCGGTCATCTGGTCGTGGGAAAAGTTGGAGAGGTAGGCAGGAACACTCGTGGCGGCCTGGGCGGCGTAGCTCTCCGGCATGCCGGCAGCGCGGCCCAGGCGAAGCATTTCATCGAGATCGCGGCGCCAGCCGTCGCGGTCTCCGCAGGCAACGATGACCGCCGAAGCCTCTTCCACCTTGGCCTGGTTGTAGCTGGCGGCGCGGAGGCGGCGGCGTTGATCCGGGTGCTGCACCACGATGAAGCGCCAGGGCTGCATGTTGAAGCCGCTGGGCGCATGCAGTCCAGCCTCGATAATCTGACGGAGGTCGCCGGGAGGAATCGGCTCTCCGTCGAAGCTGGGCGTCGCACGCCGCTGGCGGATCGCATCGGCGAGCGGCTTTGGTGCATTGGCCATTTCTTTCTTTCCTCCACTGTAATTCCGTTCTTCAGCATACTAGCCGGATTCGCTGGGAACGCGCCTGAGACCGGTATTCCTAATGAATCTGGGCGAGGTTCTGTTCGGTGACAAAGGGAGTCTGTCCCTCAGCTTCCGCGAAGATGCTGACACCCGAAAAACCTTCGCGCAACTCCGGGTGTGCTGCAAGCATCGCCGACGCGGCAGCGGCGTTGCGGGCACTCGCGGCGCCGGAATCAGTAACAGAATCAGCATGATAGTGCAGCACGAGATCGAGCCCTTTGCCGTCGTCCGTAGCTGTACTGCCGAGCGAAGTGAAGTGGAACTCCGCACCATCCTTCGCCTTGATGACCAGGGGGGCCTCCGCACTGATACCGTCGCTGAGCTCACCGGGCGCATTGCTGCGGCGCTCGCTGCGGAGCTGATCGAGGTGCGTGCTGGTGATAAAGTTCGCGGGTCGCAAAAGCTGGTCCGCCTCGCCATACAGCACCCACGCGAGCCACTTTTTGCCGGCCTTTGCATGAGCGCGGGCCGTGGTCCAATACCAGAGGCCGTCGTGTCCGGAGGCGGTGCGGGGGTGGGGGTAGAACCCGGCCATCTTCCAGGCTGTTCCCTGTTGCTCCAGCAGGATCGGAAGCAGCCAGGGACGGTCGCCGGCGGCTTCGACGATGGCGAAGGCATAGATCCCGGGGGGAAGACCAGGGATGGAGAAGTCGACCTCGTCGGTGCTGCCGGAAAGGGCGCAGCCGAAGTCCGCCTCTGTGGCGTCGCCAGGTTTGCGGGCGCTGGCGTCCAGCCGATAGAGCTGCGTCACACGAAGCGTATCGTTCGCGGTCGCAGTCGAGGTCTGGTGAATAACGAAGACGGTGGAGTCGAAGTTCGAAGCGATCTCCGGCGCGCTCATCGAGCGTACGCGCTCCGTGTCGTTGGCCTTGATGGCTGTGGCAATGGCGAGTGCGACATCGGCCAGCGACTGGCGCATCTCGGCGGTCATCGCCGACTGAGTGGTGCAGGCCGGCAGCTCAGACTGGGAATGGGCATGGCTCGCAAAAGAGAAAGCGAGCACAACTGGCAGACAACGGCGGAGAAGGGCTCCGATGTGGGCCCGAGGGTTTGGGGTGCCGGTGCTGAGGACGAGACGCAGAGAAGGCCTCCTCCGGGCGGATGTCGCTCGGCTGCCTCAGCATACGGCACGGCACGGCGTCCAGCCAACACGGACATAACGACCGCGAGAGCGATATTCTGAAACGATGCTGGGTTGCAAGCTACCCGCGGTGCCGCCCTCACGTCCCAATAGGACGATGGCGTATGAGCATAGGCCGATAAAGGTTTGTGGATTGATCGCAGCCGGACTGGCGTGCGGTGTCGCACTGGCGGCCTCGGCCCAGACGGCCTCGCGGTTGCCGCCAACTCCACCGACATCGATGTCGAACCCGAACTCGCATACGCCGCCGATTCCAGTTCCAGCAGCTCCCGCGCGGGTCGATACCGGACAACGGCATCGTGCGCGCGTGACCTACGCGAACGGGTTGCTGGAGGTACGCGCGGACAATTCGAGCCTCAATCAGATTCTGCGCGACATCGCACGAGAAACGGGAATGAAGATTGTCGGCGGGGTCGCGGACCAGCGGGTGTTCGGCAGCTATGGCCCGGCGCCAGCCGCAACGGTGCTTCAGACGCTCCTGGACGGCACCGGCACGAACATTCTGTTGCAGGAGAGCCGGGCCCACGCGCCCGAACAGTTGATGCTGGCGCCGCAGACCGGCGGACCGACGCCTCCTCCACCGAGTTCGCCCAGCTATGACGCGACCGAGACTGAGCCCGAACTTCCGCTTCCGGCTGGCGTGCAGCCGGTCGCACAGGCTCAAACCACTGCGGCGACAACTGCCGCTCCCGCGACGGGAACGACTCCGCCGAATGCGCCGGTCACGCCCTCAACTCCACCGAGCATGCCGCAGCCTGCGAACAATGTCCTCGGCAACCCCAGTAACGTCTCACCGACAGTCTCCACCGCTCCGGTCACAAACTCTGTACCGCTGAACACGCTGCCGACACCTTCTACGGCGCCGCCGGTCAGCGGGATCGTGGACTCGCCGAATCCGCCGCCAGCTGGAAGTACAACGGCCGGTTTCACAAACCAGACGCCGCCGGACAATAACCCGAATACAGCGCCGCCCGCAACGGCGGCGCAGCCTTCGCCCAACGGAGTGAAGACGCCGGAGCAGATTTATGAAGAGCTGAAACAGCTGCAGAAGCAGAAGGCAAATCCGCAGGCCAACCCACAAGGATCTTCAGCGCCGAAGTAGGACAGCTTGAGAAATTTTTGGAGCAGGTGAACCTAGAACCTGGGGCAGGTGAAGCTAGAGCTCGGCCTTGACCGGAGTGGCCTCCAGAGCTGCGCGAACTGACACCCCGGCATGACCGGCAATCAGGTGGAAAAATCCGAGGCAGACGCCATAGGCGGCGAGAACACCAAACGCCAGTGAAGCAAGGATTGCGCAGATTAACATCAACAAGATCAGCATCTTCCGTCCTTCCAGCGCGTCCGCCCCGTTGAGGCCGCGACCGAGGTGGCGCGCTGCGACGTTCTACCGTTTGACGTGCCGACCACAGACAAGTCTGAGACCAATGGTCCGCCGTGTCTCTGGAAAACTAGCACCCACTATTGGCGTTCGCGATTCCCCGAGAGGGTTAGTACGTCCGTGTGCGACCGGGTTCGACTAAAGGACCGTGCGCAGCGTTCCATCCGCAGCCGGACCGCCTGGAAAGGCAATTCCCCAGCAGCCTGTATCCTAGGAAGATGGCCGTAATCGGCCGATGCACGCCTATGAGCCTCACTCACATTCAGGTGCGCGGTGCGCGGCAGCACAACCTGCGGGACATCTCGGTCTCGATCCCGCGGAATACCCTGACGGTGGTCACGGGGCTGTCCGGCTCGGGCAAGAGTTCGCTCGCCTTCGACACCATCTACGCTGAGGGTCAGCGCCGCTATGTGGAGACGCTCTCGGCCTACGCGCGCCAGTTTCTCGACCAGATGGAGCGGCCGGATGTGGACTCGATCGAAGGCCTGAGCCCGGCGATTTCGATTGAGCAGAAGACGACCTCGCGGTCGCCGCGCTCGACCGTGGGCACAATTACTGAGATCTACGACTACCTGCGTCTGCTGTGGGCCAGCGTGGGTCAGCCGCATTGCCCGAATTGCCACCGCCCGATCTCCCGCCAGAGCGCAGACCAGATCGTCGCGCAGATCGTGGAGCGCAACCAGACGGAATCTCCGGGAGAGCGCATTACCGTTCTGGCTCCGGTGGTGCGCGGGCGCAAGGGCGAGTTCCGCGAGGAGCTTGAGGCGCTCGATAAGAAGGGCTACCGCGTCCGCATCGACGGCGAGATTACCGAGATCGAGGAGGGGATGCGGCTGGAGAAGCGCAAGAACCACACGGTCGAGGCCATCGTCGACCGCATCATCCTGAAGCCGGCGCCGGGCGAGCCGGGCGTAAACGGGCGCGCTCCGTTGGACACGCGCCGGCTGCAGGCGGCGGTAACGACGGCGCTGCAGATCGCCAATGGATTGGTGTTGATCGGCCTGCAGGCGCCGGGCGGCGAGTACCACGAAACGCTCTACAGTTCGTCGATGGCCTGCCCGGACTGCGGCATCAACGTACCCAAGCTGGAGCCCCGCAGCTTCAGCTTCAACTCCGCCTACGGCGCGTGTCCGGAGTGCCACGGCCTCGGTTCGATCTATGACTTCGATCCGGCCAAGACGATCTCGGACTGGTCGAAGCCGCTGCTGGATGGAGCCATGGGCCCGGGCTCGGCCTCGCAGTATCTGTTGCGGCTCATCAAGCTGGCAGCGGACAAATACAAAATCAACCTGAAGCGGCCGTTCCAGGACCTCCCGAAGCCCGACCAGGAGCTTCTGCTGTACGGTCCGCCGCGTCCTGAAGCCGCGCGCACGGGCTTTCACGGGATCATTCCCTGGCTGCGCGACACGCTCGAGGAGACCAAGTCCGAGGGCTATCGCGAATACATGATGCAGTACATGTCCGCGACCGAGTGTCCGCGATGCCACGGCCGCCGGCTGCGTCCCGAGTCGCTGGCGGTTATGATTCCGATCGCCGACGCAGCGGAGCATCCGCCGGTCAATCGAGACGACCGTGACATCGAGCCGATGACGTCCTCCAATTCGCGGCGGTCGGTCTCCATTGCGGATTTTACGGCGCTATCGCTGGAGCGCGCGATGATGGGTGCGCGGTCGATGCAGTTCGTGGGCCGGGACAGGCTCATTGCGGATCGATTGCAGCGCGAGATCATCGAGCGGCTGGAGTTTCTGAACGCCGTCGGGCTTGGCTATCTGTCCCTCAACCGCAGCGCAGCGACGCTGAGCGGCGGCGAGGGCCAGCGCATTCGCCTCGCCACACAGATTGGAAGCCGTCTGCGCGGCGTTCTCTACGTTTTGGACGAGCCTTCGATTGGGCTGCATCAGCGCGACAACCAGCGGCTGATCGCGGCGCTTGAAAACCTGCGCAACCTCGGTAACACGGTGCTGGTGGTGGAGCACGACGAGGACACGATTCGCAAAGCAGACTATGTGCTCGACCTCGGACCGGGCGCCGGCAAGAACGGCGGCTGGCTTATCGCTGCAGGAACACCGGCGGAGATCATGGCGAATCCCGCCTCCGTGACCGGCAAATACCTGTCGGGAGAGATCGACATCGTGACACGGTCCAGCGACGCTCCGCGCCCGGTGACGGGACGCTGGCTGTCGGTGGAGGACGCGCGTTCGCACAATCTGCAGAACATCACCGCGCACTTTCCGCTCGGCGTGATGACGGTGGTCACAGGTGTGAGCGGCTCGGGCAAGTCGACGCTGGTGAACGACATTCTGTACCGTGCCCTCGCGAAGGAACTTTATGGCTCGCGCGAGGAGCCGGGCGAGCACAAAGCGATTCACGGGGCGGATCAGCTGGACAAGGTGATCCAGATCGACCAGTCCCCGATCGGGCGTACACCGCGCTCGAACCCGGCAACGTACACCGGCGTGTTCACAGCGATTCGCGATCTGTTTGCGATGCTGCCGGAGTCTCGTGAACGGGGCTACAAGCCCGGCCGGTTCAGCTTCAATGTGCAGGGCGGCCGCTGCGAGGCCTGCCAGGGCGAGGGTCAGCGGCGTATCGAAATGAACTTTCTGCCCGACGTTTATGTGTTGTGCGAGGTCTGCAACGGCCGCCGCTACAACCAGGAGACGCTGAGCGTGAAGTTCAACGGTTATTCCATCGCCGATATCCTCGATCTGCCTATCGAGGATGCGCTGCCAATTTTGAAGGACATTCCGGCGGTCAACCAGAAGCTGCAGACGCTCGTCGATGTTGGGCTCGGCTATGTACACCTCGGGCAATCTGCGACCACTCTGTCGGGCGGCGAAGCCCAGCGCATGAAGCTGGCCAAGGAGCTGAGCAAACGCCAGACGGGCAAGACGCTGTATCTGCTGGATGAGCCGACAACCGGTTTGCATTTCGATGATGTACGCCGGCTGCTCGAGGTGCTGCACCGCCTGACCGATCTCGGCAATACGGTCATCATCATCGAACACAACCTTGACATCATCCGCAATGCTGACTACCTGATTGACCTGGGGCCGGAGGGTGGCGAAGGTGGCGGCCGGATCGTCGCGCAGGGTGCGCCGGAGCTGGTGGCGCGCAACAAGGAATCCCACACGGGCCGGTTCCTGGCGCGCTACTATGAGGGCGCGGAGAATGGTCCGGGATCCGGAGCGCTACCGCCGGCGCAACTGCCCGATCTTGCAAAGAAGGCACCGAAGGTGAAGCGGGCGGCGCCTGAAAAGAAGACTGGAGTGCCAACGCCCTCCAGGAAGAAGCCCGGGGCCGAGGCGGCAAAAGGAGCTGGCAGAAGGAAGACGGCGAAGACGGTCAACCCAGAGCGGGAATTGGTTTCTGCGCGTTAATAGAACCAAACTATGAGCCCTTTGACGACATCCGAGGTCGTAGCACCGAAGGCGCTGGACATCCAGCACGATACGGATCCCGCGCAGGATCATGGTCCGGCCAAGCACATTCCGCACATTGGCCACGCGCTGTTGTTCTTCGTCATCGCGTGGTTGAGTTTGAGCGTTTGCGTGCTCGCTGTGCTGGCGGCGGCACACCTCCATACGGAGGAGCAGATCAAGGCGCACCAGGGACTGGCGATGCTGGGCCAGGCGGTGTCTTATGCGCTGACGCTGGCAGTAGCCTGGATGCTCTTTCCCCGGTTGTGGGACCGCTCATTCTCACTGGGCATTGAGTGGAACGCGCTGGCACCGAAGCGCTGGTGGTACTGGATCATGCTCGTGGGCGCGGCGATCAGCGGATTGGCGCAGTTCGCGCTGCATTTCGTCGCGGAGCCGAAGTCGTCGCCGCTGGACCAGATACTGCATACCAGCCAGGGTGCCTGGCTGATGACCGGCTTTGGGGTGTTGTTGGCTCCGGTAACGGAGGAGATTGCCTTCCGCGGATTTCTTTTGCCGGCGCTGGCGATCGCCTATGACTGGCTGGCGCTGGAGCGCACCCCCGCCGGTCTGCAGAAATGGCAGAGCTCATCGATGCACAGCCGTGCTGCGCTGATCTTCGCAGCGATCTTCTCGAGCATCCCCTTTGCGCTGATGCACGCTGGGCAGTTGCAGCATGCGTGGGGAGCGCTCGGCATCCTTTACGGTGTGAGCCTCGTGCTCTCTTTTGTGCGGATTCGAACCAGCTCGGTTGCAGCCGGGATACTGATGCACGCGACCTATAACTTCACGGTGTTTGCCGTGCTATTCATTGGCACCGATGGCTACCGGCACATGGAGAAGTTTCTCCACTAGCCGCTGCCGCGCAGCCTGAGACGAGGCAAGGTTCGATAAACTGGAAGACGAGATGATTCCTACGCTTGAGTGGACGCCCGAAGGCGTCAATTTTCTGGACCAGACGAAGCTTCCCCACGAAGAGACCTACGTTCTCGCCAGGGACTACACAGAGGTCGCGCGGGCCATCAAGGACATGATTGTGCGCGGTGCGATGGCCATCGGAGTCTCCGCTGCGATGGGCGTGGCGCTTGGCATCGAGCGCTCGAACGCGACGACCGTTGCCCAGTTGGACAAAGAAGTCCAGGTCATCTGCGAGACGCTCGCGAAGACGCGGCCCACTGCGGTGAATCTCTTCTGGGGTATCGCCCAGGTGCGTGATCTCTACAACGAGCTCGCGGCGAAGAAGACCCCGATCGCGGAGATCAAGCGCGAGGTAGTGGCGCTGGCGAAGCGCCTGTACGACGAGGACATCGCCAACCTGCGCCGGCTGGGCGCTTTTGGCGCCGAGTTGCTGCCCGGGGAAGGGACTGTCCTGACGCACTGCAATGCCGGCGCGCTCGCGGCGTGCGGCTACGGCTCGGCGCTGGGCGTCATCCGCGCGGCGGTCGAGGCTGGCAAGAAGATCGATGTCTTCGCGGACGAGACACGGCCGTTCAACCAGGGCACCCGGCTTACGGCCTGGGAGCTCCTGAAGGACAACATTCCCACCACGCTCATCTGCGACAACATGGCGGCGTATTTCATGGGTCAGGGCCGGATCGGGGCCGTCATCGTGGGTGCGGATCGCATCGCAGCAAACGGCGATACCGCCAACAAGATCGGCACCTACGGCGTGGCGATCCTGGCCAAGGAGCACGGCATTCCGTTCTACGTTGCCGCGCCATTCAACACAATCGACCATGAGACTTCGAGCGGCAAGGGCATTCCCATCGAGCAGCGCGATGCGCGCGAGGTCACCCACGCCCATGGCCGAAGAGTTACACCGGAGGGTGTCGCCATTGAGAACCCGGCCTTTGACGTGACGCCGGCGAAGTACATCACGGCGATCATCACCGAGCGCGGCGTCCTGCGGGCTCCGTTTATTGAATCTATTGCGGCAGCAGCAACGTCTTCTGAGTACGAGCCCCAGGCAGTGTAATATTCGGCGCAGCTTTTTGCCTGCGTATTTCCGGGTGCTCCCGAGGCTTCGCATGTCGCGTTCCGCTCGTTGTCTGCTTCTAGCAACCTTTGCGTGTATCGCTCCTGTCGGCCACGCACAGCAACCAGCTTCGTCGCGAGCGCCAATGGGCTCGGAGCGTACCGATGTAACGCCTAAGGGCGTCCCATCCGCGCAGGCGGCTGGGTCCGCCCAGGCACCCGCGGAAACGCTGCACGCCGGCACTCAACTCGTGATCGTGGACGTCGTGGTGCAGGACAGAAGTGGCCATCCCATCCATGGGCTGACACGCGACAACTTTACGCTGACCGAGCAGAAGAAGCCGCAGGCAATCCGCCACTTCGAGGAACACAGTGCGACATCGGATAAGAAGCCCGGGCCGCCGATGCCCCCAATGCCGCCGGGTGTTTTTACCAACTACACGCCGGTTGCGCCGGATAGCACGCTGAATGTCCTGCTCATCGACGCGCTCAACACGCCGATGACCGATCAGGCCTTCGTGCGACAGCAGTTGCTTGACTACATCAAGCATGAAAAGCCGGGAACGGACGTGGCGATCTTTGGTCTGACAAATCGCCTCGTCATGCTGCAGGGCTTCAGCGCCGATCCGGCAGTGCTGCGAGCTGCAGTTGCACACCTTAACTCAAAGGCCTCTTCCCTGCTGGATGATCCTGTCGGCAGCGGTAGTGGCCCGGAAAAGTTGTCAGATGCTATGCAGGACGATGCCCTTTCTGGCGGAGCCGCCGCAGCCGAGGTCGCTCAGGTGGTGGCCTCTCTGCAGCAGTTCGAGGCCGAGCAGCAGGCCTTTCAGACGAAAATGCGTACTCAGTACACGCTGGACGCGTTCAACGCCCTCGCCCACTACCTCGCGAACTTCCCCGGCCGAAAGAATCTCATCTGGTTTTCCGGGTCGTTCCCGTTGCAGATTGAACCGGACCCCACGCTCAACGACCCGTTTGCCGTAATGGCGGACTCCAACGAGGAGTTTCGTGAGACCACCAATCTGCTCACGCTCGCTCAGACCGCCGTCTACCCGGTGGACGCTCGCGGACTGATGACCGCACCGATGTTCAGCGCGGCAAACTCCGGCAGTAAATATGCCAGGAATCCGTCCGCCTTCTCCAACGATCTGATGAAGTTCAACCAGAGTCAGGCCCAGGAACACACGACCATGGAGCAGATGGCCAGCGACACCGGAGGGCACGCTTTCTACAACACGAATGGACTTGCGAGCGCGGTCGAGAAGGCTATCGAAGCGGGCTCCAATTACTACACGCTGACCTACACTCCGACGGACCACAACTGGAACGGTTCCTATCGAAACATTCATGTGGAGCTCGCCGGAAACGCTGCCGCGCAGGGACTGAAGCTCGAGTATCGGCACGGTTTCTACGCAGATGATCCGCAGCAGCCGCCGAAGCTTAAGCGCGGCGAGCTGCCGGCCCGAGCCACTCCAACGGCGCCAGGTCCGGCCGCGCTTGCCGACCATGCAGCCGAAGCCTATTCACATGCCGCGGTGAGTCGCGGCGCTCCCGCGCCACAGGACATCCTTTTCAAGGTGCGTGTTGTTCCGCTCACAGGGAAGAACGACGATACGTTGGCGCCCGGCAACCTGGCCAATCCCAATGGAAAGATGAAGGCTCCCTATCGCACCTTCGCGGTGGACTATGTTGCTCTGCCGGGCGATTTTTCCGTGGTGCCGCAGAAGGACGGACGGCGCACCGGAGAAATCGAGTTCAGCACCTTCATCTATGACGCCGACGGCAACCTTCTGAACATCTCCAACAGGAAGGCCTTTCTGAATCTGGACCCTGCAACTTACAAGCAGTTCATCTCCAGCCCCGTACGACTCCAACTGATGGTGAGCGCGCCCGTGAAGCAGGAGAGCTTCATGAGGCTCATCATCCATGACCTCCCAAGCAATCACTATGGCGTGGTCGAGATCCCGACGGCCGAGGTTGGACACCTGCCGCCGCTCGAGGCCCAGAACGCTCCTGCCAACGTTTCCAAACCGCCCGCCGGACCTGCACCACAACCAACTGGAAAGCAGTAAACTTGTGGAGTGCGACTCGGCGGCCGGAGATTTCGCCGCCGGCCCGCCGGGCGGGCCCGTGACACCAGCAATCCTCAATCCGCGCGTGCACTCTCTCCGCAGAGCCAGCACGCTTGTACTGGGCAGCCTGGTCCTCGCGATTCCACTCTCGCACTACCCACGCATCCAGCGCGCGCCGCTGCTGATCTTTCCCGTCCTCATCGCCATGGTCGGCACCGCAGACACAGTTCGCTGCATCCAGCGGCGCTGGAGCTTCTACCACGCCGGCGTCATGCTCTTCATTTATATGGACCTGATGACGCTGATGCTGATGCTCTTCTTTCTCCTCTACCCGTACTTCTACTGACCGGATCGAATTGCCTCCCGCGCCGCCGCAAGCTATTCTCAGGACGACGTCGGGACCGGCTTCAGCGGGCCTGCGCACGCGCGACTCGCGCAAATTCCGGGAGCTTCGAACGAATGCCAGCCTCGCGCCTCGACTCTGACACTGAGTTCACCGCACACGCACCTGATAAATCGAACGTGCGCTGGTTCGTCTGCTCCCTGCTCTTCCTGGCAACCACGATCAACTACATGGACCGCTCGGTCTTCTCGCTCATCGAGCCGCAGCTGCACCTCGGCTTCATGGGCTGGATTCCAGGCATCGACGCCAAGTACCAGGTCCAGTACCACCTGAACTACGGGCATGTCATCGAGTGGTTCCAGATCGCCTACGGCGTCGGCTTCCTCTTCGCCGGTCGCATCATCGACAAACTCGGCACCAAAACCGGATACGCTCTCGCCATTCTCATCTGGGGTTGTGCTTCGCTAAGTCATTCGCTGGTCACCAGCGTCCTGGGCTTCTGCATCGCGCGAGTCTTCCTCGGCCTCGGTGAGTCGGGCAACTTCCCCGCGGCCATCAAGGCCACAACCGAGTGGTTTCCCAGCGAGGAACGAGCACTCGCCACCGGCCTCTTCAACTCCGGTTCGAACGCCAGCTTCTTTATCGCACCCATCCTCATTGCGGCGGTCACCGCCCGCTGGGGATGGCACGCGGCCTTCCTCACCACCGGCTCGATGGGCATCCTCTGGTGCGTTATCTGGCTCATCTTTCCCTACAACCGCCTGCGTCGTACCTCCACTACGACACAGCGCGAGCTCGCCCCGGTCATTCCGCAGGGCCACGTCTACAGCACACTCCTGCGTCATCGCGGCTTCTATGCCTTCTGCATCGGCAAGGGGCTCACAGACCCCGTCTGGTGGTTCTACCTCTTCTATCTGCCGATGTTCCTGCACGACAACTACGGCCTGGATCTGAATCAGGCCAAATGGCCGCTGATCGTGATCTATAGCGTTTCGAGCGTGGGCTCCATCGGCGGCGGCTGGCTTTCGGGCTGGCGGATGAACCGCGGCCACAGCGTCAACTCGGGGCGCAAGTTCGCCATGCTTATTTGCGCGTTGGCGGTTGTGCCCATCCTGCTGGTGCCGCGCATGCACCAACTATTCCCGTCGAACCCCTGGCCGGCCATTGCGTTGTTCTCACTCGCCGCCGCCGCCCACCAGGGATGGTCGGCCAACCTCTTCTCAACGCCCACGGACATGTTCCCGTCGACCGCAATCAGCACGGTGGTGGGTATCGGTGGCGCTGCGGGCGCGGGCGGTGGAGCGCTCTTCACCATGGTCGTCTCCCACTACTTCTCGCTGCACCCGATGATCATCTTTGTGTCGGCTGCTTTCGCCTACGTCATCGCGCTGATCATCTTCCAGATTCTCGTGCCGCGCCTTGGCGCTCCCAGCGAGCCGGAGATTCCGCTGAGCGTCGCCTGATCGAGCGCCTGCAGCTATAGCCTGTAAACTGGCTGTAGAGCCTGATGTCTTCAGAACAGAAGAAGTTTTATCTCACCACGCCGATCTACTACGTCAACGCGCGGCCGCACATCGGCCATGCGTACACGACCATCGTTGCCGACGTGCTCGCGCGCCGTCA
>DATNGO010000008.1:0-7971 GCA_035605855.1 Acidobacteriaceae bacterium | reverse complement strand
ACGATGCGCGATGTATTGACATCAATGATTCAGGCGCACGAGATTCAGGGCTGCCTTGCGCTCGAGAACTCCTTCAATAGAGTTGGCCTCGATCATGTTGTGCTGGTGAAGGTGGCGAGCACCGCAGTCGTCTCGCATCTTCTTGGGCTTACACGAGAACAGATGCTCAATGCCGTCTCGCTTGCGTGGGTTGATGGCCAGTCGCTGCGCACCTACCGTCATGCGCCCAATACCGGCTCGCGCAAGAGCTGGGCCGCCGGGGATGCAACTTCCAGAGCTGTCCGCTTAGCTTTCATAAGCCAGCTCGGCGAGATGGGCTACCCCTCCGTGCTCACTGCAAAGACATGGGGCTTCTACGACGTCAGCTTCCGCGGCAAGGAGTTCAAGTTCCAGCGGCCCTACGGCAGCTACGTGATGGAGAATGTGCTCTTCAAGATTTCGTTCCCCGCGGAGTTCCATTCGCAGACCGCGGTCGAAGCCGCAGTGAGCCTGCACAAAGAGCTTGCAGAGCGCGGGCTTACCGCTGCAAACATCAAGCGCGTCACGATCCGCACGCACGAGGCGGCGATCCGCATCATCGACAAGCAGGGTCCGCTGGCCAATCCGGCCGACCGCGATCATTGCATCCAGTACATGGTTGCTGTGCCACTGATCTTTGGGCGCCTCACCGCAGAGGACTACGAGGACAAGCTCGCGCTGGACCCCGTGTGGGGCAAGCGCATCGACGAGGTTCGCGCGCGCGTCGTCTGCGTGGAAGACCCGCAGTTCACCGCCGACTATCACGATCCCGAGAAGCGCTCCATTGCGAACGCGCTCACGGTCGAGCTTAACGACGGCACGGTTCTACCTGAGGTGGTCGTGGAGTACCCGATCGGCCACAAGCGGCGCCGCGGCGAGGGCATTCCATTGCTGCTCGAAAAGTTCGAGTCCAACCTCGTGCGCCGCTTCGACAAGCCGCAGCAGCAGCGCATCCTGGACGCGTCATCCGAACAGGCGAAGCTTGAGGCGATGCCGGTCGACGACTACGTCAGCCTCTATGTCGTGTAGCCCGGGTTAGCGCAGTGGAATATCGATGACCTCGATGGTCAGCGGTGCAACCGTGTGCTGCATCTCCGGTCCGTTAACGCGCATCGTAGACCGCAGCGGATGGATGAACTCCGGATCGTTGATGCTGTTCGTCGCTGCGTAGGAAGCGCCGTGCAGCGAGCTGACCTCCGCCGTGTGAGCGGCCGATGACAGCCCGTCGATCTTCAGCGTGAGCGGCTGCGGCTTGTCGGACGCGTTCACGAGCTTCAGGTGCAGTGTCCTGGTCTTCGAATCGACGGTGGCTGAATAGAAGAAGCGCGCGCCCGCACCCTCAATCGAAGACTTCGCTGTGCCGTCGCCGAGGTGCGCAGCAAAGAGGCACTGCGCGTAGTAGCTCGGCGAGCCGTAGGTGCGCGCCGCGTCGTAGCCGATCAGGTCGGTCGGCCACTGCATGGCACCGGGATTCACATTCACAAACAGCGGAGCATAGCTGGCCATGACAATCAGGTCGCTGTTGCGCTCCATTGAGGTCATCCAGGCGGCATCGCCAAGCGCATCGCCGAAGTTTGGCGTGGGTGAACCGGAGCGGGTCGCCCACTCGCCGACGAAGATCTTCGGTCCCGTGCGCGAAGCATCGTCGTAGTGGTGAACCAGCGCGAACATATCCGCCGGCGATTTGTAGTAGTGGTCGTCGATCACATCGGGCTGCGCTCCCGGGTCGTCGACTTTGATCGGCGCGGTTGCGATGAGTTTGTACTGCGGGAAGCTCTTGCGCAGCGCGAGGGCAATCTGCGTGAAGCGCGCGGGGTAGGAGCCCGACTTGTCGAACCAGTCTTCGTTACCGATCTCGATGTAGTGCAGCGGAAACGCGGCAGGATGGCCATCCTTCGCGCGTTGGGCTCCCCACCTGGTGGAGGTATCGCCGGTCACATACTCGACCTCGTCCACCGCGTCCTGCACGTAGGGCTCGAGGTCCTTGCCCGGCGTTACATGCTCGCCATGCAGCGAGTAGCCCGCGTACACCGCAAGCACCGGCTCGATCTTCAGGTCCTCGCACCACTCCAGAAATTCGAGCAGACCGAGGCCATCGGTCGACCAGTAGGTCCACGGCGCCTGGTGCCCGGGCCGGTCGACCAACGGGCCAATCGTCTTTTTCCAGTCGAAGCGGTCGACGATGCGATCGCCCTCAAGGTAGTTTCCTCCCGGCAGGCGAAGGAAGTTCGGGTGCATCGCAGCCATGCGCTCCATCAGGTCGGCGCGATTGCCGTTGGGCCGATTCCTGTAGGTCGGCGGAAACAGCGAGACAAGCTGCAGCCACAGCTTGCCCGGCCGCGTGACGGTCAGCTCAAGATGGTTCGCGCTCGAAGGCTTCACATCGCCAGTGGTCAGCGTGTATTCATAGCGCGACCAGTCTCCGGTATGCAGCGGCACTTCGGCCTTTGCGATCACTTCGCCTGTCGCATCGCCGATCAACTCCGCGGTCAGCGGGCCGACATCGCCGTCCACTTTCGCGTAGAACGAGCCGTGATAGGTCGTGCGCGGGCGCACGGCCATGCCCCACCAGCCGGAGTTGGCCAGGCCGGCCGGGTCCGTGGGCGTGGCCGAGTCGACGGTTAACTTCACGCTATACGGCAGCGCCTTGCTCGGCCCTGTCTGACGGTCCTCACTCATGGACGCGGCAGCGTTGCCACGCTGCACCACCGTCCACGCTTCGGGACCGGCCCAACTGCCGCGCACCGTGCGGTTGCGCACCATCTCGGCGTAGAGTCCGCCATCGTAGGAGTGGTTGATCTCTTCGGTCATCAGGCCGTAGAGTGTCGGGCTGACCGGGCTGACGATCTGTGCGGGATCGATGGTCAGCGTCGCCGATGCACTTTTCTGAGCAACGCATGGGCTGAAGGGAAAGGCGATCGCGGCGGAGAGGGCGAGGCGTGACAGGATTCGGATGTTCATAGCTCGCTGTCCAGATTACTCCGTAGCTCGCGTATTCTGGGGTCTCATCATGACGGATGCCGCAATGCTTGAGATCGCCATCGAGGAAGCCCGTACCGGCGTGGCTGAGGGCGGCATTCCCATTGGCGCGGCGATCTTCCGCACGGATGGCACGCTCGTGAGCCGCGGCCGCAACCGGCGCATGCAGCAGAACGACCCCTCCATCCACGGCGAGACGGACGCGTTCCGCCGCGCGGGACGGCAGCGCAGCTACCGCGACCTCATCATGGTCACCACGCTTGCGCCGTGCTGGTACTGCAGCGGCCTGGTGCGCCAGTTCGGCTTTCGCAAGGTCATCGTCGGGGAGTCGCGCACCTTCCAGGGTGGAATCGACTGGTTGCGTTCGCTGGGCATAGAGATCGTCGATGTCGACTCGCAGGAGTGCTGCGATCTGCTCAAGGGCTTCATCAGCGCGCACCCTGAGATCTGGAACGAGGATATCGGCGTCGACTGAGCGATAGAGTGAGCCGCATCACTCCCGCGTCAATGCCGTAATCATCTCCGCCTCGTCCGGCCAGCGTGCGATTAATTCCGCCCGCGGCGTGGAGCGGTAGTCCGCGAATTCAAATCCCGGGCTCACGGTGCATCCGAGCAGCGCCCAACCCAACCCATCCACGCTCTCCTGCGCCGATGCAAGCAGCCGCGCTCCCTGCCACACACCACGCGGGACAACCTCCTGCGGTCTTTCGCCCGCATGCAGGTTGGCGCCAATTACCACGCGCCGGCTGCTTCCATCAGGATGCAGCTGGAGCATTTCTACAGCGTCGCCGGCGTAGTGATGAAAGATCTCGTCGCTCGCCAGCACGTGCATCTCGCTGAATGTGCCGGACTCCAGCAGATAGTAGATGGCCGTGCCGGTATGCCGAGGCTGGTTATAGCGGCCATCGCTGAAGTTCTCCGGCGAAAGCGTCTCGCCGGCCTGATAGGTGCGCACGAACCATCCGCCCTCGCGCGGATGAGGCCGCAGGTTGAGCAGACGTTTTACCTCAGCTGCGGTCAATCTTCTTTGCTCTGCGGTCATTTTTTCCTTGTCCATCTGTTCCCTTCTGCACAAACGCCGCTCACGCTATTCTGACTGCAACCGCCCGCTTTTCGCACTCACCTCTGCAGCGAGGAGAACCAGCCGACCGATGCGCAGCCGACTGGAACGCTACTTCCATTTCGCGGAGCACAATACCGGCTGGCGCACCGAGACGCTCGCGGGCCTCACGACTTTCATTACGATGGCGTACATCATCTTCGTGAATCCGTCGATCCTGGCGGAGACGGGGATGCCCGTTGCGGCGGTGACGATCGCGACCTGCCTGTGCGCGGCGTTTGGCTCCATCGTCATGGGCGCGCTTGCGAATTATCCGCTGGCGCTGGCGCCGGGGATGGGCCTCAACGCCTACTTCACGTACACGGTGGTCAAGGGCATGGGCGTGCCGTGGCAGACGGCGCTGGGCGCGGTCTTTCTCTCCGGCGTTATCTTTCTGCTGCTCACCTTCGGAGGCATCCGGCAGCGGCTGCTCGCCGCGATTCCCTATCAGCTTCACGCGGCTGTCGCCGGAGGCATCGGCCTGTTTATCGCGTTCATCGGGCTGCGCAACGCGGGCATCATCGTTCCCAGCCCGGCTACAACCGTCACGCTGGGCAACCTGCACGCGCCCACAACTCTGCTGGCGATCTTCGGCATCGTGCTCATCGCTGTGCTGCAGGTTTTTCGCGTGCGCGCGGCGATGCTGATCGGCGTGCTCGGCACCATGTTGGCGGGCATCCTCTGCGGGCAGGTGCACTGGCATCCGATGAGCTTCTCGCCGCTTGCGCTCCGCGACACTGCGTTTCATCTTGACATTCGCGGCGCGCTGCATCTGAACGCGCTGGAGATCATCTTCGTGTTCCTCTTCGTCGATCTCTTCGACAACATCGGAACGCTCGTCGCGGTTACGGAGCGTGCAGGGCTGATCGCCGAAGATCATACGATTCCGCGACTGGATCGCATCTTCTTTGCGGATGCCAGTTCGACCGTCATCGGCTCGCTCGCCGGAACGTCAACGGTGACCAGCTATATCGAGAGTGCCTCCGGGGTTGCGGCCGGCGGACGCACGGGCGTCACGGCCATCGTCACCGGCGTGCTCTTCCTGCTTTCGATCTTCGTCGCTCCCATTGTCGGCGCCATTCCCAGCTTCGCAACCTCACCTGCGCTGATCCTGGTTGGCGCGCTGATGGTGGGCAGCACCTCGCGCATCGACTGGGAGGAGCCGCGCGTTGCAGTTCCGGCGTTCCTCACCATCCTCGCGATTCCGCTGACCTACTCCATCGCGACCGGGCTCTCGTTCGGCATTATCAGCTTCGCGCTGCTGGAGCTCGCGACCGGGCGCGGACGGCGTCAGCACTGGATGCTGTATGTGCTGGCTGTGCTCTTCCTGCTGCGGTTCGTCTATCTGCACAGTGCGTAGCGCAGCCGCGAGGTGCTAGGTTCTAGGTACGAGGTTCTAAGCGATGCGAAGTGCCTCGGATCTATAGAACCTAGAACCTAGAACCTAGAACCTGGCATCTGAACTCCCAAGGAGAGACATTATGGATCGCAGCGCATCGGCAGTGTGGCGTGGCGGATTGAAGGACGGCAAAGGCAGCATCAGCACGCAGAGCGGAGTCCTCAAGGACGCGCAGTACAGCTTCAGCACGCGGTTTGAGAACGGCGCCGGGACGAACCCCGAAGAGCTGATCGCGGCGGCGCATGCAGGTTGCTTCACGATGGCGCTCTCGGCGCAGTTGACCAGTGCCGAGATCAAACCGGACGAGATCAATACAACTGCAGTCGTCACAATGGAGAAGACCGACGACGGCCCGACGGTGACGAAGATTCACCTCACTACACGGGCGCGGGTTCCGAACATCGAGAAGGAGAAGTTCGACGAGCTGGCGAAGAAGGCCAAGGAAGGCTGCCCGATCTCACGCCTGCTGAAGGCAGCGGAGATTACGCTCGACGCGCAGCTGGTGTAGGGGGAAGGGCAGAGAGACAGACAGTAGACAGTAGAGATTTAGACAGTAGAGGAAGACAGACCTCCCACCAACGCTGCTGTTTTCTCTACTGTCTACTGTCTACTGTCTATTGCTCTACTGTCTATCCTCTCTACTCTCTATCCTCTACTCTCTATCCTCTGCTCTAATGCGCGTGGGCGTGTCCGTGGTGTGAGTGACCGTCCACGACATCGGGCAGGGGTGGCTGGCTGCAGCCGTCGACGGTGGGGCAGTCGGTGACCTCAAGCTGGATGGTCGTGTGGTGGATGCCGAAGTGGTCGCGCAGCTGGTGATTCAGGCGCTCCAGGATGGCTTCACATTCGGTCATCGGCATCTCGACGACCTGCACGTGGCTGGCGAGCGCGTGGGATTGCGCGGTGAGGCTCCAGACGTGGAGGTCGTGTACGCCGACGACACCTTCAACTCCCTGCATCGCGGAGCGGATGTCGTTGAGGTTGACGGTGCGTGGTGTGCCTTCGAGCAGAATGTGCAGCGTCTCATGCACGATGGACCATGAGCTCCACAGGATGACCGCGGCGATGAGCAGCGAGAGCAGAGGGTCAATCCATTCGAGGCCGGTGACGCGAATGAGCAGGCCGCCGACGATGACGGCGGCGGTGGAGATGGTGTCGCCGAGCATGTGCAGGAAGACGCTGCGGATGTTGACATCGCCGGAGAACTTCCAGAGCAGGGCAGCGATGGCTCCGTTCATCACCACGCCGGCGGCGGCGACGACCATCATCATGTCCGCGTGTACGGCGACAGGTGCGGTGAAGCGGTGGATGGCGGCGATGACCAGCCAGACGGAGAGTGCGATGAGCGTCAGCGCGTTGACGAAGCCCGCGAGCACGCCGGCGCGCTGGTAGCCGAAGGTGCGTTCGTCGGTGGCGGGACGAGTCTGCAGGTAGACGGCGAAGAAGCTGAGCGCGAGGGCGAGGAAGTCGGAGACGTTGTGTCCGGCCTCGGACAGCAGGGCGAGGGAGTGCGCACGCAGGCCGAAGATGAAGGTCGCGAGGATGTAGAGAAACGTCAGCGCCAGCGACAGCTTGAGAATGCTTTGCATCGCGGCGCTCGGCTGCCCGTGACTTTGCACAGTTCCATTGTATCGAGTGGGTTGCAGCGGATGGATGCGCGAGGGCATCCAAAGTTGCGATACGAAGGGTTGCGATATGAAGGTTCATAAGGTCTCGACGTATGGCCATCAATTGACCCAACTTGGGCTGGTCAACTGCTATCTCGTTCGCGAGAGCGATAGCTTCACGCTGATCGATACGGGGATACCGGGTGGCGCGCGGGGCATGATCGCCGCAGCGGGTGCGATTGCGGACGAGCCGATTGCGAGGCTGCTGCTGACGCATGCGCATCAGGACCACATCGGGTCGCTGGATGCGCTGGCTGCGGCGCTAGCGCAACCACAAGTGGCGATCGGCAGGCGCGAGGCGAGACTGCTGCCGAAGAGGCCGGCGCAGGACCGGTCGCTGGACCCGGGGGAGCCGCAGTGCAGGGTGAAGGGTGGGTTTCCGGGTGCGGTGACCAGGCCGACTCATCTTTTGGACTCTGAATTCAGCTTCGGCGGCGGCGAACTGTATGGGTCGCTGCGGGTGGTGGCGACGCCAGGCCATACGCCTGGGCACCTGAGTTACTTCGACGAGCGCGACGGGACGCTGTATGCGGGGGACGCGCTGGTGACGGTGGGGGGTGAAGTGCACGTGGTCGGGTTTGGGCCGTGGTATTTTCCGTTTGCGGCGATGGCGACGTGGCATCGCCCGACGGCGGTGGCGAGCGCGAGGCGGCTGGCGGAGCTGCCGATCCGGAGGTACGCGGCGGGGCATGGGCGGGTTGTGGAGGGTGGACCGGAGCTGCTGATGGAGTCGGTGCGACGGGCGGAGTCGAAGCTGGGGTAGGCCCGCTCGCCCCGGGGACCCGGGCGCGGCCAGGGTCGCGGCCAGG
>DATNGO010000007.1:0-6144 GCA_035605855.1 Acidobacteriaceae bacterium | reverse complement strand
GATTGAGAGGCATCCGCCCAGCAGGCGGCCTTCGACCTCGCCGGCGCGCAGACAGCGCAGGCCGTCCTGCGAACTGACGCTCCACTTCCACCTGGCCTCCACTGCGGCGTGCCAGGTTGCACGATGCACGCCATCCATGTTCGACCAATCGGCCGCAACCATCGGGGCGTAGAAGGTCATCATGCGCAGTTCGTTCCACAGCCACGCGTGCAGCGAGGTGTGGTCGCTGTAGCCGGCGAATACCTTCGGGTTTCCGCGGATGAGTTTTGCGTCAAGGCGGGGAAGCAACTCCGCGGAGCCCCAGCCACCGCGCGTGCACAGCAAGCCTTCGATCTCTGCGTCGGCAAACGCTGCGTGCAGATCGCGCAGGCGTTGCTCCACCGTGCCGGCGTAGTAGAGCGGGCCGCGTGCGAGTGCGTGCGGCATCAGCAGCGGCTTGTAGCCGTAGCGCAGCAGGCGGTCGATGCCCTTCTCGACCAGATCCGGTTTCGCGGCGGATGCAGGCGAGAGCACGGCCACATGGCTTCCCTCGCGCAGCCGCGGACGCAACACCTCACGCAAGGTCCACCTCGCCGCGGCAAATCACCTCTGCCGGCCCGGTCAGCAGCATCTCCTTGTCATCCGCGCGCCAGACGACGCGTTGACGTCCACCAATCGAGGTTGCGCCGAGTTCGCGTTCGACTCCCTGCAGTGCAATGGCCGCAGCCGAGGAAGCACAGGTGCCGGTGCCCGAGGACTGAGTGGGACCGACGCCGCGCTCGTAGATGCGGAACTCGATCTCGTTCGTGCCCAGGACACGCACAAACTCCACGTTCGTACCAAATCGGAAGAGCGGATCGACGGCGATCTTCGCACCGAGCTCCTGCCAGCTCATGCCGTGGCTGCTGAAATCATGGCTCGACACAAACGTGACGAAGTGCGGATTGCCGACATTCACCATGGCGCCGTCGATCGCGCCGCTGACGCCTGCAATCTCGATCGTACGCTCCATCACACGCGGCACGCCCATGCCGCTCTCGATCCACCATATTGCGCCCTCGCGGCTGAGCACGCGGCAGGTCCGCACTCCGCCGTGCGTGCCGAAGATCATCTCCGTGTGGCCTTCGCTTTGCGCGAGCCATGCAGCCACGCAGCGGGTTCCGTTGCCGCTTAACTCAGCCTCGCTGCCGTCGGCGTTGAAGAGCCGCAGAAAGAATGTGCCGTCAGGCTTGCGCTCCAGAAACTCGATGCCATCCGCACCCACGCCGGTGTTCCGTTCACACAGTCTTTTCGCCAATGCAGCGTGTCTGCCCGCAGCGGCGCTCTCCTCAATCACGAGGAAGTCATTGCCGCACGCGTGCGCCTTTACAAAATGCAGCGAACTCACTCAACCTCCGCATCTTCAAAGACAACCACGTGGTCGGTTGCGTCGTTCGACCTCAATTGGGCGAGGACCTGCGCGTGCTTGCGCTTCGTCGCTATCACGGTGAAGGAGACGCGCTCCCACCCGGCGACGCTGTCGCGATCGATGACCTGGAACCGCTGCCCGACTGCATCCAGTACTTTCAGGATCGCCGCCGTCATCCGTACACGAGCGGCGGTCACCTGCCGTGCCAGTTCCTCTGCGCGTCCGGCGCCGACCACGTCTTTCCCCATCACCGCGCCAACTTCGGCACGCACTTCATAGACCATCGGATAGCGTTTCCATCCGAGACGGCCCTCCATGGCACCAATGATCTGCAACGCAATGAGTAGAAGTACCGTCGCGATGACGGCCTCCATATACATGCCCGCACCGCAAGTCATCCCAATCGCAGCAACGACGAACACCGTCGCCGCGCTCGTCAAGCCCAGGACACGGCTCTTTGTATGCAGAATCAACCCCGCGCCGAGGAAGCCGATGCCTTGCACAATGTTCGCGGCGACCTGGCCCTTGTTGGGCGTGGAAGCGCCGGCAAGCACCACGCTCATGATGGTGAACAGCGCCGAACCCATGCAGATGAGCATGTTGGTGCGGAGGCCTGAGTCCTTGTGTCGCCACTCCCGTTCCAGGCCGATGGCTCCGCCCAGCGCGCACGCCACCAGCAGACGCCGCGCGGCGGGTCCGCCAAGCTCCATCTGTTGCGGAAAATCGATAGGGTTGAAAAGGGCGAGCACCGAGCCAGAATACTACCGCACGACCCGCGTGCCATCCGCCCCGCACCCTCGGCGACACCCCGCGTTCAGAGCAAAAAGGACCCGTGCCGCATTGAACGGCACGGGTACGCTCTCACCGCGGAAAACCTATGCGACCGGGGCCGCTACATTAATCTGCTCGGACAGTTCGGTGAGCACCTTGTCGGCGTGCTTCTCCTCGTCCAGCGTCTTGTCCAGCAGCGCGGCGTGTTCCGCCTCGCCGAGGATGATTGCCAGATTACGCACAGTACCGTAGATTGCGATCTCGTGATGTTCGACCTGGTTGCCTGCGGCGATCAAAACCACGTCGCGGAGTGTCTGGTCTTTGGCGTCCTTGGCGGACGAGCCGCCTTCGGCGATAAGGGCTGCGGTGACCTTGCACTTCGTCGTGCTCGTTTCGCCTTCGTTCTCCCTCAGGATCCGTTCGAGACGCGCTATGTGCTCTTTGGACTCTTCGAGATGCGTGCGAAACGCATTTTTCAGGTCGCTGTTGGTTGAATCGTCGATCATTGCCGGAAGTCCGTCGTTGACGATCTGCCGTTCGCTGTCGAGCGACCGCTGCAGCATTGTCTTGTATAACTCGCGAAGGTTGTTCAGGTCTGGTGTAAACAGTCCCATAATCTCTGCTCCTCTCAGCGCATGTGCGGGCTTCCGCCCTGACTCAGAGAGCGCTGTTGCTCTGCATTCGGTTGTGTCTTTCATTTCCGGCCAACTTGCTGTGCCGGCGTTGGCGCCCCTGACTCGCGCCACACACCATAAGATGCTCGTTCCCTCTACGGCGTGGTTTGTCGGGCCCACTCTTCAGACTGATAAACCTTCGCACATGGCTGGCCGGTCGTGCAGATTACCTCAAGCTCCTCCAGGCCTTCAGGATGCACGGCAATGGCCTTCGCCACGGGGTCCCCGGCCATCGCAATCACAAACGCCGCGTGGTGTGCAGGGTCGGCAAGCGCCTGCTCCCAGGCGACCTCGTCGTCCTCGCTGACCATCGTCTTAAGCGGGCGGCCTGCGGTTTGCACGATGCCGACGTGGGCGGTCGTCGACATCAGCACCGGCGCCTGCAGCGGGAAGGTCTCGAGCGTAGCGGCCACCGCGTGCTCAAACTGAATACGCGTTGTGGCGTTGACCATGCCTTCTTTGAGCACCAGCGGAATCCGGTACATCATCGCGATGCAGTTGGCGACGCAAAGCAGCATCGCTGCCGGCTGCCAGAACCGGGCACAAACGCGCGCCCATCCTGCAGCCTGCGCACGCAGCCAGAGATCGAGCCGCTCCGCCGCGAACGCACCGTACAGCGCAAGCGCGGGCAACATCTCCATGCCGTATCGCGCGTTGTAGTAGGAGTGCGGCCACAGCTGCGGGATGAAGATCGGCACAGAGCCGTACGCAACGGAATAGACGTAGAACGGCAGCGGAAGCCATAGCAGCCACAAACCGGACTCGCCGCGCGTGCGGGCTCCGACCTCAGCGCGGCGTCTCCATTGCAGCCACGCGCCGTAGAGTGCTGCCGCCATCAGTGCGAAGCCTGTCTCCCATGCGGCCGCGTCAATCTGCGCGGTGCGCGTATAGAACAGCAGCGCCCAGACAGGATTGTGCCATCCGCGATAGTGCTGTCCCGGCGGCGCAGTTCTGCGCTCGATTGCCGCCGCGGAGTACGGCCCGCGCATGAAGTCCAGCCAGTCACCCTTGAAGTGCGCGTTGTACCAGAACCAGAAGACCGGCCCCGCAAGACAAAGCAGCGTGAAGATGATGAACGCGGTCCGCAGACGGAACAATAAGCCGCTGCGCCACAGCTCCCACGCGATCCAGCACCAGACGACAGCGCCGATGACCCAGCCGTCGTAGCGCGTCATCACCTGACCGATGATGAGCACGCCAGCTGCGATCATGCCTGCGCCTGCGCCATGCGCTCTGCCTGCGCGCAACGCAGCAACGGTCTCAGCAGCTGCAACGACGGTCCAGACAAAAAGACAAAGGAATAGCGCCTCGGTCATCGCCGTGGTTGCGAGGTACAGAAGATTCGGGTTCAGTGCATAGAATGTTGTGGCCACCAGCGCCCAGCGCGGCCGCATGATTCTGCGCCCAAGTCGCCACACGCCGGCGACACTCAGTGCGAAGCTCAGCATCGACATCGGCACCGCGGCAAAGCCTGTCTGCCACATCTGCATGTTGCCGATGAACGGCCACATCAGCAGATGCGGCAGCGGAAGCCACACGCCGCCGAGTTGCGCGATGCCAGGGTAATGCGCGTCGACGATGCGGCGCGCGATGCCGAGATGCGCGACTGCATCGCCGTACAGCAGCAGGTAACCCTTCGAGTAACAGACCAGCAGCGCGAAGAAGCCCAGCACCACACCCGCAGCAGTGAATGGAAACACCTCCCCGCGGGTCGCCGTAGACACTGCCTCCGGATCCCAGGGCGGAGGGGACGGCGCGCGTCCCCGAGGCCGGGTCACCGTCTTCGATCCACTCAACTTCCTTCCTGATCTCTGCACCCGGGGCGCTCCTGTACAGCGGCGCTACAGATGTGACAGCTCGCGCAGGTGTTCGATACGTTCATCGACGTCCGCGCGCGTCGTCCCTTGTAAGCGCTCCGTGCCGAAACGCTCCACGGCGAATGAACCCATGGCGCTGCCGTAGAACATCGCGCGGCGGAAGACCTCCGGCGTGAGCTTGCCCTGCGAAGCCACGTAACCGTAGAAGCCACCGGCAAAGGAATCGCCAGCGCCGGTTGGATCGACAACCTCATGCAGCGGAAGTCCAGGCGCGCGGAACGGGCGGCGCTGGATGCCGTCACCAAAGCTGCGCTCGCTGAAATACGCTGTCGCTCCGTACTCGCCGTGCTTCACGATGAGCGACTTCGGCCCGAGCGCCATCACCGCCTCTGCCGCGCGCAGACCGTTCGACTCGCCGCTGAGCATCTGCGCTTCTTTGTCGTTGATCAGCAACACGTCGAGCTCGCGCAGCGTCTTGAGAAGGTTTTCGCGGTGCGCGTTAATCCAGTAATTCATCGTGTCGCCGGCAACCATCGCAACCTTCGGCATGTGCTGCCGCACACGAAGCTGCAGTACCGGATCGATGTTCGCGAGGAAAAGAAACTCGGAGTCCTCGTACTCGGCCGGAATCTTCGGCGCGAACTCAGCGAAGACATTGAGGTCGGTCGCGAGCGTGTCCGCCTCATTCAGATCGCGCAGGTACTCTCCCTTCCAGTGGAAGCACTTGCCAGGCGCGCGCTCGATACCCTTGGTGTCCACGCCTCGCTTCGTCAACACGCCCTCGTGCTCGGGCAGAAAGTCCTCGCCCACCACGCCGACGACGCGCACCTTCGTGAAATGGCTTGCGGACAAGGCGAAATGAGTCGCCGCTCCGCCGAGCACGCGTTCCCGCTTTCCACTTGGCGTCTCCAGTGAATCAAACGCCACCGAACCTACAACAAGAATCGACATTCGCTCTCCGTCTTAAATCTTTATGGTCTGGCCTACCAGTACTTCCCGAACAACACATCCAGCTTCTTTTTCGTCTCTGCCGGAATCACCTTGCGATCGGTCATGATCGCAAACCTGGCCGCCGTCTGCGCCGGGCTTGCGCTCAGGTCGATTGGCATCAGCCGCACGGCGGCCTTCACCACCTTCTGCGCGTTGCCGCTGTTCTGGTGCATCACCGCAATCACCTGTTCGACCGTGACATCGTCGTGCCCTTCGTACCAGCAGTCATAATCAGTCACCATCGCGAGCGTCGCATAGCTGATCTCCGCCTCGCGCGCGAGCTTGGCCTCCTGCAGGTTCGTCATTCCGATGATGTCCGCGCCCCAGGAACGATAGAGACGCGATTCGGCCAGCGTGGAGAACTGCGGTCCCTCCATGCAGACGTAGGTGCCGCCACGGTGCACCGTGGCGCCGACCTTCTCGCCGGCGTCGCCGGCCACCTTCGCCAGCGTGCCGCAGATCGGGTGCGCGAAGCCGACGTGCACGACGATGCCTCGCCCGAAGA
>DATNGO010000006.1:0-43419 GCA_035605855.1 Acidobacteriaceae bacterium | reverse complement strand
TATTTGTGGCCTTTTGAGTGTTTTTTCCTCTCGCGGATGGCGAACTCCAACTACCTCTCTGCGCCCTTCACAACGCCGAAGTTGTTATACATCGGCCACCTGCCAGTTCAACCATCGCTCAACCTCATTCGCTGTGATTGGAAGCCCTAACTGATCGCACGATCTGAACAGGCCCGAGGAGACCGGACGGCAACAGAGGAGATTCAGCACCGTAGAACTTTACGTTCGTATATGTGTACTTTTTGGTTGCGTCGGGCTGCTGATCGCCAATCAACCGGTTGACCCAGAGATTCGTCACCTTGATCTCCAGCGCGTTCGTGCCTGGCTTCATTATTCCGGTCACATCCACCCGGAACGGCGGCTTCCAAAGGATCCCCAGGTATTTGCCGTTCACGGATACCTCCGCAATATTCTTCACATCGCCGAGATCCATCCATAGCCGCGCGCCAGTGTTGAACCACTTCGTTGGAGCCTGGAATGATTTCGAGTAGGTTGCAGTACCGGAGAAATATTTCACTCCAGGATCATTGCTCTCTGTCCATGAAACCAGTTTTTCAAAGTCAGCCTCTGCCGGCGCCCCTCGGCCTGATTGAAACTGCACTTTCCAAGACCCCTCAATGCCGGCCACGGTGGTCTCGATCGGGAGCGGTATGTTTCGCGAGGAAGCGTCTGCGTTCCTGCGAAACACTACAAACACCGCTTCGTTGGGTCCAAGGCGGAGCGGCACGATAGTGCGATCGTCCGCGATGCGGTACGAGGTGGGTTCGATTTTGCCAGTATCGGCATGCCACAACTCCGGAGCCTTGCCTGAGACGCGAAATGCAGCGTTAACTGTCTCGACTCGGTTGTCCCTGTTATTAACCCAATAGATCTCGCCGTCAGAAATGCGACGATGCGTGAAGAACAAGCTTGTGCCGGGTTGTCCTTCATTGATCTGGAAGTCCGGTGTCACATTCAGCTTTCTAAGTGCTTCTGCGAGTGTTTGTCCTGCAAGCACTCGGCCCTTGCCATAGCTGTGGTCGCCCGTTCCTGAGCCGAACAGTTGACGCGCGATAGTTTTGAATTCGGCCTGGTCGTCGCTCAGGCTGGGACTATCAATCGGCATGGGGCCCACCACGACCGCGCCATCGTTAACAAGGTCACGGAGCTTCCGCAGCACCGGAAGCGTCATGCGGCGCGTACTCGGATCGAGCGCCAGCACACGATAGCTTGTACCCCCTGGAGTGAAGAGCCGTCCGTTCTTCACGCTCAGGCGATTCAGGACAACATCGCTGTTAACGTAATCAAAGTTGTAGCCCGCAGGCACCTCGGGCCCTTGCAGAGCGAATAGTTGTGTAATGTTGGCGTCTTGACCATAGAGATAGGCCACGTCGGCCACGAACTTACCCTGCTGGAGCATGTACGAGCTCCGCGCCAGGTAAGTCATCCAGGGCTTTGCCAGTTCCGCCCAAGTGTCATGCCGATTGAACCACTGCCCGTAACTTCCGAGCCCAATCCCCGGGAGTTTGTCATCCAGCGGCTGGTGCACCGAAGTGTGAATCACGAACCGGTTGAGGCCCATCGCCAGTTCCCTGTCGGCAGTTGGCTTCAGGGTTTCGGGCGTCCACGCCCACGCTCCAGTAGACGTCGTGAACGACTCGGCCGCTACGAGGTTTTGTCCGTAAATATGGGCTACCGACGCCGTTTCCCGGATGTCGGCATCGCGGCCGACACCAGCATTCGGAACCCACATTGCGCCCATCGGGATATCAGCGGTTCGCTTCACTTCCATGCCGTCGGCGATCAAGGAGCGGCTTTGCTCGTGCGACTCGGAGTAGCGACCCATACCCTGCGCATGCAGGAGGTCAGTCAGTTGGTCGTAATGATTCTCTACGACAAGATCGGCCAAGGTCTGTCGAAAGTCATAAAGAAAGCGGTCGCTGGCCTCAGAGCTTTCGACCACATGGCCGGTCAGCACCGGTAGCCAGGGAAGCATGTCGTAGCCGCGACGCGCTTTGAACTGGGCCAACATGTCGTCCGTCCAGTTCTGAGGTCCATCTTCCCAGCTATCGGTGACCACGTACCTGAGGCCGCGCTTGCCCATCAAGCCTCCCGTGGCATCGTCGAAGTTTTCGAGGAACTTCTGGAAGTAGTCCCTGACGTATGTAGAGCTGAGCTTATCGACCTCGAGGCCAGTGGCCTCCGGTTCAGCGGGTTGATTCAATATGCCCGTAAGTGAATAGCCGAGTCGCACGACTTCCCATCGTCCCGGCGGCGGGGTCCAATCGAGTGTGTCGTCGGAGCGCATTCTGGCCGTCAAATCCACCACATCGGATTTCCGGATCGCATCTCCAGCAACGGCCGGCGGCGTTGCAACAGAAAGCAGGTTGCCTTCTCGACCGAATGCCGCTTTTGTTTCGAATCGATTAATGGGCATGTAGGATCGAAAGGCGAGTTCAGATATGCGCGCTCCGACTGCAGACGTCTCTTTCGGAGGAGTTCTGAAAGTGACTCGGAAGAATTTCGCAGTCACTGCGGGAAATGCAATCGTGCGCACTGGAAATTGTGCTAATGCCCAGGGAATCTCCGCAACGAAATGAAATTCCCGCCCATCGTCACTTGCCTCCACAGCCGGGATGATTGAAGCCATAACCCGGCGCTCTTGTCCGTTCTTGAATACGAAGGCGATGCTCAGTCCACAAATCCGTTGCGGCTTGGAATATTCGAATTGAATCCACGATGTTTCATTGGACGGCGCGGCGGGGAGCAATGTCGCATTTGTGAGATCACCATCAGTCAGCGTTGTCAGATCGAACTGACCGCCGCTCGACGCGATTCTCGGCAGATCATGAAGCGGCGTGTCGTTCGAAGGTAGTCGATACGCAATGACCGCGCTATCTGCGTAGAAGTCCGGCGCTTTCGTGTTCGAAGGAACGTTTTGAAACGGGCCTGCATTCGAAGGCGGCTTCTTTAAGACTCCATGAAACGCCTCACCGCCGTTGATCTCAGTCTCGGACCAGACAAACTTCTTCATCGCATGTGAAGGCAGTACCCATGACCCGCCGGATAAGTTCCATCCTGCGGAACTCGCAACCCCCATCTCCAGCCCCAACTGATCAGCCAGCGTGGTTGCGTATCGGAAGGCATCCTTCCACTCCGGTGACATGTAGATCAAGCGTTTCTGAACGATCTGCGGCGTGCCCAAAGACGCATCGAAGTTCTGGAAGCCTCCGATTCCCACACGTTTCATCCATTCCAGATCAGCTTTGATTCCCTCTTTCGTAACATTGCCGTTCATCCAGTGCCACCAGACCCGCGGCTTTGCGCTGTCCGGAGGTTGCTGAAACCCACGCGCCAGATAATCGCCCGATTTCTGTCCTGAAGCAATGCTCGCCCCTAAGAGAGCGACAATCACTGCGACGAGGCCGCGTCTTACTGCACTCCTGATGGTCCGCCGTTGAAGTCCTTGTCGAACGTAATGCCTGAAAGTTCGCGAATCAACCACACTTTACCCTTCATATCGGAATAGCATCTTGCACGTTGATCGGAGATTAGATGGTGCCGGGATGTGGTTGAACCCCATGACCGCAAGGGTCGGCGGATTTCAAATCCCCTCCAGGTTCCAAGAACCTGAGAAGACTAGTATTTCCTGGCATTTCTCAATTGCTCCAGATTTGCTCGGTAAGCCTCAATGAGGCCGGTTTCGGTCTGATGGTTACAAAAACTGTCTCGGCACGCGCAAACGAACCTACGAGCAACGAACATTTATTAACCCGGCTCTTCATGGCGGTTCGAATCACAGTATATGCGAAGGTGCAGCCCCGGCCTTGTGATCGGCAATCCGGAAAATGAAACAGAATTACTCCTCTAAAGCGCATTTGTTGACTTAGTAAATCTCGCAGGCGCAAACCGGCTGCTGCACACTCTCGCTGCAGCCCCAAAGATTTTCCCTGATTTTGATCGCCAGAATTTCCTGCCGCTGCTGTGCCGCTGAGCATCCAAACTTCATGGTCTTCCCCGGATAGGCAATTCGAAAGATTTGTGCAACTGTCGCGCAAGGGTGACAACGCGTAATTTAACGATATGCGACTCACTTCCGGCGGAGGAATGCGATGGCAAAGGCCGATAACGCAGAGTTGCTGGAGGTTGCAGGCCACACGGTTCGCGTCAGCAGCCCCTCCAAGCCGTACTTCACGCGCGGTGTGCAGCTGACAAAGCTGGACATCGTGCACTACTTCCTGGCCGTCGCGCCTGGTGCGCTGCGCGGCATCGCGGATCGCCCTGTGGTTCTGAAACGCTTTGTGAATGGCGCGGAGGCGGAGCCGTTCTACCAGAAGCGCGCCCCCAGCGATCTGCCGGAGTGGATGCGGACGGTGACGCTGTCGTTCCCTTCCGGGCGCACCGCGGACGAAGTAGTGGTGGATAATACGGCGGGCCTGGTGTGGATCGTCAACCTGGGCTGCATGGAGTTGCATCCGCACCCGGTACGCACCGCAGATCTGGATCATCCAGATGAGTTGCGCGTGGATCTCGATCCGCAGCCCGGTGTCACGTGGGCAGACGTGCGCGCCGTAGCGATGGAGGTTAAGGCCCTGCTCGACGAGCTGGGTTTGGTGGCGTGGCCGAAGACCAGCGGATCACGCGGGATGCACATCAATATACGAATCGAACCCAGGTGGAGCTTCACTGAGGTGCGCAGGGCTGCGCTGGCGCTGGCTCGCGCGGTGGAAAGACGCTGTTCGATGGCGAGCAGCAAATGGTGGAAGGAAGAACGGCACGGTGTCTTTCTGGACTACAACCAAAACGCCAAGGATCGAACCACCTGCTCTGCTTTTTCGGTGAGGCCGCTGCCCGATGCGCGCGTCAGCACTCCGCTGTGCTGGGATGAAGTGATGACCTGTGACCCTGCGGATTTCACCGTGCTTACGGTGCCGAATCGCTTTGAGAAGATCGGAGACCCGCACGCCGCGATGGACGAACATGCAGGTGTGCTGGATGCGTTGCTGGAATTGGCTGCCCGTGATGAGGCGGAGGGCATTGGCGATGCCCCCTGGCCGCCGCACTTCGAGAAGCAATCAGGCGAAGCAAGGCGAGTGGCTCCATCCCGCGCCAAAAAGTTCTCGGAGCAGATAGAGGAAGGCTTCGGCCCGCATCGATTCCAGAAGCAATCGCAAAAACGAGCAGGAGCAGCCGATGCAGCGCCTGAGACCACGTCAGTCAAGCGAAAGCGGTCTGCTCGTGTATCGAAAATGCCGCTTCTCGTCGTCGCGCAGAGTCCCGACCGGTCCGCCGCCGAGGCCGGCCTCGAGCGTTGGAAACAGCAGCACCCCGAGGCCGCCGCCCTGCTCGTGCCGGACGATGTCCTCGTGGACCGCATGCGCGGCTCCGCCTACGTGTGGTATCGCATTCGCGTGAATCTTCGCCACGTGCCGGAGTCTCTGCGGCCTGAGCAAAGCGCGCCTGATCCCGACGATGACCCGACCCGCGCCTGGCGCGAGGCGAAGCGTCCCTCATAGGGCGCGACGCCAATCACATCTCGCACGCGCGCATTACTTTCGCTCTGAGAAGATGCTCATCAGCTCCTGTGGCGGAACCACCTCTAGCTGCTCATAGGTGCAGTCCCTTGGCGCTTTGTCAGGACGCCAACGACGAAAGTGGGCCAGGTGGCGGAAGCGGGTACCCTGCATGTGCTCGTAGGCGACCTCGACCACAAGCTCAATGCGCAGCGGCTCCCAGCTAAGGTCTTTGCCTGCGCTCCATCGCGATTGCCCACCCGGCATGCGGCCGCTGGCCTGTGCGTCCTCATTCTTCCAGTGTTCCCACGGATGATTGCGCAGGGCATCTTTACGATACGGTGCGAGGAACTTCACAAGCTCTTTGCGTTTGGCCGCAGCGAAGCTGGCACACACCCCAACGTGCTGAAGCTTGTCTGCATCGTCGTATAGACCCAGGAGCAGCGATCCAACCGCAGCCCCTTCCCCGTCCTTGTGCCAGCGGAAGCCGGCGACAACACAATCGCAATCACGCTCGTGCTTGATCTTTAGCATGGTGCGCTTGTCCGGTGTATAGGATCCCGCAACTGCTTTGGCGATCACTCCATCAAGCCCTGCACCTTCGAAACGTGTGAACCAGTCCTGCGCCGTTGCGCGGTCGCGCGTTGCAGGTGTGAGATGCAGTGGTGCCTTCACATCCGCGAGCACGCGTTCAAGCTCCGCACGCCGCACGCTGAACGGCTCGTCGCGCAGATCGCGATCGTCAACCTGAAGCAGGTCGAACAAGACAACTGAGGCAGGCAGCTGTGCGGCGAGCGTCTTCACACGCGACGCCGCGGGATGAATGCGCAACGTCAGAGCGTCAAAGTCCAGACCGCCGTCACGTGCGATGACAATCTCACCATCCAGGACGCATCGCCGCGGCAGTTGTTGGAGCAGTGGTTCGCGCAGCTCTGGAAAGTAGCGGTCGAGCGGCTTGCCATCGCGGCTCTGGATGAGCAGTTCGTCCCCGTTACGAAAGATCACCGTGCGAAAGCCGTCCCACTTGGGCTCAAAGCTCCATGCGTCTGCATTGGAAGGGATATCGTCGACCCGCTTGGCGAGCATCGGCAAGATCGGCGGCGGCAACGGCAGAGGCACGCTGTATTGGATGCGGACCGGCGATATCACGTCTGAACGCGGCCCTTGAGAGGAGGTTCTGCTCTCGCGCCACGCTCAAGAAAATCACCCTGCCTTGGACGGCAGCTTTCGGGCACGATCAAGTTTCCATCAGCTGGTGACATCCGCCTGGTGAGTGGGGGTCCAGGACTACAGATGCTGCTTCTACCGGAAGTTACTCAATCCCAGACCGACAAGTCGAAAGAGTCTGTCCGGGCCGAAATCGACGCGCTCTCGCAGCGAGAGGGCAATCGCCGTTACCTCTTCACAGGAGGTTGGAGGAACAGAAGGTGTGTGACTGCGCGTGTGGATGTTGAACTCTCTCGTCTTCAGCTTCAGCACTACAGTCCGAGCGGTGCGCGACTCGCGCCTTGAAGCTGACCAGACCTTTTCGGCGAGTCGCCGGATCAGGTCCTCGGTTTCGGAAAGCGGAATGTCCTGCTCGAGCGTGTCTTCGGCTGATATGGATTTTGTGGGCCTGTCCGGAGTTACGGGATTGTGATCGATGCCGCGCGCGAGCTCATACAGGCGCGTTCCATATCGCCCGAAGTGAACTTCGAGCGTTGTTGGGTCAAAAGATCGCAAGTCTCCAAGCGTCTGAATTCCAATCTCCTTGAGCCGGATCTCGGTGACCTTACCGACGCCAGGAATGCGGTTAACGGGGAGAGGAGGAAGGAACGTCTCAAAGTCCTTCGGTTGAATGACGAACAGGCCATCAGGTTTTCGCCAATCGGAGGCAATCTTGGCGAGAAACTTGTTGGGTGCAACGCCTGCAGACGCGGTGAGCGAAAGCTCATCGCGGATTTGTTGGCGGATCGTTATGGCAACTTTCGTGGCAGTGGGTAGGCCCGTCTTATTGTGTGTGACGTCAAGGTAGGCTTCGTCGAGTGACAGAGGCTCGATCAAATCGGTGTGTCGATGAAAGATCTCGTGCACCGCGCGGGACACAGCCTTATAACGCGCGAAATCAGGTGCAACGAAGATTGCTTCGGGGCAAAGCCGCTCCGCTATGACCGCCGGCATCGCTGACCGAATGCCGAACCGCCGTGCCTCATAGGAAGCTGCGCATACAACTGATCGCCTTCCTTTCCAGGCGACGACAACCGGTTTGCCGCGAAGCGCCGGATCATCGCGCTGCTCGACCGACGCATAGAACGCGTCCATGTCTACATGGACAATCTTGCGCGGGATTGGAGGTTCTGGCTCCAGCAAAGTGCTAGCCATGCGGTTGATTGTAAGCGAAGGCAGAGCGAAAATAAGAGAGAGGGTGCTTGTGGTCGGTAACCACTTCGCAGGGGCCGGCGCGTCTTCCCGTTCTGTCCACGGTTGGACACCTGAAGTCGGCAAGCGGCTGACGTTCGTTCTCAACGGTTCGTGTTATCTCAACGGTTCGTGTTAATTGATCAAGCCGTTTGAACCCGTGGACCATTCGGATCTGGACTCCGAAAGGTAGGCCTTTCGAAGTCCAGTTCGTCCGAGCCAGCTTGCTTCAGGCCGCGTGACGGGACGAAGTCTTTTTTGCGGATCCCTCGACTCTTTTGGTCCAGTCCGTGGCGCGGGCCGCGGTGGGGTTCACTTTTTCGGAGAGGGCTGTCAGCTTGGCATCGGTCTCTTTTTCTTCTTCCAGCGTTTGTTCCAGCAAGCGAGCGTATCCCGACTCGCCGAACTGTTTTGCCATCGCGATTACAGTGAATCCAACGCCTTACCCACAATCGATGCCTCAATAAAGCAGCCAAGGCCGTTCATGGCCTGGCCGCGATCGCGGTCGAGTTTGACTTCATAAACCCATTCCGGAGTCTCGGGCAGCCGCTCACCGGGCAGCAATTCCATTGGCTCCACGAAGGATGGGCGGTGCTCCTCGAACGCGTTCTCGCAGTTACAGGTGAGCGACTCGGCAAGCTGTAGAACTATTCGGAGATGCCAAATGTTCGTTGTTCTAAAATTCCGCGGCGGTGCAACTCAGATTCTTGTCCGATAAGGGCGCTTGCTGCGTAGCGGGGCGATGTGCAGGGGCGATATTGGTGAAGCTCATGCGGATTCCGTGCTCCGGGCGCAGGATGACCATCGGGCGAGCTTCGATCGTTTGTCCTGGGGTCAACTCGAAGTCATAACGACGCAGCACGTCGCTCAAGATCATGAGGATTTGCAGCATCGCGTAGTTGCCACCGATGCAGCCTCGTGGCCCGCCCCCGAACGGAAGATAGGTGAAGGGCTTGCGCAGTTTCTCATTTGCTTTGAGGAAACGATCCGCATCGAAATCTTCGGGGTTGTTCCAGTAGCGACTTGCATGGTGTGCGCCGTAGACGTACACGATAACTGTCGATCCGCGGGGTATGACGACGTCGCCCACGCGGTCGTCAGCAACCGCCATGCGATCGATCATCCAGAACGGCGGATAAAGGCGTAGCCCTTCCTGGATGACCTGAGTTGTAAATTCGAACTTCGGAACGTCGGCATGAGTCAGCTGCGCGTCGCCGAGCACTTGATCAAACTCCTGCCGCACCCTTTCCAGACAATCTGGACGCGAGGTCAAAAGGTAAAGAAGCCACGAGAGCGCGTTCGATGAGGTCTCGTGGCCGGCGACCAGAAGCTGCATGCTCTCGCTCAGGACGAGCTCATCGCTCATGCCTTCGCCATCGCTGTAGCGTGCGTCCATCAAGGTCTGCAGCAGATCGTTGCCGGGCGGTTCGCGGCGGCGTTTTTTGATGTACTCGAGAAGAACGGCGTCGGCGCGGGTGCGCATCTCTTCGTGCTTGCGCAGTTCGCCGGAGGCGCGAAACCATGGATTTAGATAGGGCTGCAACGTCTGCCGAACGATGAACTCCTGAACCGTGCAGATCGTATGGCTGACAAGGTCGATGTCTTCATTCTTCAGCCGGGCGCCGAACAACGAACGGGCGACCATGGCGAACGTCATCTTCATCAGTTGGGGATAGATATCGACAGGGCCGAGACGCACCTGCTCATCGAAATCACGCAGCGAATCGGTGAGCGAGTCCTGCATGATCGACGACAGAGCGTCCAGCTGCTTGCGATCGAAGCCCTTCTGGATGAGACGCCGCTGAGTGCGCCAGGCTTCTCCATGGGTGGTCAGCAGGCCTTTGCCCAGAAAGTGGCCCATTCGCTTCACCTGGATCTCGGACTTCTGGTAGTTCTCCCAGTTAGTCTTCAGCACGTGCTGAATGACGGCCGGGTCGATGGTGACGATGGCCTCCTTCAGGCCGCCCAGATAGATCCGGAAGGTATCGCCGAGCTCCTCGTTGTATCTGGACAAAATCCGCACAGGATTGCGGAACATTGCGCGAGAGTCCGTAAAGCATCGCAACCGTGAGGCTGCGGGAATCTGCTGCGGCAACGTCATACCCAGCCTTCCTGACGCTTGCATGACGAAACTGTAATTTTCATGTGACCCGTGAAGAGTTGCATGTGCAGTTGTGATGAAGGCAAGAGATCAGCTCTCGCTACCCAATTGCTTCAAAAGTATCAGATGATGCCAGACCGCCTGGGTCATGGTGGGGTGTTGTCGATAAGGAACCCCAAACTCTTCGGCGGTCTGCCGCGCAATGCGGGTCAGCGAAGCGTAATGGGTGTGGCACACGAACGGGCATAGATGGTGAGCGATGTGATGATTCAGGCCGCCGGCGAGCCAGCCCACCACCGGATTCTCGGTGGCGTAATCGGCGGTCGTGGCGAAGATGTGATAGACGGCGTTGTCGAACTCGTTGCGGTCCGCGGGAAAGTATGTGGTGTCGATGGTGTGCGTGGTCTGGAAAACCAGCGTTACGCTTAAGCCGACGACCACGTGGACCAGGAGGAAGGCGCCAGCCACCAGCAGGGGCGATCGTCTCAGGACCAACATGGGCAGGACCAGCATGTACGTGATGTAGAAGGCTTTGCCGGCAAAGAGAATAATGTATTCGCGCAGAGGATGCCTGGTGCGCTTCAGGTAGTCGTGGTGCGGAAAGAAAAAACACTGGAAGTCCCTGAAGAACACATAGTCCAGTGAGAACAACGCGTACACGAAGAGCGCGTAGATGTGCTGGAACCGATGCTGTGGTGAGCGGGGTTCATGCGGAGTGAACCGGAAGATGCCGCGGCCTGAAAGTGCATCGTCTTCACCGTGGAGATTGATGCAGGAATGGTGGCCTCGGTGATGCAGGATGCGCCACATGTACGAGCTGATTCCGCAGACATCGAAGACATAGTTCAGCGTCTTATTGATGAATGGCCGGGAGGAGATGGCGTTGTGGTTGCTGTCGTGGGCGATGTTCAGCAGAAGGAATGTTTGGGCAATGCCTCCCAGCAGATAGAGGGCAACAAACTTCCAGGAACCGGGTTGGAACGCGTATAGAGCAATCCAGCTGCCCGCCAGGACTGCGAGTCCACAGGCGATCTTGAGCCACATCGCAGAGTTGGCTTTGGGAGAGAGGTTCTGGTCTGCGAAATACCTGTCCAGGCGGCGGCGCAAGACCTTCGGGAAAACGGAAGCACCACCCGGGTCGACAGCTTCACGCAAGGGCAGCTTAGACGGCGAAAGCCCGTACGTGTCAACCTCTTCGGGCTCGAACATCAACGATGCCTCCGCGGTCATGGGAATTGAGTTTGCCGGATTTCATCCGTCGCATTCGTGGTCCCTGCGAATTCCCGCCAGCACAGTCCACACTCCTACCGATTCTATGGAGGGTCTTTGGGGACATCAAGGGAAAAGTAGGTTGGATACGGCCTCGCAATCTCCCCTCCCCGCCTGCAATAGTCGTGGAATTCTGCCAATGCTTTGCTAACATGTGTCAATCAATGGAATGTGACAGGCGGAGTCGCCGAGATGGCGCCAATCAAGCTCGGCAGAGCTCCATAAGCCTCTCGCATCAGGCGCAACAAAATGGATTCCTCTATGCGCGAAGCGAGCGATACCAGAGCTGCAAGGAGACGAAGCAAATATTCCGGCCATCGACCCAATACTCAACTCTCTTAGGCTCGATCGCGCCGCCCTGCACAGCGGACGGCACGATATCTAGTTTTCTTGCTTGCTTTCGATTCAACCTGGAGGATCGCCGCTAGATGAAGGCTTCGCTGTTGGACCACTTGGACAGGCTGGCATGTGAACACCCCGGCAAGCTCCTTTATTCGTTTCTTGACCTGAACGGCGATCCTACGGAGAGCTATACCTACGCCTCTTTCCAGCACCGGACGAAGGCCATAGCCGCACACCTGCGGAAAGAGCGCGGTTTCAAGTCCGGAGATCGGCTCTTGCTGGCCTACCCTCCGGGCCTTGAGATGATTTGCGCCTTTTTCGGCTGCGTACGTGCCGGATTGATTCCCGTGCCTGTCTATCCTCCCAGCTCTCGAGGCTTCCAGAGCGCGCTGTACAAGATGGCGTACATCGCCAAGGATTGCGATGCAGCGGGCATCCTTACGAGCAAGGACTACCACGCCTCTCTGAAGACGAATCTTGCGAGAAGCGGCGTAGCGGCTTCCGGCGTCGATGTGGACTACATCTCCGGCCTTCCGTGGATTGCCACGGAAGACTTCGTGAACATGGTGCCCCACCAGGCAACTGTCGAGCTCTCCGAGATTCTGTTTCTCCAGTACACCTCCGGCTCGACGACGGAGCCGAAGGGCGTGATCGTAACGCACCAGAATATTTTGACCACGTGTCCGCTCGTAATCGACCATGCCTCACCCGTTGTCGTGTCCTGGCTCCCGCAGTATCACGATATGGGACTGATCGGGTGCTATCTGTACCCGGCGCTGAGGGGCGGCACGACGTATGGTTTCGCTCCCATGGACTTCATTCAGCGGCCAATCCTGTGGTTCGATACCATCACGACGTACAAGGCCACCGCGACGGCAGCACCGAATTTTGCCTACGACTATTGCCTGCGTGCCTCGAGGCTCTCCAAAGAGAGCCTTGAGAACTGTGATCTCAGCTCGCTGCGGGTGTTGATGTGCGCCGCGGAGCCTGTGAAGCCAGATACATATACCCGCTTCCTGGAGACGTTTCAACCTTGCGGACTCAAGTCGGAGAGCTTCTACGTGGCTTACGGACTGGCCGAGAATACTCTGGCGGTTTCGCTGGGAGGACGCACTATTGTCTCTGCTAACAAGCGTGCACTTGCATTAGGCAGTGCCCGTATGACGACGGAGGTCTCAGAGATTGACGGAGCGACGCAGATCGTCAGCTGCGGGACTCCCCTCCCGGGTCTCGACGTGAAGATCGTCGATCCGGAAGGACACTTTGCCCTGAAGGCCGGGCGCATCGGCGAGATCTGGATCGCCGGCAGCGGCAAGTGTCCAGGGTACTGGAACAACTCGGAACTCACGCTGAAGCAGTTCCGCGCGCGGCTGGTGGACGACACTCCTTACGACGACGGCTACCTCCGAACCGGCGACATGGGGTTCTTCCATGAAGGCGAGCTGTTCGTCTGCGGACGCATCAAGGACATGATTATTCTGCGGGGCCAGAATTACTATCCGCAGGACATCGAGAACGTCGTCGAGAAGTCATCAGCTCTGATCCGGCACAACTGTGTCGCCGCATTTCAGATTCAGGAGGACAGCGAGCCTGCTCTGGCTATTGTCGCCGAGGTTAAGAACCCCAGAGCACTTCCCGACGCACGGAAGATTGCGGCCGCAGTGCGGAGCTATCTGAACGTGGAGGTTGCGGTAATTTCTCTCATCGCGCCACGTGCTATACCGAGGACCAGTTCCGGCAAGATCATGCGCCACAAGACGAAACAAATGTGGCACGCCGGTGAATTTACCGTTCTCTCCGACTTTTCGCGAGAGAAGGATGCTGGCGGTGCCACGTCCAGTGCCGAGATGGAAGGGCCTTTCGCTGAATTGAAGGCTCGATACAACCTCACAGGCCGTGAATCGTACAACCTCGTCGAAGCGGGGCTGGATTCGCTGGATCTCGTTGTGTTCATGCATGAACTCAAGGAGCTGCTGAAAGATCATGGCGCTGAGATGCTGGCCAGGCAGGTGGATATCGGCGTCATTCAGCGTGTCAGTGTAGCCGAGTTGTTCGCCTTGGCCGAGCAGCTGGAGCGCGCACCCGAAGAGGCGCTTATCCAACTGCGTCATTCACTTGCGACCTTCCGCGAAGAGCAAAGTGCTGCCGAACGGCAGATGATGAGCGACGATGGCAAGCTCATCTTCGAGCCTCCGGCACCTGCGCCGTTGCCGGCGCTTCCGGCCATGAATAACGTGCTGCTTACGGGAGGTACCGGCTTCATCGGGCCGTTCTTGATGAAGAGCCTGCTCGAGCAGACACGCGCGAAACTTTACGTTCTGGTCAGGTCTTCCGACGACAAACAGGGTATGCAGCGGCTGAGGGCTGCAATGGATTCGATGGGATCATGCGACGGCCGTCTCATAGAGATGTTCGAGGACCGCGTCATTCCGGTCTGCGGCGATCTCGGGCAACCAGGTCTGGGCCTGACGCAAGACGCGTGGGACTTCCTCAAAAACGAAATCGACACGGTGTTCCATAACGGCGCGACAGTGAACTATCTGTTCAACTATGACCGGATGCGTGAAGCGAACGTGCTGGGAACGAACGAGGTAGTGCGTCTGGCTTTTGAGGGACGACCCAAGGAATTCAACTACGTCTCGACGACCTTCATCTTTGGCTGGGCCATCAAGTCAACCCTCTATGAGACGGACATGAACGCGAGTATGGAGCTCCTTGACTTTGGGTACAGCCAATCCAAATGGGTCGCGGAACAGGTCGTGTTCGACGCACGCAGTAAGGGACTTTCGGCGCGGGTCTTCCGGCCGGCGCTGGTTAGTCCTTCAGTTACAGGGGGCGGCAATAACTTCGATATCGCGGTCCGTCTGGTTGCCTTCATGGTGAACCACGGCATTGGCGTCGATACGCTGAACCAGGTCAGCTTCGTCCCGGCGGACATCGTGGCGAATAACATCGTGGCGATCTCCACCACGCCCGGCACAGCCAATAAAACGTATCACGTGGTGCGGGATGAGTATTCGAACATGTTGGATATCACGCGATTGATTACCGAGTCGACCGGCAGGCAGTTCGAGATATTCGGCCTTCCCGATTTCGTTCCCGAGCTTATCCGGAGATGCCGGAAAGAAGACCTTCTGTTCCCGTTGCTGGACTTTCTTGTTGGGTCGGTCGATAACATCTCGGCGATGGAGTTCAAGCGCTATGACAGCTCTTCCTACCAGGCGGCGCGGGACAAGTCTTTGTGGGGCAAAGCTGACCCGACACTGGAAGAAACGGTCGATGGCATTCTGAAGTTTATGAACCGGAAAGGAATCATCTCAGTCGCGCCTCGGGAGATTCCGATGGCAACACACACCGACCCCATTCCGGAATGCACGAACGCGCTCTCCGTTACTGCTTCTTAAAGAGGATCTTCTCGGTAAAACGCTGGCCGGTCTCCAGGGTTCCGGTGGAGGTCATCGTCAGTTGCTGTCCATCGGCGGAGATTACCCACCTGTCCTTTTGTGAGACCTGGTCGTCCCGCCGGTAGACCGCATCCACCGTGTGCGAGTCGATAAGCTGAAGAGTGACGGTGTCGTTGCGCGAGTTCTTTAAGTCATATGGCTTCCCGTCGAAGCGAGCGGTATAGCTGTAGTCGCCAACAAAACGTACCCCGCCGCTGCTGTCCGGTTCGATCTTCAGGACCAAGCCCTGCCGTTGACGAGTCTTGCTGAGATTTTCGGTCCACTCGCCTGCGAACGGGTCCGAAGCGACCTTCGCGCCTCCGCTTCGAGTCCAGACAGTGATCTGATCCGGTTTTCCCGCAGCCACGGCAGTGCTTGTCATCTCGTTTCCGTTGCTCGAGATTTTTTCGCGGATCGTGGCCACAACCGCGGCACCCTTTTCCTCCTTCACCTCGACCTGCTTCTTCCCAATCTTGTGTAGTTCAATTTGGTCGAACCCGAGATTGCCTGGAGCGGACGACTTATGCCCATTCCAATTCGCCGTGAAATCGAGATGCGCTTCGCCCGACATCACAACATGGACGCTGTCGTGAAGAGGTGTAATGGAGAGCCGGTTTGGAGGGTCCAGGCTGGACTGCGCAGAAAGAAGCGTCCAGGAACCAATGCGCGGATCCGAGACTCCAGGCTGGAAGGAAGCGAGCAGTCCAAGCAACATGAGGAAGCGAATGGAAACCTCCAAAGGTCAACGGTACGGGCTTCGCCGATTCAGAGCGCCGTCCGTTGGTAAGTCTATACTCGCAATCCATGGCGCAGCGATTGATCGGCTCCGGACCCGGCATCGCCTTTGGCTTCTTCGATTCTTCGGCACCGGAGAATTCAAGCGGCAACGATTTTGTATGGCATGATGAGTGCCATGCGCGTTCGCCGTTTCTGGGTGTCAGGGGCCGTCTTCGCCGTCGCCATTGGCCTCCTTCCCTTCTCCTTCCATTCCGAACGCCGTCTCGAGACGGCAACGCATGTCGAAGGGAGCCAGGCTGAAACGGTCCGGCAGGAACTGGCAACACGCTTTCGGTCGCCGTTTGTAGATCGCGTCGCCCTCGTGGTTCAGGGACTTCCACCTGCCGATTCCGTCGAGGGTGGGCAAGCACTGGAGATTATCGAAGAGGGACTGAAAGAGCAACCAGGTATCACGGGTGTGGTGTCTTATCTCGACCTGCGTGATCCAATTTTCCTGGGCCGCGAAGGAGGGACGTTCGTTCTCGTGGGGCTCGGGTCGACCGAGGGTCCTGTGGAGGCGCTTGTTCCAAAGCTTCACCAAAGGGCAGCCTCACTCGAAAAACAATTGCGCGGCCGCTATCCCGCCGTGAAGCTCGACCTCACCGGCGAAGTTCCACTGAACTTTGATATTCGGCAAACGAGTTCTGAAGACGTGCGGCGCGGCGAGAGTCTGGTTATTCCCGCGACCCTCGCACTTCTGCTGGTGGCGTTTGGAAGCTTGATCGCCGCCTTCATCCCGTTAGCTATCGGGCAGCTTGCCATTGCGACCACTCTAGCGATCACAGGGTTCCTGGCACAGCGCTGGCACCTGTCCATTCTGGTTCAGAACCTGGCCACGATGCTTGGTCTCGGTCTGGGAATTGACTATGCGCTGTTGATGATCAGCCGCTTCCGGGAAGCGGTCGCCGCCGGGAACAGCGGGCCCGCAGCCTCGGTAATCGCGGCGAGACGCGCAGGTCGCACTCTTCTTATCTCGGCCTCAACAGTAGCGATTGGATTTCTGGCGCTCCTGGCGGTTCCCATCAGCGAAATTCGCTCCATCGGTATTGCGGGATTTCTCGTGGCGGCGATGAGCGTGTTGCTCACCAACACACTCGTTCCGGCGGTGCTGGCGTTGCTTGGCTCGCGAATTGACCTTGGCAGAATGCCCTTCACGCCGAAGTTGGATGCACAACGCGCCGCAAGGGCCGGAAATCGCTGGCGACGATGGGGTACCGTGATTGTTGCGCATCCCTGGCTTGCCCTTGTTCTGGCCGGCGTCCCGTTGCTCCTGCTCGGCTGGCAGGCCAGACGGCTGGACACTCGTGTCCCTACGGTAAATTGGCTTCCGCAGAAAGCCGAATCCGTCCGTGCGCTTCACACGTTGGAGAAGATGGACCGGTCCGGCGTCGTTGAGTCTTTGCGGATGATCGTGGACCTTCCCAAGGATTCCATCACGCAAACCGATGCCGGATGGAATGCGATCGATCGCCTCAGCAAGCGACTCGCGAGCGACCCTCGCTGCTATCGAGTAATCTCCATCACCACAATTGCCGGGGGCAATCGAGATTCGCTGAGCGGCCTTTCGCGAGAGACCCACCGAACGTTTGTAAGCAGCGACGGGCATGCGACTCTGGTTGAAGTAGTTCCTGTGAGTTCGATCTCGTTACGCGATCAGGTTGACTGGGTGCGGCAGCTCCGCAAACTGGGCGCGCCGGCTCTTACCGGCGTGCCGGATGCAACGCTTCTTATCGGCGGTATCCCGGCGCTCAATGCGGATTATGAGACGATCGTGCGGAAAAACTTTCTGCCGGTGACCGCATTGGTGGTCATAGTGACGTTCCTGGCTCTACTAGTCGGGTTCCGATCAGTATTTGCCGCCGTGAAAGCCATCGTGTTAAATCTGCTCTCGGTTGCGGCATCCTTTGGGGCCTTGGTACTGGTCTTCCAGTATGGACACGGAAGCCAATTCTTCGCAGTTCCCGGAGGAACAGGCAGCGTGTTTCCGCTGGTTCCAATCGTCGCTTTCTCGATCGTCTTCGGGTTGAGTATGGACTATGAGGTATTTCTGGTTGCACGGGTTCTCGAAGCCAGAAGAAGCGGGCTGAGTGAAACCGACGCCATTCCCGAGGCAATGGCCAGGACCGCAGGCCTCATCACCAGCGCCGCGGCAATCATGATTGTGGTGTTCCTTGCATTCACCTTCGGAAATTTCCTGGTCGTCAAGATGATCGGATTTACATTGGCGGTCGCTGTGTTGATCGACGCGACCCTAGTCCGCATCGTGATCGGCCCCGCGCTTCTTCGTGTTGCAGGCGATTGGAACTGGTGGCCCGGGGGCTTGACCTCAAAGCATAAGACGTCAAGCGCGGCTAACGACGAATAAACGAGGACCGCTGCTTCAATCCCGTTTCTGCGTTAAGAAGTTGAACCGACGATTCTCGATAGAAGTCCTCTCGATCGAACCGATTGGATTACCGGACATCACTCATCAGTTAGCTCGCGAGTCGGGAGTTTTCGGGGTCCTGGATCTGCTCAAGGTAGTCAGGCACGGCAAGGGCGAACGCATCTACTTAATACGTTTCATCTACATTCCCCCAAAACTGATCGTGTCGATAGCCGCTGCTCGTCTACTTGTAACGGTAAAGACGCACGCGGTAGATCCTGCCCTCAGCCGCATCGGACGCGTGAAGCCTCAGCGCCTGCCCTTGAGAGTTCTCATCCCCATTGAGTCTCCGCCGCGGCTTCCACGAACCGTTCTCAAAATATTCCTCATCGATGCTTTCAATACCCACGATCGGCGGCCCCGGCGTGTCCGCGGAGAACGTAACCATCGCGTCGCCCACCCCAACAACCAGAAATTCATTGGCGCCCGTTTGAATGAACAACGCACCGACACGAGCACCTGATGCCATAGGCCCTCCCGCTCGTACGATGTTCGCAGTGTATTCACCCACAGAAGTCCGAGCCGCCCTTTGCGCTTCACCCTCCAGAAGCGCCGCACTAAGGCCGCCTGTCTCCTGCCCTTTGAGAAGCAAAGATTCCAGCCTCGATAGCGTCAGGTAAATCGATCCGAGCGCGCCGCTGTCCAAATGCTCAGCGGGATTCGTAATGCCTACCAAATCAAGCGGCGAGTTGCCTTGGTCATCCACACCGAACGCGGAAAACCCGACAGCGCTCTCGCGTCCCACCGCATAAAGGACATTTGCCGCACCCGTTACACCGCCCTGGGCCTCCGGAATGAAGAGCGGATTGTGGGGCTGCGTGTACGCGCCCGCCCAATGCGCAAACTCATTGAAATAGATATCCGGCGACAGCAAGTCAAGCGACGGTGCTCCTGCGTGCCACACATCCATCGAGTGGGGCAGAGGGCCTCCACTGTTGTACTGCCCTGGCTCATAGCTCGGACGAACCAGGGCGGCGTTCGCGTACATCGGCAGCGAATACTCCGCTTTCCCTCCGGCCGCGACGTGCTCAACGTACGTGGCGTACTGCCATGCCATGAAGAGATCGTCCGTCAGCGAGGTCTTTCCAAAGACCTCCTGCCACGTGCCCTTGTTCTTCGCTCCGGCCTCTTCCCATGTCGCGCGAAACTCCGGATTGAGCGTTCCCCGATGCTTCTCAACAAAACTCATCAGCGGCTGCGGCACCTCGCCGGCGAAGGCAGCGTTCGCAGCTTCCGAATGGTCGCGCGATTGAGGAATGACGCCAACCTCATTCTCCACCTGAACCATCAGCACGGTGTGGCGTTCACCGTCGACTTCCCGCACATGATGCATCAACTTCGCGAAGGCCCGCGCATCCGCATCTCGAACCGCGGTGCTGAAGGGGGAGAGCCGCTCTGTATCTCGTCCGTCACTGGTCTGCACACGTGGAAAGCGCGCAAGATTCGTCTTGACCCATGCGGGTGTATAGCTGGAGAACGTGTTCTTCCACGCACCGAACCAGAGGATCACCAGCTTCAGGTTGTTCGCGCGAGCATCCTCGAGGAGGCCGTCCACGACAGAAAAGTCGAACTTACCCTCTTCCGGCTCAATCGTCTCCCATGCAACCGGCAGTAGCACCGTGTTTATGTGCATCGCCCTCAGCCGCGGCCACACCGGCTTCATATAGGCAACGCTCGACGAGCTGGAATTGTGTAGCTCGCCACCCAAAATCAGAAAAGGCTTGCCGTCAACAATCAGTTGCGTCGCATTGCCGCGTTTCTCAAGGTGAGGAATGCCGTCCGCTGAAGCCGGCATCGAAGCCTGCGCACCGCAGGGCAGCGCCGGGGCAACCGCAATCAGAGTGTATGCGAGCAAAGATCTCAGCCTGAAGTGCACCAAGTTATTTTCCCCTGCTGATTCGTGTCTGTCGGTCAAAGAATCACAAACTTGTTGGGATGACCCCGGCCGAACCTCAGGGTAGCACCCAGCCAGATGTGGCGAGCTGGTTCCGACCCGTCAAGTCCGCTACTCGAAGAATTGCTCCGTCAACCCTCGCAGTGGTTTCGCCACAAAGCATTCATCGTCATTAGCCTCAGGGACTAAAATGGATGCGTCTCACAAGACACGGCCCCGGAATACTTCTATGGACCAGGATCGAAGCCAAACCACGCGGCTTCTGAAGGCCGTGCATGCTGGTGATCACGCAGCGGCCGAGAGACTTCTGCCTCTTGTTTATGCAGAGCTTCATCGTGTTGCGAACGCTTATATGCGCCGCGAGCGGCCGGACCACACCTTGCAGCCGACTGCCTTGATCAACGAGGCTTATCTGCGCCTGATTCGAGAAGACGTCGACTGGAACAGCCGTGAACATTTCATCGGCTTCGCCGCTCATGTCATGCGGCGAGTCCTGGTCGACTACGCTCGCGCCCGCAACGCCGACCAGCGGGGCGGCAAGATGGAGCGAGTCGAGCTGCAGGATCAGTTCGCAATCTCACCTGAACGGCTCGAACAGGTTTCACTGCTCGACGAGGCGCTCGACCGGTTGGAGAAGCAGAACCCTCGCCAGGCGAGAGTCGTCGAATTGCGATACTTCGGCGGCCTTTCTATAGAACAGATCGGAGCAACCCTCGGGATCGCGCCGCGCTCTGTGAAGCGGGACTGGGCACTGGCGCGAATCTGGCTGTTCCAGGAGCTCAAGCCAACTGGCGGCAGGGCTGATCCGGCAGCCCACTAGTAATCGTTCAAGGATGGTGGCCCCTTTTGCGCACTGATCGCGCATTGATAGGTGAGGGCATATGAAGCGCCCCCCCAAAGGAGAAACCACCATGAAAGCATTTTGGATCTTCCGCATCATCTTCGTCGTTTCGACCGTGGCATTTGCCCCCGTTTCCTTCCCGGCTCACGGCCAGACCTCGGGCCACACGATGTCAGTCAACGTGCCGTTTGGCTTCGAGATGGGCAACAAGCACTTCGAGCCCGGTGCCTACACCATCAGCACTCCCCTGGCGGGCGTGATCGAGGTCAACAATAATTCCACCGCGGGCATGGCGCTGACGCATGGCGAACAGAGCTACCGACCTACAAAGACAGCGAAGGTTGTCTTTGACAGATACGGGGACTACTACTTTCTCCGGCAGATCTGGTTCAACCCCGAGGAAACCTCTTATGTGGAGTGCCCGGAGTCGAAGAGTGAGAAGCAGGCGAAGAGGTCTGAGCTCGCGTCGAACTCGAAAAAGCCTTCGAATGTTGAGCTCGCGATGCTGCGCATTCCGTAACAGAATTACAGCGCTTACAAACGCCGTGATAATTTGGTGAGCAGGAAACGTATCCTCAATGGAACCTCCTGCTCACTTTTTTGCGTGTAAATATAGGGGTCTAAAGCTCTTTCAGGTGGAAATCACACCTGTATTGTGTAATCATTGAGCGCGTTACCGGGTAATCGCGCGTGAGTTCACCGGCTGCTGCATTGGCTCTTTGCCCTGCGATCGGCCAAAACCCGAGACTGACCCGTCCAGGGATCACAAACATGCAAACTGATGCTCGTTTCGCATTCTGCCCAGGGCTGGATGGGAACAATGGCCGACTCCCAGAAGTTCGTCGAGGATCTTTTTGAGGCAGCTCTTACTCGGCCCGCCGAGGAACGCAGCGCCTATCTCGATGTCGCCTGCCCCGATTCGCCCGAGGTCCGGCATCTCGTGAAAATGCTCCTGCTCGCAGACGAGCAAGCCGGAAGCTTTCTCCAAACCCCGCTTCTGTCGAGTTCCGGTACGACGGCAGAAGAGCCGACCCAAACCTTTGAACCGGGCAGCACCGTCGCCGGTCGATTTCAAATTCATCGCTTCATCGCACGCGGCGGCATGGGGGAAGTCTACGAGGCGTGGGACTCGCAGCTTCGCGAGAGAGTTGCCATCAAGACGATCCGGCCGGACCTCGCACAAAGCAACGCCGTCATCGAGCGATTTCGCCGCGAGGTAAAACAGTCCCGCGCCATCTCCCATCCCAACGTCTGCCGCATCCATGAGCTCTTCTGCGATGTGTCGCCCTCCGGAGATAAGGTCTGGTTCCTCAGCATGGAGTTCCTCGACGGCCATACATTAAGCGAACACATCCGCCACGATGGCCCCGTCAAGCCCGCACTGGCCTTCAACCTCCTGGAGCAGATCGTCAATGGGCTCAACGCCGCCCACGCGAATGGTGTAATCCACCGCGACCTCAAGACCAGCAACATCATGCTCGTCAGCGGCGCCCTCGGACACCTTCGCGCAGTGATCACTGACTTCGGCTTAGCCACCAACGTGCTCCGTCGCGAAGGAGGCCTTTCAGAATCCGGCGGACAAGGAACTCCGGCCTTCATGGCGCCCGAACAGAGGACGACCGCAGAAGTCACTTCTCTCGCCGATGAATACGCACTCGGTGTCATCCTCTGCGAGATGCTGACCGGCTCCCATCCCACACCGGAAGAAGTAGCCTCCAATCGCGCGCAGTTACAAGCGAGCCTCGCGAAGACAGCAGACCCGCGATGGGCACGCGTCATCCTTCGCTGCCTCGAGCAGAACCCCGCGGACCGGTTCGGCAACCTTGAGGAAATCGTCGTCACACTGAAGCCGAGCCGCCCTCGAAACTGGAAATGGCCTGCGATCGCAGCCGCGTTAATCCTCCTCATCGCGCTCGGTCTCTGGTATCACTGGAAACCCACTCCCCCGCCCACTTCACTCGCCGTGCTGCCACTCGTAAATCGCACCGGCGACTCAAGTCTCGACTACGTGGGTGCCGGCATCACTGAGGCCCTCACAGATGACATCGCACGCATGCGCGGCCTTCAGGTAGCAGCCGGGACAGTGGCCCGGCGATTTCAAGGGCCGCAGGTCGACCCGACCTCCGCAGGCCGAGAGATGCACGTCGGCACTGTGCTCAGCGGCGCATTCCAGAAGTCCGGCGACACGCTGCGCGTACCTATTGAAGTCGTCGACGTCAATACAGGCCAGCAGCTCTGGGGCAAAACCTACGAGGCCAAATCGGACGACCTCGTCAGCCTTCAACATCAGATATCCACCGACGTCGCCTATCACTTGAAGATCCACGTTGATCCGGACAATGACGCGCGGCTGAAGCGCCAATACTCCACCAACATCGACACCTACAACGCGTACCTCAAAGGCCGTTTCGAACTGGCCAAGCGCTCACCCGACGCCCTCCGCGGATCGGTGGTGGACTTTCAGCGCGCGCTCAACTCCGACCCCCACTATGCTCCCGCATATGCCGGCCTCGCCGACAGCTACAGCCTGCTCGCGTTCTACGGTCTCGAAAGACCGAAGCCCGTTTTGCAGGAGGCCATCGACGCCGCGCAGCAGGCTCTCGATCTCGACAGCACGCTCGGGGAGGCTTACTCATCCCGTGCTCTCGCCCGCACTCTCCTCAACTTCGACTGGCAAGGCGCGGAAGACGACTACAAACGCGCCATCGAGCTAAACCCAAATTACCTCCAGGCTCATACCTCCTACGGTCTTCTCCTCCTCGCACCGCAGGGGAGGCTCGCCGAAGCTCGCGCGCAGATGGCCTACGCCCAGACCGCCGATCCGAACTCTCCTCTGACAATCGTCGGACAGGCCATGCTCGAGGAGTATGCCGGGAATTATGACAAGTCCATTGCAATCCTTGAGCCGCACATGGACGGGCTGGGACCCCTGGAACCGGCGATCGAGATTCTGGCCAAGGAGTACCTCGCCAAGCACAATCCACAAAAGGCCATTGAGATCCTGAGTTCCTCTCCGCTGACTCCGGACTTCATCTATCAGAGGCAGATGATGCTTGCCGTTGCCTATGCGCTTGCAGGTGAAAGATCCAAAGCACAAGAGATAGAGAAAGAGGTTAACCTTCATATCCGTCGGGATCAAACCGTCGCCTACGGTGCCGCGGGACTTTACACCGCACTGAACGAAAACGACAAGGCTTTGGATATGCTGCAGTATGCCTTCGACGAGAGACAATCCGAGCTCGTCTGGGTGAATGTTGATCCGCTGCTTACCGCACTTCGGCCCGAACCAAGGTTTCACAAACTCATCACTGAAATGAATCTTCAGTAGCCCCGAGAGGACCAAGCAATGACAAGAGACGAGATGCTCAAAAAAAGTGGACTCACAGAAGCAGAGTTCAGGGAGCTTGTAGAAAAATTTAGAAGCTTTCATGGCTCACTGAACCCCGCCCAGCGGGCCGCTGTTAATCGTTGGCTCCCATCCGCAGAAAGGATCGCAGCGTCGTTCGGCCCGGCCCTCACCGTAGAAAAGTTGGCAGAGAACCTGGGAACCCAGGATGCCCCCGCCGCCTCTTCCGCACAATCGGGTATCGGACTCGGCTCACAGGAACCCTGCGACTAGGAAGTGGCTCCAACCCAAACCTCGATGCTCAAGGTGGACGGCCTACCCAGGTGTGTCTCTGCGGCCGACACGGTGGCTAACCTCCGTGCGGTCGCAGAGTCCCTCGGTGTTACCCGGCTGGCCGACATCACCGGCCTCGACCGCATCGGCATACCGGTCTATTCCGCTATCGTGCCCGACTCTCGCGATCTCTTGTCCGTCTACAACGGCAAGGGTCTGCGGCCAGTCGACGCGAAGGCCGGTGCTTTAATGGAGGCCATCGAACGGCAGACAGCCTTGAACGTTCGCCTTCCCTTCATCGAGGGCAGCTTTGCCGCGCTGCGCGAGAGCACGTGTGTCCTCGATCCGAAGAATCTCAACCAGGAGCTTGCCAAAAACTATTCGGACGAACGCACCTACGCCTGGTGCGAAGGGCTCGACATTGTCTCCGGGAAACCATGCTATGTACCCAGCAGACTCGCTGGATTTATGTGGCATGACGTACCGCACGGTTCCCCTTATCTGATCACGGAGACCAACGGCCTCGCCTCCGGAAACTGCCGCGAGGAGGCAATCTGTCACGCGCTCTGCGAGCTCGCTGAGCGCGATGCATGGACTGAGACAGAGCTGGCAGCACACCATCTTCCAAAAATGAGAAGACTCTTTGCGCTGGGACCTGAAGCAGAAGAGGGGCCCGACGATCTGGAGATGTATCCCTGCATCGAGCCGGACTCAGACGAGTTGTTTGAAAATTTTCACCAGGCAGGCCTCTTTCCCGTCGTGCGGGACATAACCTCAACTCTCGGCATACCCACCATCTTTGCGTCCGTTGCGGATGAAAACATCGTCGGCTACCCAATGGCGCACAGTGGTTTGGGCACACACCCAAACGCGCAGATTGCCCTTCGCCGCGCACTCACTGAACTCGCGCAGTCTCGAGCTGTTGATATCCAGGCCGTTCGCGAAGACATCGCACCACCGGATGCCATCGTCGAAAACTTCTCGCTGCACATGCGTCGCATCTCTGCCATTCGCCGCCAAAGCTGGTACCTCGGCGAATCGAAGAACAAGCGTCGGTTCTCTGATATAGCCTCATATTCCTTCCAGCACATCGACCAGGATCTGGCATTTCTCATCGAACGCTTCACATCGTGCGGTCTCAATCAAATTATTGTCATCGACTTCACGCCGGATCAATCCAACTACTCCGTCGTGCGCGTCATCGTTCCCGGCATTGAAAGCTGGGCCTTGAATCGCGGACGTTTCGGACAGCGCGCTGTGGACTTCTGGATACAGCATGCGTGACACGGTCGTCTTCCTCGGCCCCTCTCTCGCGCGCAAAGACGCCGAGCGCATCCTCGACGCCGACTATCTCCCTCCCATCTGCCGCGGCGACCTCGCCAAACTTCCCGAGCACGTCCGCTTCGTCGGCATCGTCGACGGCGAGTTCTACCAGAGCCTCTCCGTCTCACCCAAAGAGGTTCTCAAGCTTCTGCGCCGCGGCGTCACGATCTTCGGCTCCTCCAGCATGGGAGCTCTCCGCGCCGCCGAAACATGGAAGCTCGGCACCATCGGCGTCGGCAGAATCTTCGAAATGTACCGCGACGGCATCCTCGACGCCGACGATGAAGTCGCCTTGATCTACGAACGCGACACCTATCGAAAGCTCTCCGAGCCGCTCGTCAACCTTCGCGCCGCCCTGGACATGGCATTCGCAGCGGGCATCATCGACAAGCACGAAAAGTACGACCTGCTCCTCACCTTGAAATCCCGCTACTTCCCCGAGAGATCCCATCAAGCCCTGCAGGCCATGTCTCCCCGGCTTCGCGACTACTTCAAGACCACCCCTCTGCCTGACCTCAAACGCGACGATGCTCTACAACTACTGCACGCCATCGGCGAACTCCGAACACTCGCAACGAACACCTAAGCCGGAACCTAAGCCTTATCTTCCGCATACTTTGCGCCAAAAGCCCGGGAGGGGAAAAGGGGTCTCCCTCACAAAGAGGCCCCGCAATCAACAGCGCCTGGCCTTCAGGTGTCCAGGCAGGCATCGAAAGCGCGGTGGGATTCACCAGATTCCGGCTGCCCTGCGAGCAGCCGCACAAGCGGTCGACGCTTAGTATTTTTCTGCCTGGATCACTTCCCTTCTTGAGGCACCGACCAAAAGACGTTACTCTGCTAGAGACCGGTCTCTTAAGTTTAAGAACCCTTTCACATCTCAAAAGCAGGCTACGTAATTGAGACATGGAAAATGCGCAGCCATTAGCTTCTTCTTCAAACACAATCCCAACGCCTTAGGAAAAACAATTGAATCGTAGAAACTTCGTTCGAAACGCCATCTTTGCAGGTAGCGCAGTAAAACTCGCCTCTCTCACGACAATCGGAGATCAAGCGTCTGCCGAGGTGAACCAAACACCCTCCGCAGGCGAGACTCCGGCACTCGCCTCCCTGCGCGCTGAGTTTCGTGAACCCGCGAAGAAGTTTCGCCCGATCGTTCGCTGGTGGTGGCCAGGCAATGATGTGAGCGAAGCTGAACTTCGCCGTGAAATTGCCGCTCTCGATCAGGCAGGTTTCGGAGGCGCCGAGATCCAGGCGTTCTACAAAAGCCTGAATCCCGACGAGCTCTCGGACACGCAGAAGAAGAGCATTAATGAATATGCAACCGCGGGATTCTTTCGCAACGTAGCCGTGGCAGCGACGGAGGCCCGGGAACATGGCCTGTTCATCGACTACACCTTTGGCTCCGGATGGCCCTTCGGAGGTGGCAACGCGATCACGCCCGAACTCTCTTCCATCGAGCTGCGGTCCTCGCACCAGTCGGTCCAGGGTCCCGCCATGTTTCACACTCGTCTTCAAATTCCATCCATCTTTGATGGAGATCCCGCGCACACGCCTGGCGCAATAAGCGGGCTGTCGACAGATTGGGTCGACCGCATGAAACGGCGCACGAAGATCGTGGCAGTCGTTGCCGTTCGCGGCTCAGACGCCGAGTGGGCCTTCTATCAGTCGTCGCCTCGTGGACGTAATGTTCTCAAGAGCGGTGAGCTGGTTGCCGGCACTGCCATCGACCTCACCGCTCATCTGCAGCCAGATGGTCTGCTGCAGTGGGATGTTCCGCCCGGCACATGGCAGCTCTTCGTCTTCTGCTCTCTGCCAACCGGGCAGCGAGTGAATGGCGCTGCTGGTGAAGGTCCGCAGCTTGTGCTCGACCATCTGAATGCGGAAGCATTTCGTGCTCACGCGAGCCGCGTAGGCGATGCTGCCCTTCCCTACCTCCGCGATGTGCTGGGCAACGGAATGCGCGCGGTCTTCTGCGACAGCCTGGAAGTTGGAGCCAACCTGTACTGGAGCGATGACTTCCTCGAAGAGTTCAGGCATCGCCGCACCTACGACCTCTTGCCCTATCTTCCTGTCCTTAAGGTTCAGACCCTCGCGGAACCTTTCGACCAATTCCACGACACACCCATATTCGACATGAAGGGCGTCGGCGATCAGGTTCGACATGACTACCGCCGCACGGTATCAGAGCTCATGACGGAGCGCTTCTATGACGAGTTCAATCGCTGGGCTCACAACCACAAGCTGCTGTCTCGAACGCAGGCACATGGCGCGCCCGTGGATGTTTTGACTGTCTATGGCCAGTCAGATATTCCCGAGACCGAGCAGCTCTACGACATGGGATGCTATGACTTTCTCAAACTCGCGTCCTCTGCTGCTCATGTAAATGGACGCGCGATTGTCGGCAGTGAGTCTTTCGTATGGCCTTGGGCCTTATATCAGACGACGATCGAGAAGATAAAGCTCGCAGCAGATGAGCTCTTTACCGCCGGTGTCAATGCAATCGTCTATCACGGATTCGCCTATCGAGTTCCTGATGTGCCCGCACCCGGATGGCATCCATTCAGCGGCATCAAGTCGGGCAACTATTCCTCACAGTTCAATGAGCAGAATCCTCTGTGGCCATATTTTGCGCAACTGAATCGCTATATTACGCGCCTGCAATATTTATCTCAGACAGGAAAGATCGTCGCGGCAATTGCGCTCTATCGCGACGCACTGACGCATGGCGCCGAGGAGACGCCGCCCACTCCGCCGTTGAATCAAGCCATGATGGACGCGGGCTATCACTACGATCACATCAACGAAGACTCGCTGCTGCAAAGCAAGGTGCAGAACAAGATCCTGGTTACAGCAGGTGGAACGAGCTACCGCGCTTTCGTTCTCCCGTCGATACCGTTTATGAGCGCACAGCTTGCGAGGAAGATCGAGGCCTTCGCGTCGCAAGGTCTTCCTGTATTTGTCTCAGGCGAACTTCCGCTGCGCGCGAACGGCTTCACACCAAACGACAAAGACACACGGCTCGTACAACAAACCGTAATCCGCATTCGTCAATCTCCAAACTGTCACATTTCTGCGGACATGCCTCATCTGATCTCACAACTCGCAAGGCTCGTAAAACCAAACATCAGCTTCCGCGGAAAACCCCTGCCCTTCCTTCAGAAGATGCTGGGCAGTTCAAACATGTTTTTCCTCCGCAACTCCTCCGGCGAAACGCGGCGGCTCGACGCTGAATTTGAAGCAGAGGGAAACCCCGAGCTTTGGGATGCGTGGACGGGAGACGTGCAAGGAATTCCACATCAGAAGCTCGCTGCGAAGAAGACCGCGATACAGCTTGAGCTACAACCCCTTTCCTCCGCACTGATCGTCTTCTCGCCAGAGCAGAACGTATCGCCGGGAGTGAAGCAGGTCTTTCCAGGAACATTGGTGAGGACCGAGAAGTTGGGAACGACGGGCTGGAACCTGGCTGCGACAGGAACCACACCGGCCGGTGAACACACCACCATTCGCCGCACACTCCCGCTCTTGGTCGACTGGTCCCTTGATGAGGAGCTTCGGGGATTCTCAGGTCGTGGCGTCTACACGACAAACTTCACGGTCCCGGCAGGATTCCGCGAGAGTCGCATCATCCTGGATCTCGGCGATGTGAGAGAGGTTGCAGAAGTGAAGATCAACCGCAAGCCGGTTGGCACAGTTCTACTGCGGCCCTATGAGGTCGACATCACAGACTGCATCGAGCCTGGCGCTAATGGGTTGGAGATAACGGTTACCAACACTCTGTTCAATTCGATGGCTCTGCGTGAGCCTAGGCCGTTTGCGCCGGGTCCGACCGAAAACGCATCTGGGCTCATGTCGGGAGGACTCATCGGCCCGGTATTGCTAAAGCTATTCCGTGGAACGAAGGCGCCATAGACTCCCCTGGAACACGCCGCTTACTTCCCGGCCGGATGTGTTGGAAGAAAAACATGGAATGCCGTCGCGACGCTCGATAGCCCGAAGACCGTACGGAACCGCAGTGTGCCCTCATGCTTCTGCACAATTCCTCGGCTGATCCAAAGCCCTAATCCCGTCCCTTTCGTGGACTTTGTCGTAAAGAATGGCTCGAACAGACGTTTCGCATGCTCTGGCGCAATGCCCACGCCCGTGTCGGAGATGAAGACTCTCACTCCAGCAGGCCGGCCTCGCCACCCAGCCGTCTCGGTCAGCCGGACTCGCATGCGTCCGCCCTCTGGCATCGCCTGGATCGCGTTGCTCACAAGATTCATGAACACCTGCTTCAACTCTGACGGGAAACCGTGCACCGTTCCCTCGCTCGAGTAGTCGCGCTGCAGCGTAATGTTCGCAATCTGGATGGGCCGTTGCTGCAGTTCGAGCACATCGTCCAACAACTGCGAGAGAGAGACCGAAACTGCTCTCTGGGATTCCCGGTAGAAGCTCAGCGTCTGCTTCGTGATGTGTGAAACCCGTGCCAGTTCCTGCTCCGCGATCTGCGCATAGTACTTCGCCTCTTCATCCAGCGAGGGGTGCTGTCGCAGCAGGTAGAACGCGTTCGTAATCGCTTCGAGCGGATTGTTGATCTCGTGCGCGACAATTCCGGCGAGCTTGCCCATCGCCGCCAGCCGCTCGTTTCTGCGCAGCGCCTCTTCGGCAATCACCTGGGCGGTGATGTCGCGTGTGATCTCCAGCACAGCACCGCTGCCCAACTGCGCTGCCTGCCGGCTGGCGACGAGAATCTCGTGACCATCGCGATTGCGATGCTTTAGATTGCCCTCCCACCGCCCTTTGGTGGCGAGCGCCTCTTCAATCTCCTTGCGGTCGGCCGGAAGCGTCCCCAGCAGAGTCTTCTGGTCCTGCCCCAGCACCTGTTCGCGCTTCCAGCCATAGAGCACCTCCGCACCAGCGTTCCAGAAGCGAACTGCTCCATGCTTGTCGCGTACCATGATCGCTTCGGAGGCCAACTCCAGCAGCTCCGCGCGTTCCCGCAGGGCATCATCCATCCGTTTGCGTTCTGTTACATCGAAGAAGGCGCCGACCGCGCCGCGCACATCGCCCGTTTCGTCAAACAGTGGCGAAGCGCTGGCCAGCAGAAAATGTGGCGACCCCTCCGGATGCGCCACTTCGAGCTCCAACATACCGGTCGGCAGACCAGATCTGGCAGCCTGCTTGAGCGGCAGATCATCGGGAAGCAAAATTTCGCCGCTGTGCGCAAGCTTGAACGCCAGGCTAAGCGTTGCTTCGGTTGAGCCCTCGCCCGTTCCCGTGCCCAGCATCTCTCCCAGCGCTGTATTTCCCCTGACGGTTTCGCAGTCTCTTCCGTGGGCCACTGCTACACCGACGGGAAGCACTTGCATGATGGACTCAAGCTCAGCCACGCGCTGCTGCAGCTGCTCGTTCAGCAGGCGCAGCTCTTCGCTTCTCTGTGCGACACGCTCTTCCAGGTCGCGGTTCAGAACCTGAAGTGCGCGCTTCTTGCGGTGCAGCTCCGCAAAGACACTTACCTTCGCCCGGAGCACCTCCGGCACAACCGGCACCGAGATATAATCCACCGCGCCGCTCTGGTATCCCCGAATCCGATCCGGATCCGAAAGGTGGACCGCCGAGACAAAGATGATCGGCGTCTTCTGGAAGCGCGGATGTTGCCGCATCATATCTGCCAGCTCAAAGCCGTCGATCTCCGGCATGCTGACATCCATCAGCACCACCGCGACATCGCCCTTCAGAAGGTAGTCCAGCGCTTCCCGACCGGAGTTGGCTTTCACCAGTCGCTCGCCAAGGTCCTGAAGAATCACCTCATAGCTCAGTAGCTTTGAGGGCTGGTCATCCACCATCAAAATGGTCACGGGATCACGCCCGTCCAGGGGAAAGGCGGCCTCATCGGATTGATAGAGCGAGGGCTGCATTCGTTTTCGAGAGTCTACCTGTGTAGCCATGTCCTCAAGCCGGAGAGCAGTTGATCGGTGTTTACCGGTTTCGCCATGTACTCGGAAGCTCCGGCCTCCAGGCACTTCTCTCGGTCGCCCTTCATCGCCTTCGCTGTCAGCGCAATGATTGGCAACCGCCGCAGGTGAGCGTTCTGCCGGATCACCTGCATCGTCTCATACCCATCCATCTCCGGCATCATAATGTCCATCAGCACAATCGCAATATCAGGCGTGCTCTCCAGCATTGAGATTGCCTCACGGCCTGTGCCGGCGGTCAGCACCGTCATCCCTCTGCGCTCCAGCACGCTGCTTAGCGCGAAGATGTTGCGGACGTCATCGTCGACCACCAGCACCTTGCGGCCCACCAGCGCTTCGTCGGAACCATGCAGACGTTCGAGCATACGCTGCTTCTCCGGCGGCAGGTCCGAAACCACGCGATGCAGGAAGAGTGCCGTTTCATCCAGAAGCCGCTCCGGCGACTCAACGTCCTTCACCACAACGCTGCGTGCCAGTGTACGCAACCGTGCATCCTCATCCGGGGCCAGCTCCTTGCCCGTAAACACCACGACAGGCAGCTCAATGAGTGTGGGCGACTTCTGCATCCGCTCCAGCACCTCGACGCCGGACATATCAGGCAGCCGAAGGTCCAGAACCACGCAGTCGAACGCTTCCTGCTCGACTTTCGCCAGCGCATCCTCGCCGGTATCGACCACTGAAATGTCGATGTCCTCTGAAGCCAGCAGCTCCGTGATGCTGAACTGTTCGGCGGGATTGTCCTCGACAATCAGCAATTTCTTCCGCCGCGGGGTTGAGTACTCCTTAATTCGAGTCAGCGCCGCCTCTAGACCCTCCTGAGTCGTTGGCTTTACAACATACGAGAACGCGCCGCGCGACAACCCATGGTGCCAGTCCTCGTCCATCGTCAGCATCTGCACCGGAATGTGCCGCGTCTGCGGATCCTGCTTCAGGTGATTCAGCACCGCCCAGCCGAGCATGTCTGGCAGGAAGACATCGAGCGTTACTGCCGTCGGCTGGAACTCGCGCGCCAGCGACAACGCCTCCGCTCCACGCATCGCAATGAGCACCTTGAACCCCTTCTCTCGCGCCAGATCGCACAACAGCCGTGCGTAGTGCGGATCGTCCTCCACGACCAGCAGCACATTGTCGCCCTGCTCCAGATTCGCGCGGTCGTCCTCCGGCCGTTCGACGATCTGCTCCACGTTCGCAACTGGGAGCTGCAGGCGCGGCGGCGTGCGGCCATTGGCTCCGTCAGGCGCCGCGACCCCAGGCGTTGCCGTTCCGACATATGTCTGCGGAATGTACAAGGTGAAGGTGCTTCCCTGTCCGGATGTGCTGCGCAGTTGAATCTCTCCACCCAGCAGGTTCGCGAGCTCACGGCTGATGGCCAGCCCGAGTCCGGTTCCACCATATTTACGGCTCGTACCAGCATCCGCCTGCTGGAACGCCTCGAAGATGATCCGCTGCTTATCCTGCGGAATGCCGATGCCGGTATCCGAGACCTCGAACGCAATCACCGAGCCCGCACCGTTGAGAATCGGATGGCCATCGCTCCATCCAGATGTCACCGGCGCAATCTTCAAACGCACGCTGCCCTTTTCGGTGAACTTGAATGCATTGGACAACAGGTTCTTAAGCACCTGCTGCAGACGCTTTGAGTCTGTGACCAGACTACGTGGCAGCTCTGCTGCCGCGTTCACCTCGAACGAGACCTTGCGGTTTTCCGCCTCATGACGGAACGGCCGCGCCAGCATATCCAACAGGCTTCCGAAGAAGACCTCCTCGGCGTCGACCGACACCGTGCCCGACTCGATCTTCGACAGATCCAGAATGTCCGAGATCAGATTCAGCAGGTCCGTGCCGGCGCCGTGAATCGTCCTCGCGTACTCCACTTGTCGTGGCGACAGATTGCCGTCGGGATTGTCTGTCAGCTGCTGACCGAGCACCAGGATCGAGTTCAGAGGAGTGCGCAGCTCGTGCGACATGTTCGCCAGGAACTCCGACTTGTACTTCGACGTAAGCGCCAACTCCTTCGCCTTGTCCTCCAGCGCGCGCCTTGCCTGCTCGATTTCCTGGTTCTTGCGCTCCACTTCTGCGTTTTGTTCGGCGAGCTGCTGCGCCTTTTGCGCGAGCTGCTCGTTTGTCTGCTGCAGCTCCTTCTGCTGCGTCTGCAGTTCGGTCGCCAGCTGCTGCGACTGCTTCAACAGGGCCTCAGTCTGCATCGTCGCCTCGATCGAGTTCAGCACGATGCCGATCGACGCTGTCAGTTGTTCCAGAAAGGCCAGATGCGACGCCGTAAATTCATTCAGCGTCGCCAGCTCGATCACCGCCTTCACGCGATCCTCAAACAACACCGGTAGCACGATCACGTTGCGCGGCACAGCCTCAAACAGCCCGGAGCGGACCGCCAAAGTATTCGGCGGCAGGTCTTCGATAAGCATCCGCCGTTTCTCTCGCGCACACTGCCCGATCAGTCCCTCACCAATCGCCACGCGCTCCAGCCGCCCATCCGCGTTGCTTGCATACGCCGAGAGCAACATCATTGTCGTGCTGTCTTCCGAGTCCGTCTGGTAGATCAATCCCTGCTGTGCGTTCACCAGCGGAGCCAGCTCCGACAGCAGCATCCGCCCCACTGTTCCCAGATCGCGCTGCCCCTGCAGCATGCCTGTAAAGCGTGCGAGGTTCGTCTTCAGCCAGTCCTGCTCTTTGTTGCGGTCCGTGGTCAGCCGAAGGTTATCAATCATCGTGTTGATGTTGTCCTTCAGCTCGGCCACTTCACCGCTGGCCTCCACCTGAATCGACCGCGTCAGGTCGCCCTTCGTCACAGCCGTTGCTACCTCGGCGATCGCGCGCACCTGGTTCGTCAGGTTATCGGCCAGCAGATTCACGTTGCCCGTCAAGTCCTTCCAGGTTCCGGCCGCACCCGGTACGTTCGCCTGCCCGCCGAGCCGTCCTTCCACGCCGACCTCGCGCGCCACCGTAGTCACCTGATCGGCGAACGTCGCCAACGTCTCCGTAACGTTATTGATCGTTTCGGCCAGCGCCGCGACCTCGCCCTTCGCATTCACGGTCAGCTTGCGCGTCAGATCGCCGCTCGCGATCGCAGTCACCACGCGCACGATGCCGCGCACCTGCTCCGTCAGGTTCGCAGCCATCACGTTCACGTTGTCCGTGAGGTCCTTCCACGTTCCGGCCACGCCCGGCACCTGTGCCTGTCCGCCGAGCTTCCCTTCGGTGCCCACCTCGCGCGCCACGCGCGTCACCTCGGCGGCAAACGCGTTCAGCTGATCCACCATCGTGTTAATGGTGTTCTTCAGCTCGAGGATCTCACCCTTCACATCCACCGTGATCTTGCGCGATAAATCGCCGCGAGCCACAGCTGTCGTCACCTCGGCAATGTTTCTCACCTGCGCCGTCAGGTTCCCGGCCATCGCGTTCACCGAGTCCGTCAAGTCCTTCCATGTTCCACCCACACCCGGCACGTGTGCCTGACCGCCCAGACGCCCTTCCGATCCCACTTCGCGCGCCACGCGCGTCACCTCAGCGGCAAACGAGCGCAGCTGTTCCACCATCGTGTTCAGCGTCTCTTTCAACTGCAGAATCTCGCCGCGCACATCGACGGTGATCTTCTTCGACAAATCGCCGTTCGCGATCGCGGTCGCGACCTCGGCAATGTTTCTCACCTGGCCCGTCAGGTTCGAGGCCATGAAGTTCACGTTGTCCGTAAGATCCTTCCACGTTCCTGCAACTCCGGGCACCTCGGCCTGTCCACCGAGCTTGCCATCGGTTCCCACCTCGCGCGCCACGCGTGTGACTTCTCCGGCGAAGGCGTTCAGCTGATCCACCATTGTGTTGATCGTGTTCTTCAGCTCGAGGATCTCCCCCTTCACATCCACGGTGATCTTGCGGCTCAAGTCGCCGCGCGCCACAGCCGTCGTCACCTCGGCGATATTGCGCACCTGACCGGTGAGGTTGCCGGCCATCGCGTTCACCGAGTCGGTAAGATCCTTCCACGTTCCCGCCACGCCACCAACGTTGGCCTGTCCACCGAGACGGCCTTCAGTACCCACCTCGCGCGCCACGCGCGTCACTTCCGCGGCAAACGAGCGCAACTGCTCGACCATCGTGTTCAGCGTCTCTTTCAGCTGTAGAATCTCCCCGCGAACATCCACGGTGATCTTCTTTGAGAGGTCGCCCGTTGCGATCGCCGTCGCCACCTCGGCAATATTACGCACCTGGCCCGTCAGGTTCGAGGCCATGAAGTTCACGTTGTCCGTGAGATCTTTCCACGTGCCGCCCACGCCCGGCACCTCGGCCTGTCCGCCAAGCTTTCCTTCGGTGCCAACCTCACGCGCCACACGCGTTACCTCACCGGCAAACGCATTCAGCTGATCCACCATCGTGTTGATGGTGTTCTTCAGCTCGAGAATCTCGCCCTTCACGTCCACTGTGATCTTGCGCGACAAATCGCCGCGTGCCACCGCCGTCGTCACCTCGGCGATATTGCGCACCTGCGCCGTCAGGTTGCCGGCCATCGAGTTCACGTTGTCCGTCAGGTCCTTCCACGTACCGGCCACACCCGAAACCTGCGCCTGTCCTCCAAGCTTGCCTTCGGTTCCCACCTCGCGCGCCACGCGTGTGACTTCACCCGCGAATGCGTTCAACTGATCCACCATCGTATTAATGGTGTCCTTCAGCAGCAGGATCTCGCCGCTGACGTTCACCGTGATCTTCTTCGAAAGATCACCGCTCGCAATCGCCGTCGACACCTCGGCGATATTGCGGACCTGGCCCGTCAGGTTCGAGGCCATCGAGTTCACGGAGTCCGTGAGGTCCTTCCACGTTCCCGCGACGCCCGGCACATTCGCCTGTCCACCGAGCTTGCCTTCCGTGCCCACCTCGCGGGCCACGCGCGTCACCTCGGAGGCGAAGGAACGCAGCTGATCCACCATCGTGTTAATGGTGTCCTTCAGTTCGAGGATCTCACCCTTCACGTCCACCGTGATCTTGCGCGACAAATCGCCCAGCGCCACAGCCGTAGCAACCTCGGCAATGTTTCTCACCTGTCCTGTCAGGTTCGAGGCCATGAAGTTCACATTGTCCGTGAGATCTTTCCATGTACCGGCAACGCCTGACACCTGAGCCTGCCCGCCCAGCTTGCCTTCCGTGCCCACTTCGCGCGCCACGCGCGTCACCTCGCCGGCAAACGCGTTCAGCTGATCCACCATCGTGTTGATCGTGTTCTTCAGCTCGAGGATCTCGCCCTTCACGTCCACCGTGATCTTGCGACTCAAATCACCGCGAGCCACGGCAGTAGTTACCTCGGCAATGTTCCTCACCTGGCCAGTCAGGTTGCCGGCCATCGAGTTCACCGAGTCCGTCAGATCCTTCCACGTTCCCGCCACGCCCGGCACATTCGCCTGGCCGCCCAGCCTTCCCTCCGTGCCGACCTCGCGTGCCACGCGCGTCACCTCACCCGCAAAGCGGTTGAGCTGATCGACCATCGTGTTCAGCGTCTCTTTCAGCTGCAGGATCTCGCCCTGCACGTCCACCGTGATCTTGCGCGAGAGGTCACCGTTCGCAATGGCTGTCGCGACCTCAGCGATGTTTCTCACCTGGCCGGTCAGGTTCGAGGCCATGAAGTTCACGTTATCCGTGAGATCCTTCCACGTTCCGCCAACCCCCGGCACCTGCGCCTGCCCACCCAGCTTGCCTTCGGTGCCCACCTCTTTGGCCACGCGCGTTACCTCACCGGCAAACGCGTTCAGCTGATCCACCATCGTGTTGATGGTGTCCTTCAGCTCGAGGATCTCGCCCTTCACATCCACCGTGATCTTTCGGCTCAAGTCGCCACGCGCCACAGCCGTCGTCACCTCGGCGATGTTTCTCACCTGCGCCGTCAGATTCCCGGCCATCGCGTTCACCGAGTCCGTCAGATCCTTCCACGTTCCTGCCACGCCCGGTACGACGGCCTGCCCACCCAGCTTGCCATCCGTGCCCACCTCGCGCGCCACGCGCGTTACCTCTGACGCGAACGACCGCAGCTGGTCCACCATCGTATTAATGGCTTCCTTCAGCTGCAGAATCTCGCCGCGCACGTCCACCGTGATCTTGCGCGATAGATCGCCGCTGGCCACAGCCGTCGCAACCTCGGCAATATTTCTTACCTGGCCTGTAAGGTTCGAGGCCATCGAGTTCACCGAGTCCGTCAGGTCCTTCCACGTTCCCGCGACACCCGGCACCTCGGCCTGCCCGCCCAGCTTGCCTTCAGTGCCCACCTCGCGCGCCACGCGCGTCACTTCGCTGGTGAACACGCCCAGCTGTTGAATCATCGTGTTTACGATGTTCGCCGACCGCAGGAACTCACCTTCGAGCGGACGCCCATCGACATCCAACCGCACCGTCTGCGTCAGATTCCCCTGCGCCACCGCGCCAATTGCGCGCGTCACCTCGGTCATCGGGCGCAGCAGGTCATCGACCAGCGTGTTCACGGAGCTCTCCATCTCCCCCCATGAACCGCGCGCCTGTTGGAACCGTGAGCGTTCGCGCGTACGGCCCTCTTTACCCACCTTTTGCCCCAGCCGCTTCAACTCACGAGCCATCTGCTCGTTCGCCGCGACAATCTCGTTGAAGGTATCCGCCATCTTTCCTTCAACACCCGTCCACGTGCTCGGCAGGCGGGCGGTGAAGTCTCCATCGCGCATGCGCAGCAGCGTCGCCAGCAGCACAGCGGAGTCGAAGCCGCCGTTTCCGTTCTGCTTGAGCGAGGATCCGTTCTCAACAACGGAAACCGGTGTCTCTGAGTCTGGGGTGGAGGGGCGGCGTGCGCTGGTCTTCAATCTGGGCCTCGCGAAAGGGTTTAACTGCTTAAAGCATGCAGTCGGAGTCGACAACACATCTCGTCCCGGCTCGCCGGGAAGAGAGCGATCAGTTAGCGACCCCTTCGGGGAACTCTCGGGAGGAAAACCGATTCAGCACTGCAGCCTGACGGACCGCTTTCCGCGAGTCCATACAAGCAATAGCACGTCTCTCGACGAATTGGGAGAATCGTTGATCCTCGAAATTGATCCTTCTCTGTGCTCACAACACCATCTATTGGCAACCGGAATACTTAGTTCATAGATGAGGGTTTACCCCTCCTGCGGTTGCCCGCCGTCCACTCCCCCAAAGGTGGACTTTGCCAACCCTCCCAAAGGGGGTCTATAGTGCGGCTTAAAGGTGTGAGGTTTGCAACCATGCGTATCCCTAACCTTTCGGCTTTGACCGCAGCGAGCGGCCCGCGGACTTCGCTTCAAGTGCGTGCCTCCCGCTCTGTCCTTCCCAGCACCAGCCGGCCCAATCTCTTCTCCGGCGACTAGCCGCTCCCAGACATCTCAGCCTCCTGACTCCTGCCCGGTTCACCCCGGCAGCCTCGTCATCTTTGGCGAACACCGCTGAATTATCGCTGCGCGGAACGGCTGCCCTCCGGGCCCATCCACAGTACCACCGCCGCTGACAGTAAAGAGAGAGTCCCAATGAGCACCACGGTCCTGGAGTTCCCACGCACCGCCACCCCTGAAGTCCACGCCCGCTTCGGCCCGAAGATCGTCGGTCCCCTGCCCGGCCCCAACGCCCGGAAGATCGTCGCTCACGACGAAGCCCTGCTCTCGCCCAGCTACACCCGCTGCTATCCGCTCGTCGTCAAACGAGGCTTCGGCTGCCGCATCGAAGACGTCGATGGCAATGAGTTTCTCGACTTCACCGCCGGCATCGCGGTTAACTCCACCGGTCACTGCCACCCGTACGTCGTCAAGGCCATCCAGGACCAGGCCGCGCAGCTCATCCACATGTCCGGCACGGACTTCTACTACGACCTGATGCCTCGCCTCGCCGAGCGCCTTTCTGCCGTCGCTCCCATGCCCGGCCCGCACCGCTTCTACTACGGCAATTCCGGCGCCGAGGCCGTCGAGTGCGCCCTCAAACTCGCCCGCTACCACACCGGTCGCCAGCACATCATCAGCTTCTTCGGCAGCTTTCACGGCCGCACGATGGGCGCGCTTTCGCTCACTGCATCCAAGGTGCAGCAGCGCCGCCGCTTCGCCCCGCTGGTTCCCGGCGTCACCCATATCCGCTACCCCAACCCTTACCGCGAGGGCGACGGCAGCCTGCGCTCGGCACACGAGCTCGGCCTCTCCTGCGCTCGCTTCCTTGAAGACAAGGTCTTCAAGACCACCATCCCGCCGGAAGAGGTCGCCGCCATCTTCGTCGAGCCCATCCAGGGCGAGGGCGGCTACATCGTCCCGCCCGACTCCTTCCTCCAGGAACTCCGTTCTATATGCGACAAGCACGGCATCCTCCTCGTCGCCGATGAGATCCAGTCCGGCGCCGGCCGCACCGGCAAGTGGTGGGCCATCGAGCACGCCGGCGTCGAGCCCGACATCCTCCTCATCGCCAAGGGCATCGCCTCCGGCATGCCCATCGGCATCTGCATGACCCGCGCCGGGATCATGGACTGGGTTCCCGGCTCGCACGGCAGCACCTTCAGCGGCAATCCCATCTGCCTCGCGGCCGCACTGGCAACGATGGACATCATCGAGCGCGAGGCGATGGCCAATGCAGCCGCTGTCGGAGCCGCCGCCTCCCAGCGCCTCAACACCTGGCCCGCGAAGTATCGGACCGTCGGCGATGTTCGCGGACGCGGCCTCATGCTCGCTGTCGAAATGGTCGAAAACCGCCTCTCGCGCACACCGGCCGGCGCTCTCCGCGACCGCATCGTTGATCTCGCCTTCCACCGCGGCCTTCTGCTGCTCGGCTGCGGCGAAAACACCATCCGCCTCTGTCCTCCGCTCATCGTCACTCAACAGGAAACCGACGTCGCCCTCGACATCCTGGAGGAATGCATCGTCCTTGCTTCCAGGTAACCCGACCCTTCTCCCGGAGAGATCGCACTCGCTTCCAGGTAACCCGAACCTTCTCCGCGGGAGATCGCACTCGCTTTCAGGTAACCCGACCCTTCAGGGTCGGGCTTCCCCGGGCAAGGAAGAAGGGGCTTTAGCCCCTGGGGTAACGAATCGCAACAAAAGCGCCGAAATCTCTCGCAACTCCCCAACTCGTCACTCGACACTGAACAGAACCGGATTCCCAAGGCCACGATCCATAACCGGAGTGAATACCGCCCAACACTTTCCGCCAGAAAATTTTGTTAAGCCCCTATGTCCAGCTGACTCCCGGAGACCATCATGCTCGCCACTGAATCTTCTCTCAAACAAGAAGCCATCGACCTCCTCACGCGACTCGGCGTGCCCTCCTCCGCCTGCTCGAACGGCTCACTCATCGCCCGCACACCCATCACCGGCGAAGAGCTCGCCCGTATCCCCACCACCTCGCCGGAAGCCGCCACTGCTGCCATCACCGCCGCGCACAAATCCTTCGAATCCTGGCGCAACGTCCCCGCACCCAGACGCGGCGAGCTCGTCCGCCTTCTCGGCGAAGAGCTCCGCGCCAACCTGGACACCCTCGGCCGTCTCGTCACCCTCGAGGCCGGCAAGATCCTCTCCGAAGGTCTCGGCGAAGTGCAGGAGATGATCGACATCTGCACCTTCGCGGCCGGCCTCTCGCGCCAGCTCGCCGGCCTCACCATCGCGTCCGAGCGCGCCAACCATCGCATGATGGAGACCTGGCACCCACTCGGCGTCGTCGGCATCATCTCCGCGTTCAACTTCCCCGTCGCCGTCTGGAGCTGGAACGCCGCGCTCGCCCTCGTCTGCGGCAACTCCATCGTCTGGAAGCCCTCCGAGAAGACACCGCTCACCGCGCTCGCCACGCAAGCTATCTTTGAACGCGCATGCAAGAAGTTCGGCTCCGCGCCACCCAACCTCTCCACCCTCCTCATCGGCGACCCCACACTCGGCGAGCTCCTCGTCGACTCTCCCCTCGTCCCGCTCGTCTCCGCCACCGGCTCGACAGCCATGGGCCGTGCCGTTGGCCCCCGCCTCGCCAAACGCTTCGGCCGCTCCATCCTCGAGCTCGGCGGCAACAACGCCGCCATCGTCGCTCCGTCTGCGGATCTCGACCTCACTCTCCGCGGCATCGCCTTCGCCGCCATGGGCACCGCCGGCCAGCGTTGCACCACCCTCCGCCGCCTCATCGTCCACGACTCCGTCTACGACCAACTGATCCCACGCCTCAGGCAGGTCTATAGTTCCGTCTCCATCGGCGACCCGCGCGAGCCCAACACCCTCGTCGGTCCGCTCATCGACTCCCGCGCCTTCGACTCGATGCAATCCGCTCTGAATTCCGCTCGCAACGAAGGCGCCACTATCACCGGCGGAGAACGTATTGATATCAATGCATCGCCCAAATCCTTCTACGTCCGTCCCGCCCTTGTGGAAGTCCCCCGCCAATCCGACATCGTGCGCCACGAAACCTTCGCCCCCATCCTCTACGTCCTCAAGTACCGCAACCTCGACGAGGCCATCGCCCTGCACAACGACGTCCCACAGGGCCTCTCCTCTTCCATCTTCACGCTCAACATGCGCGAAGCCGAGCGCTTCCTCTCCGCCTCCGACTGCGGCATTGCCAACGTGAACATCGGCACCTCCGGTGCAGAGATCGGCGGCGCCTTCGGCTGTGAGAAAGAGACCGGCGGCGGCCGCGAGTCCGGCTCCGACGCCTGGAAGCAATACATGCGCCGCGCCACCAACACCATCAACTACGGCACCGACCTCCCACTCGCCCAGGGCGTCAGCTTCGATATCGATTAGCCCTGTTACGGCTCGGGACGTAGCTGTACTATTTCAGCGTGGGCCTGAAACAATCGTTCGTCTTCGCTCTCGTGTTGGCGGCTTCGGCGTGGCCGCCTAGTCTCTTCGCCCACACAACGCCGCAACCCGACGTGCAGAAAAATCTGCAGACACTGCTCGGCCCCAACGTCTTCCTCTTCTCTTCCTCGACCCCCACGGCCGAGATGCAATCGCAGATCGACAAGGTCTACGCCGAACAGCAGCATAGCGAGTTCGGCGCCAGCCGCTACGCCTTCCTCTTCCTCCCCGGCGACTACCACATCGACATCCCTGTCGGCTTCTACACCCAGGTGATCGGCCTCGGCGCTACTCCCGATGCAGTTCACATCTCCGGCAACATGCACGTCGATGCCTCGCTCCCGAACAACAACGCGACCTGCACCTTCTGGCGCGCCGCTGAAGGCCTCGCTGTCACGCCCTCCACCGGCACGCTCCAGTGGGCCACGTCACAAGCCGTCTCCTTCCGCCGCATGCACGTCCTCGGCAACATGGTGCTGCATCAGAACCACGGCTGGGCCTCAGGCGGCTGGATCTCCGACAGCCTCATCGACGGCAACGTCGACTCCGGCTCCCAGCAGCAATGGATCTCCCGCAACACCGAGTGGCACAGCTGGACCGGCTCCAACTGGAACATGGTTTTCGTCGGCGTCACCAACCCTCCGCCCGGCGACTGGCCGAAGCCCACTTACACAAAGATCGACCGCACGCCCATCTCGCGCGAGAAACCCTTCCTCTTCGCCGACGCTCACAATAATTTCAGCGTCCTTGTTCCCGCGCTT
>DATNGO010000005.1:0-16293 GCA_035605855.1 Acidobacteriaceae bacterium | reverse complement strand
TATCCAGCGCTCAGTGCCCTCAGCGCCATCACATTCCGCATCTCATCGCCCGGTTCATCCACCGGCGTCTCTGCAATGAACGCCGCATGCGCAAACCGCTCATCGTGCAGCAGCCTCCGAAACGCCGCCGGCCCGATTGTCCCCTCGCCGACGTGCTCATGCCGGTCCAGTTTCGACCCCCGTGCGGCCTTCGCGTCGTTGCAGTGCCACACCCGCACCGTCTCGATCCCCACCGTATCAGCAATGAGCTTGGTCGTTTCAGCCCATCCTTCGGCCGTCACAATGTCATAACCCTTCACATGCAGATGGCATGTGTCCAGACACACTGCTACCGGCGCGCACGCGCGCAGCCGCTCCACCAGCTCCGCCACCTGCTCCAGGGTCCCACCCAGCGAAAACTCCGCGCCCGGTGAGTTCTCAATCAACACCTTGAAGTTGTGGTCCTGCCACGGCAGCCCGTCCGTCGCGCGCTCAATTCCCTGCACTGCCAGCCGCAGACCCTCTTCGCGCGTCAGCCCATTCCACGACCCCGGATGCAACACCAGATACTCCGCACCCCACGCCAGCGCGCGCTCCACTTCACCGCGAAACGCGCTCACAGAATTCGCGCGTACGCTCTCCACCTGGCTGCAAAGATTAATCAGATAGCTCGCATGAATCACGATCGGATTCACATCATGCTTCGCCCGCGCCTCGCGCATCTTTGCCGCCTCCTCCGGCTTCACCGGCGAGGCCTTCCAAGTCCGCGGGCTCGAGCTGAAAAACTGAAACGTATTCGCCCCTGCGTCCACCGCGCGCTGCACCGCGGTCCAGCATCCGCCGCTGACGCCCACGTGCACGCCAATTCTCTTCTTCACCATCCCCTCAGCCTATCGCAACACCCGCGTTATGATGGCGGTGCCTCTCTCATCAAGAATCGAGGAACCATGTCCGCGCCACAGAACTACAAGAACCACATCCGCTTTCATCCACCGTTCCACTTCTTCATGGCCTGGGTTTTTCTAATCAACATCGTCATCACCATCGTCGTGCTCATCCGCCGCTGGCCGCACCACATCGCCATGCACTCTTGGCTCGTCATCATGGCCATTGCGCTCTTCATGCTCACCGGCTACGCGCGCGCCTATCCCCTCAAAGTCCAGGACCGCGTCATCCGTCTCGAAGAGAACCTCCGCTATCAGCGCCTGCTCACGCCGGAGCTCCTGGCCGCGACACAATCGCTCACTCTCGGGCAGATTATCGCCCTCCGCTTCGCTTCCGACGCCGAACTCCCCGCCCTCATCCAGCGCTCGCTCAACGAAAACCTCAAGCCCAAAGCCATCAAGCGATCCATCACCAACTGGCGCGCCGACAACCTCCGCGTCTGACCAATGCAGGGGAGCAGCAAAACTGGGGAGGGCTATACCCCTCCCCAGCCTTGCACCCTTCGAATCGACTAGTAAACGTCGCGCTGATACCGTTTCTGCTTCTTCATCTTCGCGAGATACTCCGCTGCGTGCTCCAGCGTTCCATTCGATCCCTTCGCAATCACGTCCAGCAACGCGTTCTCCACATCCTTCGCCATGCGGCTCGCATCTCCGCACACGTAAAAGTACGCTCCGCGCTCCAGCCAGTCGTACAGATCCGCTGCGTTCTCCTGCATGCGGTCCTGCACGTACACCTTCCTCGCCGTGTCACGGCTGAATGCCGTATGCAACTTCGTCAGCACGCCCTCGCGCTGCATCTGCGCAAACTGCTCCTCGTACAGGAAGTCCGAAACGCGCCGCTGCTCGCCGAAGAACAGCCACATCGGCCCCTTCTGCCCCAGCAGCTGCCGATGCTCCAGGAACGCGCGGAACGGCGCAATCCCCGTGCCCGGCCCGATCATGATCACCGGCGCATCCGTATCCTCGGGCAGACGGAACGCGTTGTTCTCGTGCAGAAAGATCGGCAACGTGCTGCCCTCCGGCGCGCGCTCGCCCATGTGCCCTGAGCAAACCCCCTGCCGGTCTGCCCCATGGGCCTTGTAGCGCACCACCCGCACCGTCGTGTGCACTTCGTCCGGGTGCGCAGCCTGCGACGAAGCAATCGAATACATGCGTGGAGTCAGCCGCTGCAGGATGTTGAAGAGCTGCTGCGGCTCCTTCACCACTCCCGGAAAATCCTTCACGAGGTCAACGAACTCGCGGCCCCAGACGTACTCCTCGGCAAGCGCCTTGTTCTCCGTGCCGAGCAGGCGCTTGAGCGCCGGCGGCACGTTCTCGCCGCACAGCTTCGCATACTGGTTCACACTGCCGCGCGCAAGCTTGCCGATGCCGAGCCGCGTCGTCAGCGCCTCGTGCAGCGAAATCTCCACCTTGTAGTGGTCGAGCACGCGCTCCGTGCCGTTGAATCCCAGCGCAGCGAGGTTCTCCTCCACCTGGCTCTCGCGGTTCGTCGGAATAATGCCGACCGCATCGCCAGGGGTGTACGTCATGCCCTCTTCGAGCTCCAGCTCGATGTGGATCGTCTCTTTTTCGCTCTCAGCTCCGGTCAGGCGCCGGTTGGTAATGACGCGCGAGATGTACGGGTGATTCCTGGTGTACCTGGCGGTGTGGGCCTTGGCAGGAGCTTCAGGTGCTGCAACTGTCGTTTCACTCATCTTCCTTTCATTGTACGAAATTTCGCCCTAAAATCGCACCGTCTCTGCTTACAGCGCGGTCGAAATCTCCGAGGGACGCAACTGAAGTGTTCAGCGACGATCTCCAATCAGTCACGATGGAACGGCCCTCCAATCCGGTGCGCTGGCTCTTCGCCTCCGAGCAAGGCCCGCGCACGGTGACGCTTGCACGCTGGCTCTGGCTGCGGGCGATCGCAGCTATCTACTTCTCGGCGTTCTTCTCGCTGCTCTTCCAGGTAAAAGGACTCATCGGCGAACACGGGATCCTGCCCGCAGGTGAAACGCTCGCGGCCATTGCTCAGGCAACAGGTCACAACCGTTTCTGGATCGCACCCTCGCTCTTCTGGATCTCCTCGAGCACGTACTTCATCGTCGCGGTCATGTGGATCGGTCTGCTGGCATCGATCGCTGTGTTCTTCAACCTCTGGCCGCGCGTGAGCCTGCTCGTCTGCTGGATCTGCTTCCTCGCCTTCGTCAGTGCCGCAGCCGACTTCTCGTCGTATCAATCCGACGGCATGCTGCTCGAAGCCGGATTCATCTCCATGTTCTTCGCACCGCCCGGACTTCGTCCGGGACTTGGCGCCACGCATCCGCCCATCCGGCTCAGTCTCTGGCTCCTGCAATGGGAATGGTTCAGGATCTATTTTGAGTCCGGGATGGTGAAATGGCTCAGCGGCGACGTCCAATGGCGGCACCTGACAGCGATGGACGAGTACTACCAGAACAGCCCTTTGCCTAGCTGGATTGGCTGGTACGTTCAGCATCTGCCGCACGGCTTCCAGAAGGCCACCGCAGCGGGAACTCTGATTCTCGAGTTCATCGTCGTCCTGCTCTTCTTCTTCCCACGCAAGTGGCCCGCGGGATGCGCGGTGCGTGTTGTGCTCTTCGCCATCGTCACGTTGTGGGAGATCCCGGTCATCCTCACCGGCAACTACGCCTTCCTCAACTACATCGTCCTTTGCCTCGGTATTCTGCTGCTCGACGACCGCACCCTCGCAAGCTGGATTCCAGCACGCTATCGCGGCAGGTTCAATCTTCCTCAAGAAGACAATGAGGCGCCAGCAAGCGAGCCGGAATCGAGCACGAAACGCGCTCTTCATGCATTGAAGCTGACAATCAGCACGCTTTTGCTCGCGATCATTGCCTATGACACCAGCTTCGAGCTGCTCAACATCGTGATCCCTGGACTACCACTGCCATCCGCACCCGTCGCAATTCTCGAACCCTTTCGCATCGCCAATCAGTACGGGCTCTTTGCCGTGATGACGAGCGGCCGATATGAGATCGAGTTCCAGGGTTCCAACGACGGTCAGAATTGGACTGCATATCTGTTCCAGTACAAACCGCAGGCGCTGAACGAACGCCCGCGCATCTACGCGCCGTACCAGCCGCGCTTCGACTGGAACCTCTGGTTCGCCTCGCTCGGCGATTGGCGGCAGTACGAGATCGTTCCGCTTACCGAGGAGCGGCTGCTGGACAACGACGCCGATGTGCTCACGCTCTTCCGCGGCAATCCCTTCGCGCAGGCGCCGCCAAAGTACGTCCGCGCTATCCTCTGGCAGTACTGGTTCACGACGATGGACGAGAAGCGCGCAACCGGCAACTGGTGGAAGCGCCAGTTGCTGGGTCTGTATGCGCCGGTCGTGACAAAGATGTCCGGTGGCCACTACGGCGTTGTGCAGGCGCCGGACCCTTTGCCGCCCCATACGTGAGCCCACGATAGAGCAGTCTCCTGAAGAAGTTTCGAGAAGCGAAGATTGCGGACGCCGTTTTCTCCCAAGGAAAACGGCCTCTGCATAACTGACCAACGCCCGTCATCTGGAGAACTGCTCTAGACTTACGTTGTGGATACGCACGGATCGTCAACCATCGTCATTCTGGACTTCGGATCGCAATACACACAGCTCATCGCTCGCAGAATTCGCGAGTTGGATGTCTTTTCGGTGGTGCTTCCGTGCACCGCGCCGCTGGAGCGCGTGCTTGCGCTGAAGCCCAGGGGCATCATCCTTTCGGGCGGCCCTTCGAGTGTCTACGACGAGACAGCGCCGAAGGCTGACGCGAAGGTACTTGCGACGGGCCTGCCGACACTCGGCATCTGCTACGGTCTGCAGTTCATGACGCATCACCTTGGCGGCCGCGTGGCTCCTGCGGCGGCGCGCGAGTACGGCCACGCCGAGGTTGAAGTCATCGCGGAGACGCCGCTGTTCCACGGTCTGCCGCAGACGCTCGAGGTCTGGATGTCACACGGCGACCACGCCGAGGCGATGGCTCCCGGCTTTCACGTTGTCGCTAAGACAGCAAACGCTGTAGCAGCGGTTGCTAATGAGTCGCGCAAGATGTGGGGTGTGCAGTTTCATCCTGAGGTCGCGCACACGCGGCAAGGAATTGAGCTGCTGCGCAACTTCGTCGTCGACATCTGCGGAGCGAAGCAGGACTGGACGCCCGCGCACTTCATCGAGACGACGGTCGCCGGTATTCGCGCGCAGATCGGTCTCACTGGACATGCGATCTGCGGGCTCAGTGGAGGTGTGGATTCAAGCGTCGCTGCAGTGCTCGTCGCCAAGGCTATCGGCGATCGGCTGACATGCATCTTCGTCAACAACGGCGTGCTGAGGAAGAACGAGTATGAGCAGGTTCAGCGGACGATGCGCGAGCAACTCGGGCTCAACGTCGTCGCTGTCGACGCGAGCGATCGCTTCCTCACGAAGCTCGCAGGTGTCACCGATCCCGAGAAGAAACGCAAGGCCATCGGCAACGAGTTCATCGCGGTGTTCGATGACGAGGCGCGCAAGATCTTCGAGGCCGAGAAGTCCGCCGGCGAGGAGATCGCCTGGCTGGTGCAGGGAACGTTATATCCGGACGTCATTGAATCGGCCAGTGTTCACGGGCCTTCGCACGTCATCAAGAGCCACCACAACGTCGGCGGCCTGCCCGCGGATATGAAGCTGAAGCTCATCGAACCGCTGCGCGATCTTTTCAAGGACGAGGTCCGTCGCATCGGCAAGGACCTCGGCATGCCGGCCGAGATCCTCGAGCGCCAGCCGTTTCCTGGCCCCGGCCTCGCGGTGCGGATTCTCGGTGAAGTTACGCCCGAGCGCGTCGCACTGCTGCAGGAGGCGGACGCGATCTGCACGGATGAGATCAAACTCGCGGGGCTCACGACGAAGCTGTGGCAGTCGTTCGCTGTACTGCTGCCGGTGAAGTCCGTCGGTGTGATGGGCGATCAGCGCACCTACGCATCCACCTGCGCCATTCGCGCCGTCGAAAGCGAGGATGGCATGACGGCCGACTGGGCCGCGCTGCCTTATGACGTGCTGCGCACGATCTCCAGCCGCATCATCAGCGAGGTGCACGGCATTAACCGCGTGGTCTACGACATCACGTCGAAGCCGCCGGGAACCATCGAGTGGGAGTGACGCGTTAATTCAGGAACCTAATTTAGAAACATAGTCCGGTAGAGCGTGTCACGCTGCACCGGTTTGAAGCCTGCGTCGCGGATGATGCGGCGGAGTTCTTCTTCCGTGGTGCAGTTGGAGGTGCCCGCGGCCTTCACCACGTTCTCCTCCAGCATCACGCTGCCGACGTCGTTGCCGCCGAAGCGCAACCCCATCTGCAGCACCTTCAGCCCCTGCGTGACCCAACTCGCCTGCACGTTCTCGATGTTGTCGAGATACATGCGCGAGATGGCGAGCGTCTTCAGGTATTCCACGCTGGTTGCCTCATCCCATCCGCGTCCGCCCAACGCCGTGTTGTTCGGCTGGAAGCTCCATGGGATGAATGCGGTGAACCCGCCGGTCTCCTCCTGCAGCTTGCGAACGACCTCAAAGTGATTCACGCGCTGGTCCATCGTCTCGCCAACGCCGAACATCATCGTCGCCGTCGTGCGCATGCCCAGTTCGTGCGCCGTGCGATGCACACTCACCCAGTCCTCGGTGCGGCACTTCAACCGCGCGATGCGATGACGCACCTCATCGTCGAGAATCTCCGCGCCACCGCCGGGGATCGAGTCGAGCCCGGCGTCACGCAGCCGGGAGATCGTCGTGCGCAAGTCCAGCTCCGAGTATTCCGCAATCGCCAGCACCTCGCTCGCGCTCAGGCAGTGCAGCCAGATCTGAGGGAAGCGTTGTTTGATGCCCGTAAACAGCCGCTCGAACCAGTCAATCTTGAGGTCCGGGTGGATGCCGCCCTGCATCAGCACGCCGGTGCCGCCCATCTCCACCGTCTCGCGAATCTTCTCGTAGATCGTGTCGAAGTCGAGGATGTAGCCCTCGGCCGCGAGCTTGCCTTTCAGCGGCCGATAGAACGCGCAGAAGGTGCAGTACTCCGTACAGAAATTCGTGTAGTTGATGTTGCGGTCGATGATGTAGCTGACGACGCCTTCCGGATGCAGCCTGCGCCGCACCGCATCAGCCTCCATGCCGATGCCGATCAGGTCGTCCGAGGCGAAACAATCAAGCGCCTGCTGGCGAGTAATGCCCATGCGTCCAGTTTACGCCCGCGGCCCCCGGGAAAGCGTCAGGCCGTGACCAGCGAACCAAGCTTTTCGCCCTGGACGACGCGCACGATGTTTCCCATCTCGCGCATCGAGAAGATGATCATCGGCAGGTTGTTGTCCTTGCAGAGCGACACGGCGGTCGTGTCCATCACCCGCAGGCCCAGCTTGATAATCTCCATGTAGGTAATCGTTTCAAACTTCGTCGCGTCTGCGACCTTCTTCGGGTCCGCCGTGTAGATGCCCTCGACGCTCGTGGCCTTCAGCAGCACCTCCGCGCCAATCTCCATCGCGCGCAGCGCCGCAGCGGTATCGGTGGAGAAGTACGGATTCCCCGTGCCACCCGCGAAGATCACAACGCGCCCTTTCTCCAGGTGACGAATCGCTCGCCGCCGGATGTACGGCTCGGCGACCTCGTGCATCTCGATCGCGCTCATCACACGAGCATAGAGGCCGGTCTTCTCAATCGCATCCTGCAGCGCAATCGCATTGATGACAGTCGACAGCATGCCCATGTGGTCCGCGGCGACACGGTCCATGTGAATTGCCTGCTCGGAGACGCCGCGAAAGAAGTTGCCCCCGCCAACGACAATGGCGATCTGGCATCCAGTACGTGCGACCTGTGCGATCTCATTGGCGATCTCGTGAATAAAAACGGCATCGACGCCGAAACCTCGGCCAGCGGCCAAGGCTTCGCCCGAGATCTTGAGAAGGACACGTTTGTACATAACTGATTCGAGTGTACAGGCGGCCGCAAGGATCAAACCGCATGGCTGCATCGGAATCAGTGCAAGTGGCGGACTTCTTTATCGCATACGCGTATCCAGGACGGGCTCGCGGTCCGGCATCTCCAGTGAGTCGAGGCATCCACCGGAAGAACCGGATCAAGGCCGGTCACCGGCTGGCGGTGCGCCTGCTCGATTACGAGAAAGTCCACCGAAGCGAAAAGGGCATCGCGTTCAGCGGGATCGGCGGCGAGTTCCAGACGAAGGATCGATGGGAACTCGAGCCCTTCTGGTTTCATCGAGGCCGCTGGAAGCCGGGGAGTCGCTCCCAGGGGAATAATGGCAAGGTCGAGCCAGGGTGTATTCGCCAGCACGGAGTTGTCGTGACGGAAGATGTTGACCGATGCCCATAGATAGGGATTGAAGCTGAGGCCAGGTGGAGCGTCCGGCGGACGAGGATCCTCGAGCGCCAATCCAGTATTACCCGGCCGGGAGGCGATCGGCCCTTGCGCGGCATCGATCGCCGCAATCGACTTCGCCACGGGCCGAAGACTGGCATTGGCTGCGTGCAGCACGATCGCCTGCCCGATGATGGTGAATACCAGCAATCCGGTCCGCGCGCGCGCGCCAAACCGGGTGCCGCTGGCCGCGAGCAGCGGAAAGATCCACACAAAAAGAAGCAGCCGCGCCGCAAAAAAGTGGGAACCATTCAAGTCGGGTGGAACAAACGGCAGGACGAAGATGAAGATGATCCCCAGGAGCAGCGCCGTGTCGGCAGCGGTCCAGCGGTGCTCCTTGCAATCGCGAACAAAGTGGAGAAGCGCGAATGCCAGCGGAACGATAAGAACGGCCATCAGCAGCACGCGGTACAACCGCAGCTCAAAGCCTGGGCCCAGAAGGAATGCGATCCCCTTCTCCACCGAGTAGTTGGCAATATTGTGAGCGACACGAGTCGCGAACGAAACAGGTTCCTCGCCTACAGTGGTTTGCTGCAACGGACGACTGATAGTAAATAGCTTGACGTATCCGAGCGTGAAGCCGGCAATTATCAGCGTCAGCAGGTCGAGTCTGAACAACCGCGGGGTCTGCTGGCTGCGACGGCGGTTCGCCAGGAACCGCATTACCAGGTCCAGCGACGCAATTCCGAGTAACAACAACAATGGGACGGGATGCGTGAACATCGTCAGGATTGCCAGCAGCACGAACCCGATTCGCGCGTTATATGCCGTTCGCCCGGCAAAGCGAAGCCAGAGTCCCAGCGCCCAGAAGACGAACGACAGCGACAGGCAGAAGTTAACGAAGCCCATACCAAGCGGCCAGTTGAGCAGCAATAACGTGCAGAGCAGCGTCATGGAATCGGCGCCCGCACCGAGCGCGCGAGAGAGATACCGAAAGCCGAACACGAACGACACGACATACACACATACGATCAGCCGATCTGCGAGGAGAAGCGACACGAAGCGTGAGAGACCCAGCAGCGCATAGTAATAAAACGAGTACGGCGGAAACAGATGCTTGATCGTGTAGAAGCGCGCGTAGCTGGTGTCATGTGAGAAGAGTGCGCGCAAAACATGTGTGTAATAGAGATGAATCGGGCCGTCCTGGGTAGGCCACGCCGGCAACGAAAGAATCCATACGATGTAGGCGAGGACAACTAGTACCGTCGCGAGCAGTTCGGGCGTGAACCGGGGACTGGTTGGCTCAGAGGATGACAACATCGTTGCTACGAGCCTACACGGTCCCTGCTTTCAGAAATTCATAAGTCAAGTTGACAACGAAATGACCAGAACAGACACTTCTTCGTAGATGCCTTCAGGCGAAACTGCACCCCTAACTGGCGTGGGCTGGCAGCTGCAACGCTATTTCGTTCCGTTCTTTGCGATTGCATGCGGCCTTTTGTGGGGCATCGAACTCGCACCCACAATCGCCGCTCATGTGGGTCATGACCAGGCGTGGGATCTCTATGCTGCGAACGCAGTGATGCATGGAGTGCAGCTCAACGGCCCCAGGCTGATCGAGGTGAATCCGCCCTTTCTTGTCTGGTTTTTCTCGCTTCCCGCACTCCTCGCCAGAATGCTTCACATCTCGCTGTCGGCGGGCTTCCGAACGTTTTGGATAGTCAGCATCACCGCTCTCATCGCATGGTCCGCGTCTCTCTACCGGCGCGTGTGCAGAGCCTCCGCGCTCGGCGTGTGGCTATTTGTTCTGTGCTCTATGTACATCGCCACCGCACCGATCAGCCTGGACGATCGCGGTCAGCGTGAGTACTTCACCGCGTTTCTTCTCCTGCCCTATGCCCTATGGGCTGCATCGCGACTCCGTAACATCGCGCTCCCCCTCACCGAGGCATTTGTCGCAACGTTCTTTGCGGCGGTCGGCGTCTGCCTGAAGCCGCAACACGTCCTCGATGTCGTCGCGATAGAGTTGCTGGTCCTGATACGGTTACGCAGCATGCGGCGATGGTTTCAACCGCCGCTTGTTGTTCTTGTTGCGGGACCGGCCTTCTATCTCCTGGCGGTACGGATCTTCTCTCCCTTATATCTGCGGGATATCATGCCGCTGCTCAGGGAAACCTATTGGGGCTTCGACAGGACATGGAGCGCCATTGCGCATGCCGCTGACAAGCAAGCTGCCGCCTTCGCTATTGCACTGATCCTCTATGTCGGCTTGCGTCGCCGGTTGCGCGCTGAGCCCATCGTCGCATGCCTTCTCGCCGCTGCGACGGGCGCATTGCTCGCTTATGCGCAGCAGCATAAAGGCTGGAGCTACCAGCTTCTCGCTCTGCAGATCTTCAGCTACCTTGCGGTCGGCGTTATTTGCTGCGACGTCGCTGAGCAAACGTGGCTGCAGTGGGACACGAAACGGCACCGTGCCGAGGCCGAACATCTTCCCACTTCCGTCTGTATCGGGTTGGCCGTTCTGGCTTTTGTGATTGCCTTGTCCGTCCGGTTATGGCATATGAAGCCAATCCCTTACTTCGAGACGCAGAAGACCGATTTGGCCACTATCTACTCGGAGTATCCTCCGGGCACCGCCGTCGATCTGCTGGCGGTCGAACCCTGGGAATGGCCGGAAGTGCTCGAACAAAATAAAGTCTGGGCCTCGCGCTACATGCACCTGTGGTCGCTGCCGGCAATCGTTCGCAGCCAGGACCCGCTCGACACAGATGCCGCTCATCATCTCCCCGCGGCAAAAATTTCGGAGCTGTCTGATTTACTTCGTCAGACAACTGCGGAGGACCTTGCGCATTGGCGCCCTGCAGTTGTTGTCATTGAGCCGTGCGACGATCCCAATCTCTGCCCGGCACTGGCGCGGATCGGCTACTCCGGCCTGCTCGATTGGTTCGAACGCGACCCGCAGTTTCGCGATCAATGGTCGCACTATCGCTATCAAAAGCCGGTCGGCGATTTGCAGGTTTACACCCGGGTGCCGTAACGCACGCGCCTTACCGATCCTCTCTGCGCAGGATCTCATGCCGGATAAACAGCGGACGCTGCTTCGACTCCGTGTAGATTCGTCCGATGTATTCGCCGAGAATGCCCAGGCAAAGCATCTGCACGCCGGCCATAAACAGCATGCCGACAAAGCTGATCGCCCAGCCGCGCACCCATGAGTGCGTGAGCAGTCGCACCCACAACGTGTAGACGATTCCTATAAAGGCCGCGCCCGCTGAGAGAAATCCCAACGCCGTGACCAGCCGCAACGGTACAACCGAGAAGCTGACAATTCCGTCCAGCGCCAATCCGAGCATCTTCCGCAACGGATACTTCGTCTCGCCCGCAAATCGCGGCGCGCGCTGATAAGGCAGTCCAACCTGCGGGAACCCGATCCAGCTCCACATCCCGCGCAGCAGACGATGCCGTTCCGGCATTTGCAGAAACACATCCACGACGATGCGGTCGATCAGCCGGAAGTCGCCCGTGTCGATCGGAATATCAACGTCGGACAGTGAGTTGATCAGTCGATAGAACGCCTTCGCGGTCCACAGCTTGAAGGGCGTCTCTCCATCGCGCGTCTGGCGAATGCCGTACACCACTTTGTAGCCCGACCGCCACAGCCCGACCATCGCGGGAATCAGCTCCGGGGGATCCTGCAGGTCCGCGTCGATGATCACAACGGCCTGACCAATCGATGCGCTCAGCCCCGCGGTTACAGCCGGCTGATGGCCGAAGTTTCGGGAAAGCCGAACCACGACGACGTGCGAATCGCGTGCATGCATCTGCTCAAGCAGCATCGCCGTCTGGTCGCGCGATCCGTCGTCGACATAAACGATCTCATAGCTCTCCTTCAGCGCGCTGAGCACCTCTGTCAGCTTTTCGTGACAGGCATGAATGCTCTCCTGCTCGTTGTAACAGGGAACCACGACGCTGAGGGTAGGAACGGGCATGCTTGCGCTAAGAATATCCCAGGAACCGGGCTCGCCTATGGCGCAGGTTTTGGGCTCGTTGCAGCGGTCCCGTTACCGGCCGCATCAGTCAGCGTGAGCCGGAAGAAGTAAAAGTTCTCGGCGAGCTCTTCAGCTCCGGTAAAGCTCGCCAGCGGTTGAACCTGAAAGCCCTCCTGTTTCAGAGCATCTTCTTCATCCTGCTTCAATGGGAATGCACGTACATACAGCAAAGGCGCGTCATGGTAAAAGTGTGAGGCCTGGAGGATACGTCGCGGCGGATCGGATATGGGATTGAAGTCATCTCGCCTGGATGAGAACAACATGTAGGTGTCCACACAGGCACACTCGATCTGATAGATAGGCCGATGCAGATACTCGGCGACGCCAATCACGCTCGTATCCGTCTCGCCGACCAGCGGCATGTTCTCGAGATGATTCGCGACAATCCATTGTCCGGCGGCCTTGTTGTAAGAGAACGGCCGCTCCCAGGATCCGATAGTGGCCCAAGCGCCTGACAACGCCGAGATCAACAAGAGGATGTAGACAGGTATTGGCAACAAAGCCGAAGTATCTTCGGCGCGAATGATCCACACACCCGCCAGAAAAGCGAGGAAGACGATGCCAAACTGGCGCTCCGAGCCAGCATAGACCAAATGTCCAAAGGCGGTGCCGGCCAGAATGGTGACGCCCATCAACAACAATAGATTTCTGCGGCGCCGAAAGCCCATCCATAGCACGCCAAGAGTGACCAGCATGATTATTGTGTAGGTGAGACTTCCGTAGTGGAGCAGCGGATTCCAGAAGAAATGGCTGCGTGGGCTTTGCACCGGGAAAAACGGAAAAATCGTGTACCTCAGTAGCGCTTCGTACAGGTGCGGCATGTCCTTCGCATCTGCAAACGGCCTTCCAGTCGTCCTCCAGCTTATGTCTGCGGCGGGCCGCGCAGACCACACCGCGAATAGCAGAATCGCCGCATAGACCGCTAATGCGGAGATTGCCTTCCTGCGAGAAAATAGCGGCGAAGTGCGGTGTTTCGGGAGTGCCGTGTATGCGTACTCCAGCAACAGCACAAACGACAGGATGATGCCGATGGTATCCACGCTCGCCATCACGCCGAGCGCGACTGCGCTGAGAATCGGCTTATCCGGGTGAGCCGTCCGCTGCCGCAGATACACCACAAACATGAGCAGCATCACACCGTACATGCGGGACAGTACCGTGTATTCGAACACGAAAAAATAACCCGCGAGAACCAGCGCTTTCTCCCACGTCCTGAACGGCGAGCGTAGCGCGACGAACAAAATGATCGCGGTGCTCACGATGCCCTGCACGAACTTGAGTACCAGGACAGACTGGGTGAACCGCGACGGAATCCAAAGGATCACGTACCAGAGCCACGGATGACCTTCATGATGGATATGCCAGAAAAGCGAAGAGATCGTCGGGCTCGCCCAGGTAATTGCGAGCGCGTTCAGCTCATCGCGCCACAGAATGTGGTGAGCAAGCTGAACATAAAGAAGAGCGAGAAACGGCAATGCCAGCAGAAGATCGCGCGCGGTAGATGCGGATCTCTGGCGCGGTCTCTTCGGCCGCGTGTACGCTTCGACGCTCGAAGTCATTCACCAGAATGGTAGCAGCAGTGACTCGAGGAGCTCGCGATTCTATAACCGCTCCGGGGGTTACGTAGAGGAGCTGCGGGGTCCGCTCGCGAATGGCCTCGGCCGCAGCTTCCACCTCAGTGCTCGATTGTGTGGAATCAATCTTCTCTACACTGATCGCGACTTCCTCAGCCTTCTCCTGGGAACTTCCCGTCGCCCGGCAGCGTACGATGAGAGCGAGCCTCACAAGGTATACGTGTGTTCGCGCGCACGAAAGGATGAGTCTATGCAAAGCCGAATCATTGGAACGACCATGCCGGTGCTGGAGGTGCTGCTGCAGCCGGGTGAGAGTGTGATCTCGGAGGCCGGCGAGCTTAGCTGGATGACCCAGACCATCAGCATGACCACGCATACCCAGATGATGGGCGGCGGCGGGTTTTTCGGCGCGTTCAAACGTGTAGTGGGCGGGGGCAGCCTCTTCATGACCGAGTACACGGCGCAGGGTTATCCCGGCGAGGTCGCCTTCGCAACCAAGATTCCCGGGCACATTCTGCCCATTGAGATCGGACCCGGACACGAGTTCCTGATTCACCGTCATGGTTTCCTCTGCGCCACCCCGCAGGTTCAGCTGGGGGTGGGCTTCCAACAGTCGCTCGGCGCGGGCATCTTCGGCGGCGACGGATTCCTGTTGCAGAAGCTCAACGGCAATGGGACCGCATGGCTGGAGTTGAGCGGCGAGGTCGTCGTGCGCGACCTTCAGCCCGGCGAGACGCTGCGCGTTCATCCCGGCCACGTCGGCGCGTTCCAGGCGAACGTCGGCTTCAACATCACGCGCATCCAGGGCATCCGCAACATGTTCTTTGGCGGTGACGGCATCTTTCTCGCCGCGCTCACAGGACCGGGACGCGTGTGGTTGCAGACGCTTCCCCTCGTGAACCTGGCTCACGCGCTCGAGCCCTATCTGCCGCATAATCGCGGCGAAACGGTGCGTGATGTCGGCGCCGGAGCGGTGCTCGGCGGCATCGTCGGATCCATGTTTGACAACCGCTAAGCCAACCCCGACTGAAATCATCGGAGGGCGACGCGAATTTCCTGATGGTCGGCCTACCACTTATGTGGTAGAAGGGCTGCATTCAAAGAATCGGTGGATTCAAAGAGCGGCCCCGCGGTAGCAAGGCCGCCTTTGCGTTTGCATCGACCACGAGGAGGCAGCATGGATGAACAACCGATGCAACAGGTCCCACCGCCATCAAGCGGAACGGGCTGGCAACAGACACCTCCGCCACCGCCGAACTATCAGGCCGCAGCTGCTCCCGCAGAGGGATTGAGTGATACGGCTGCAGGTGCGCTTGCGTACGTCACCATCATCCCGGCGATCATCTTCCTGGTGATGGCTCCGTACAATACGAAACCCTTCATCCGCTTCCACTGCTTCCAGTGCATTGGCCTTGCGATCTGCTGGTTCTGCCTTTCATTGGTGTGGATTGTTCCAATCCTCGGATGGATCGTCGGCGCAGTAGGATTCCTGGTGCTGCTGGTGTGCTGGATTATGAGCATCGTGAAGGCATCGCAGGGCAGCGCTTTCAAGCTTCCGGTGATTAGCGAGTTCGCAGCGAAGCAGTCCGGCTACCAGCCCTGAGCGCGGGACTGAGCTAACATTCTTCCGATGATGAGGCGGCATCCGAATGCGGCTGCTGCTTCATCGTGGGCTGTGCGCGCCTGATGCCGGAACGTTCGGTGTAGATTTGCATCTCTTGAGGGACACGAAATGAACGACGAGAGTCAGACACCGGGTGCCGGGCCAGAGGGGACGGGACAAGAATCAAGTACGGGCGGCGCCAGCGAGTGGAGCACAGTTCCCTCCCCGCAACCGCCGCAACCTCCGGCCGAACCACCGAGTCCTCCTGCGCAGTCGCTTGAGCCACTGCCGACGCCACCGCCGGCCGCACCACCGCCGGCTGCTGCCGGGTATCAGCCGGTGTACGGTTCACAGCCGCAGACGCCGCCGCCACCGCAGGGACCTCCGCCGGGATATGGTGGTGGGCCGACGCCGCAGTATCCTCCGCCGCCACCGCCGCCCGCGGCGGGTCAGGGGTTGAGCAGCAACGCGGCTGCGGCGATCTCGTACATCACCTTCATCCCAGCAGTGATCTTTCTGGTGGTGGAGCCTTACAACCGTGACCGGTTTGTGCGGTTCCACGCGTGGCAGTGCATCGCGCTGACGATTGTGGCTGTTGGGATCGGCATCCTCTTCGCGGTGCTTAACGTGATTGGCTTCCACATCCTGTGGTGGATGTTCATGCTGATCCGGCTGGCGATTCGGCTGATCCTGTTCGTGTTCTGGCTGATTGCCTTGATCAAGGCGAGTCAGGGACAGTGGTACAAGATTCCGATCGTGGGCGACCTGGCGGTGAGCCTCGCGGGTGGCCAGAAGTAAGATCTTGCGGCGTGGG
>DATNGO010000004.1:0-5238 GCA_035605855.1 Acidobacteriaceae bacterium | reverse complement strand
TAGCTCACCGGTGAGATAGTCGCGGCAGGCGGCGCGCGCGGTCTCGCGGTCGACACCGGAGTGGATGCGGGCGACGCGCAGGCCGAGCGCGGAGAGCTTGGTGGCCTGGTCGTCCATGAGGGCGATGAGGGGCGAGATGACCAGGCATGTCGCGTTGTGGCCTGCGCTTCCACCCTTGCCAGCAAGCTGGCTGGGGACCCCGATGCTTTCACCCCTGCCAGCAAGCTGGCTGGGGACCCCGATGGCGCGGCGGGCGAGCGCGGGGAGCTGGTAGCAGAGGCTCTTGCCGGCTCCTGTGGGCATGACGAGGAGGACGTCGCGGCCCGAGGCGGCGGCTTCGCAGACCTCGCGCTGATGGGCGCGGAAGTCGCGATGGCCGAAGACGCGGTGGAGGAGTTCGGGGAGTCCTGCGGTGATGCTGGGGCCGGGAGCGGGCATGAGCTGCGGCTATGTTCGCATGTTGGTGGCGGTGCAAAATCGGCCGGGAACCGCGGAGAGTACGCCGGTCAAAAATCTGCAGACGGCGCTGCTCCCCTCCCCCCCGCCTATTTTGCGCAAAGTCTTCATTCTACTAGACTTATGGGTGGACTTCAGGTGCAAAGTATTGATTCTAAAGGGACTGTTGGCCAAAGTATCTGGAATCAATAGCTTAATCAACGAGCTTGTTTGGATTTTTGCTTGAGCGGACGAGCGGGGTCGCGCAGCGCAGCAGGGAAAAATCAAAGGCTGCGCGGTGCGCAGCCTTGTGTGTTTAAGTCTCTATTTCTATTGTAGCGGGTGGAGAGGGAAAACATGCAACAAGTTTTCCTCGTGGATGTTGCTGGTGCGATGAGGGTTGTTCGGATTTCCACATGTTCAGGGGCTTGACAGCGTTTAGGAGGGGCGCTGAACCTGCGCGGTCCAGGTGAAAGGCAGACGCCAGGGGCTAAAGCCCGCTCTTTTGAGAATGCTGAGAGACCCGAGGCTAAAGCCTCGGGGTACCTTAGAAGCGAAGAAAAATATAGGGATCCTTCGACTTCGCGCCTACGGCGCTTCGCTCAGGATGACGGTGGAGGAAAGCGGAGTTCGCGGTGATCCAAGCGAGAAACACTCGCGCGTTTTCCTCCCCAGCGAACACAGAACGTTCGCCGGGGTCCCCGGCTTAACACGCGATACCCCACCCTTTCACTACGTGAAAGGATGGGCCACCCGATTCTTTGGTCGCTCCGGTCAGAACTGGAAGTAGAGGAAGCTGGTGCTGGCGTACATGTAGCTGAGGGCGGCGGCGGTGAGGATGAGCACGGCGGAGGCCCAGAGGAAGTTTGGACGCCAACGCAGGAGGTTCATGCCAAGCGAGCGGGTGCGCTCGGACTCTTCAACCTGGCCGAGAATCTCCTGCGTGTTGGGGAGCGCCCAGCAGATGGCAAACATCAGGGCAAGGGCGAGCCACACGTGCGTCGTGTTGACAGCGAAGTTGGAGCGCGAAGGCAGGCCGGCGAAGCCGCTGAGGCCGACGCCGCGGTGAAGGCCGATGAGAGAGCCGAAGACGTAGAAGGCGTCGCGTGCGCTGAGGGCGCGGAAGAATATCTGGCCGCCGAGGGCGCAGGCGAAGGTGATGGCGACGGCGACGGGGAGAGGCAGAAGCTTTTGCAGTTTGGAGTCAGAGGGGACGTAGACCCGCCAGGCGTGGTTGACGGTTAGGTAGACCGCGTGCGCGAGGCCGAAGAGGATGAACTGCATTCCCGCGCCGTGCCAGATGCCGGCGAGGAACATGGTGACGAACATGGGAAAGGCGATGAGCTGGGTGAAGCCGGAGAAGGTGCGCTGCGCTTTGCGTGAGGCCTTCAGGCCGAGGCGGATGCGGCGGCGACTCATCGACAGGGCGATGGGATTGAAGAGGTAGAGGTTGAGGTAGCGCGTGAGGGTCATGTGCCAGCGCTGCCAGAAGTCGATGATGTTGACGGCCTTGTAGGGAGAGTTGAAGTTGACGGGGAAGGTGATGGAGAACATGCGCGCGAGGCCGAGCGCCATGTCGGAGTAGCCCGAGAAGTCGAAGTAGAGCTGGACGGCGTAGGCGAGCATGCCGACCCAGGTGGCTTCGGCGCCGAAGCGGTGTGGCGAGTAATAGAGACGGTCTGCGATGGGACCGAAGGTATCGGCGATGAGAACTTTTTTGGCGAGGCCGAGGAGGAACCAGGTGGTGCCGACGGCCATGTCGTCGGCGCGCAGGCGGCGATGCCACTGCGCGTTGGGCTGGAGATTGAATTGGGGCATCATCTCGGAGTGATGAATGATGGGGCCGGCGATGAGATGCGGGAAGAAGGAGACGAAGAGGAGGTAGGAGAGAAAGCTTTGCGGTTCGGCTTCGCCCTGGCGGAGGTCGACGAGGTAGGCGATCTGCGTGAAGGTGAAGAAGGAGATGCCGAGCGGAAGGATGACGCTGCCGAAGTTGCGCGAGAGCCAGCCGATGCCGTTGAAGAAGTGCAGAAGAGGGAAGAGGTACTTGAACCAGAAGAGCAGGAAGAGATTTCCGGAGATGGCAGCGACGAGTGCGGTGGTTTTGGCGCGCTCCGACGAGACGCGCGCGATAACGCGCGAGCCGATGAAGTTGAGGAGGATGGAGCCGCCGAGCAGGAAAAGGTATTTGGGGTTCCAGTAGCCGTAGAAGAAGAGCGAAACGAGCGAGAGCCAGGCGAAGACGGCGCGGCGGCCGAAGCGCGCGAGAAGCTGGTAGCCGATGAGCGCGACCGGCACGAAGAAAAAGATGAAGACGTTGGAGGAAAAGAGCATGGGGGAAGGCGGGTGGTTAGTGGTTAGTAGTTAGTGGTTCGTGAGTGGGGAGGGAGTGGCGCCTGCGTGGCTGGACGGTGTATTCAGAATTGCGGAGAGCTGGTCGGCGATGCGATTGGACAGGGCGGCGGTGCCGAGTTCGTTGGTGTGGAGGCGGCCGGAGGAGTTGTAGTCGCCGATGGGGAGGGTATCGACGGCGTTGTCTATGAGGCCGGTGAGATGGGTGCGGTAGAAGGGAAGACCTTCGTCGCACGGGGGCATGGGCATGGCGTCGATGAGAACGTGTGTGCCGCCGACGCCGTAGGTGCGGCGAAGGGAGGAGAGCCAGGCGGGATCAGGCATGCGATAGATGGTGTCGCCGGAACAGCGTGTGAGCGGAGCTCCGGGCTCGCTGACGTGACCGCCGTTGAGATCGCGTTCGTGTGCAAGCGCGGGAGGGAGCGGGCGTTTCGGGAGAAATTCGATGCCGTCGCGAAAGGCGAGTTCGGCGTTGGCGAGGGTGCCGTTGGGGTCTTGGGTCAATCTGCGCCAGAAGGCGGCGTCGCGATGAAATCGAATGCGGTAGAACCAACCTTCGAAATCGCTCACGAAAGCCCAACGGGATGGATGGGTGAGGTTTTCGGGGGCGAAGACGAAGACGAGATATTGAGGACGGCGATTGTGCGCGAGGTAATCGTCGAGCACCATCATGCCGTTCACGAGCTTGATGCCGGCGACCTCCGCGATGTTGCAGGTCTTGAGGCCGGTGCGTTGCTCGATGATGCGCGGGAGAACGCCGACGAGCGCGGTTGAATCACCGTCGATGACAACGTCGCAGTCGGCGTGCTGCAGCTTTGAGCCGTAGCCCGTGTCGACGATGTAGGGGAAGGGAACGTGGCGGATGTAGCTGCCGGTGGTGACCCACCAGAAGGTGAAGAGGATGAGTGCGAAGGGAAAGATGCAGAGGACGGCGACGTAGAGACGGAGCCGCCAGGGGCTGGCAAGCGGTTCATGCCGGACCTCGGTGAGGCCGGTGCCAAACTCCTGTCGGTCACGCTGCGATGCGTCGGTCAATGCGGTTGGTCCGATTTATTGGGCGGAGGTTTTCTTTTCGATTTGTTCGACGAGCTGGCCGACGTTCTTCATCTTTTCGAGCTCGGCGCTTTTGAACTTGATGGCAAAAGCCTGTTCGACGGCGACGACGAGCGTGATGTGGCTGACGGAGTCCCAGCCTTCGACGTCATTGGCGGTGAGCTCGGGCGTGACGACGAGGTTGTCGTCATCAAAGACGTCGCGCATGATTTTGGTGAGGCGGGGATAGATCTCCTGCTGGGTCATCGCTCGGTTCCTTTGGGTGCGCTCTGATTATTGTTCTACCATCGCCTCGCGTGGGAGGTTCATCTCCATGAATACGGGACGTGGAGTGAAGTCGCGGAGGTCGAGCGAGAAGCGTGCGGGCCCTTCGGTTTGCTCGATCCCGGTGAAGCCAAGTGTGGGGTAGAGGTCGCGCACCATGTTGTTCTTTTCGGTGGCGCGGTACTGGCCGATGAGGCGCTTTGCGCCGTGCGATTGCGCGGCGGCGGCGAGTGTGTTGAGGCAGGCCTGCTCGACGCCGCGACCGAGGACACGGCAGCTCATGAGGAAGGTTTCGATGATGGCGTCTGTGCCTTCGACGCGGGCCATGAGGATGGCGATGAGGCCGTTATCGCCGAAGCGGTCGGTGAGGCGCGCGTAGAGCGTGAGCCAGCGCGGGTCGTTCATGCGAGCGAGGACTTCGGGTTCGGTGAGGCGCTCGGTCATGAGGTTGAACTGGTTGGTCTTGTTGATGAGCTGCACGATGCGTTGCAGGTTGAGCGAGTCGAAGGGAGCGGCGGTGAGGGTCATGCGCAGCGACTGGAGGTACGAGTCCATGTCGGTGGCGGAGTCTTTGAGGCGGTCGCGCTCGGCGTTGGCTTGATATTGCGAGGCGCGGGCGCGGTCGTCGCCGGTGAGGTGGAGGGCTTCGAAGTAGCCGGCGGCGGCGAGGGTGAAGACGAAGGCAGAGGGTTCGTCGGGGAGCTCGGGAACGTGGACGGCGGGGATCTCCTGGCGGACGATGGCGCGCTCGGCGGGGTTGTCGTCGACGAAGACGAGAGCGTCGAGGCCGATGTTGAGTTGCTTCGCGATGCTGCGGAGGTTGGTGGCTTTGTCGGTCCAGTTGGCGACGAAGCAGGCGATGTGTTCGCGCTTGAGAATCATCTCGGGGTGAGAGGTGAAGGGCGCGAGGGCGTTGGCTTCGTCGTTCTTGGAGCAGACGGCGAGGATGATGCCGCGCTCGGTGAGCGAGAGGGCGTAGCGCTGGAGCTCGAGGTGGGCTTCGCCGATCTCAGAGCCCTGGCCGAGCACGATGCCTTCGAGGCCGTCGTCGCCGATGACGCCTGACCAGAGGGTGTTGTCGAGGTCGAGGACAAGGCATTTGGCGGAGCGGCCGCGAGCGGCGGCGAGGAGGCG
>DATNGO010000003.1:0-10197 GCA_035605855.1 Acidobacteriaceae bacterium | reverse complement strand
AACCACCTTCAATCCCCCTCCCGAGTTCGCGATCTCGGCGGGCGATGTCCTGATCGTCATAGGCGAACGCGCCAACCTGCAAAAACTGGAGAAGATCCTGACCACATAAGCCCGGTACCCCCAGAATCGAGCCGGTCCCCTGTGAACTCTACCCCTTTGTTCTGAAGACTTTGCACAATTGGCTCGTCCTCAAACCCAAAAGTCCACCCTCAAGTCAAATGTTCTCTAGACTTTGCGCAAAAACAGGGGGAGGGGGGAGGGAGGGGTAGTTGGAAAATCCCCGGCAAAAACGAAAGCGCCAGAGACCGAAGCCTCTGGCGCTTTCATCGTTGACAATCTCGCAGTGTGGCAGCTCTCGTCTCGGGCTTTCCGGTGGTCAGCTCTTCCGGCTTGCGCCGTCTGCTGTCTCCTCCGTCTCCGCCTTTGGTTGAGTTTCCAGCTTGCGCCTTCCGCTCCTCCTCAGGCTCTTCCGTCTGTCCTGCCTCCTGACTTGCGTCAGGCGCCTTTGACCTCCGGCCCGTCCGGTCCCCGGCTCTCCCAACTCGCGTTGGGTACCCTGGCTCCCGGCTTCCTGTGGCTGGCTCTCCCGACTCTCATCGGAATCTCCGTCCCCAGGCATTGTGCCTTCGACCGACTTCCGGCCTCAATCTTCCATCAATCCTCTGAGCTTGCTTCCGGTCAGCTTCCGGCTTGCGCCTTTTTCTGGGTCGTCCGCTACTTCAGCGATTCATTTCCGACTTACTGCTCGTTCATCAGTTGGACAGACATTACGGATCAGCTACCTGTGCACGCAAGTGCAAATCATGTCGTTTGTGTGGATCGCACGTCGGCTTGAATCACCTCCAATCCAAGGCACTTCCCCTACGTCGATTTCTTATCCCCCCGGCGCGCGCTCACCACTTTTCTTGTGTGGAGGGGCTCAGTCGCGAAGCATCGCTATACGAAAAGTCCTGGACTGCGAAGCGATTTTCACTACACTGGCTCAGCAAATTGCGGCAAATCACTCAAGTTGCGGGAGATCACTGATGCTGAAGACAGTTGTCCTTGTCCTTGTCGCGGCTGCGATCGGGATCCTCATCTTCGCTGCGATGAAGCCGGCGACATATCACGTTGAGCGCTCCATGACGATTGCGGCCACGCCGGAGAAGATCAGTCCACTGCTCGACGACTTTCACAACTGGGACCAATGGTCGCCCTGGGCGAAGCTTGATCCGAACATGCGAGTAACCTACAGCGGTTCGCCGGCGGGACAGGGAGCCGTCTACGAATGGGAGGGGAACAGCAAGGTAGGCAAGGGCCGAATGGAGATCGTCGCAGTTCAGCCGACGTTGACCTCCATCAAGCTTGATTTCTTCTCACCCTTCGCGAGTCACAATCAAACCAACTTCTTCTTGCAGCCGCAAGGACCGACCACGCGCGTAACCTGGACGATGGATGGGCCGAACACCTTTGCGAGCAAACTGATGAGCGTGTTCGTCTCGATGGATAAGATGATCGGCAAGGACTTCGATGCTGGCCTGAACCAGCTGAAGTCCGCTGCCGAGAGACAGAGCTAAGACCTCATCCAGGTTGCGCTGCCTGTGCGGAGCGAGGGATCAGCCCAGGTGGCTGCTGGGTTTTGTAGGTAATGTGAAATGGAAAATTGAGCCTTCGCCGAGCGTGCTCGTAGCCCAGACGTGACCGCCGTGCTGCTGGACGATGCTACGGCAGATCGCGAGTCCGAGTCCGGTGCCGCCCATCGCGCGTGAATCCGACGCGTCGACCTGTTTGAAGCGCTCAAAAATCTGCTGCAGCTTATCCGAAGGAATGCCGCGGCCCTGGTCCTCGACTTCGATCAAAGCCTCATCCGGCGTGACGTAGTGCGCGATCAGGCGGACCTCGCTGGGGATCGTCGAAGCCTGTGGTGAGAACTTGATCGCGTTCGAAATGAGACTGTTCAACGCCTGCAGGATTCGATCGGGGTCGGCCCACACAACGACGTTGTTCGACTCCATGTGGAAGCGGATATTGGCGCGCGACGCCACCGTCTGATGCTGCATCGCCGCGCGTTTGAAGAGGTCGTCGACCGAGGTCTGCGTAAAGTGCAGCTCAGCTTTGCCGGAGCCGATGCGCTCGAGATCAAGAATGTCGTTGACCAGGCGAACGAGGCGGTCAGTGTTGCCGATGGCAATCTCCATCATCTGGCGCATCTTCTCGGGCCGTGCGTTGAGTGCGCCTCCGGCGACGAGGCCCAGCGCGGCGCGCAGCGAGGTGAGCGGCGTACGCAGTTCGTGCGAGACGGTCGAGATGAACTCATCCTTCATGCGATCGAGTGCGTTGCGCTCGCTGATGTCCGTGAATGCAACGACGACACCGACGGCTCGTCCGCGCCTGCCATTGGACAGCGATGCGGTATCCGACTCGAATGCAGAGAGCCCCTCGTTCTCCGCGAGCGCGTCCTCTGCAGTCTCCGCGCCGAACCACGGTGACCGGCGGGTCTGCGCAGGCTCAAGCACTGTCGCCGGCTCGTCATCGAGGGTGGCTTCAATCTGTGGCCGCGCAACATACTCGACGGCGAAACTGCTGCCGTCGTTGCGCCAGAAGACCTCGTTCGCAATGCGCACGGTGGAGAGGTGCTCGAGGCTGGCCTTGATGGGGCTCTCCTCTTTTGGATAGGGCGACCCGTCGACACGCGTGTGATGGATCAGCTCGTGCATGTTGCGGCCGAGGATCTCCTCCTGCCGGTAGCCCAGCATCTGTGCGGCCGCGGGATTCACGAGGGTGATGCGTCCTTCGAGGTCAAGCGCGAAGATGCCGTCGCCGACCGACTCGAGCACCGAGTCGCTCTGCCGGCTGAGCGTGTTGAGTTGCGCCTCCGCGCGGATTTGATCCGTGACATCGACGCCAAAGCCGAGCACATAGCGTTCGCCGTCGACGGGAGCAACCACGCGATTGCGATACGCGAAGGTGCGCTCGTCGCCCCGCGCATTCAGTAGATGGAGCAGGCCCTGTGCCTCCTCTTTGCTGCGCAGCTCCGCAAAGTAGCTTTCCAGCAGGCTGCGGCGCTCCGGCTCTGTGAAATCCTGCAGCGTCTTGCCCACAACCTCCTGCACCGTGTAGCCGAGCCCGGATGCGCCGTGCTCGTTGATGGAGAGAATCTTGCCGTCCATGTCGTGTGTGCAGACAAGGCCGAGCGAACCTTCGACGATCTGACGATAGCGCGACTCGCTCTCGCGGATGGCGGTCTCGGCGACGCGCTGCACCGTGACGTCGATGCCGGTGGCGATGACGAAGGCGACCTGCGCGTGCGAGTCGAGCATCGCGGTTGCCGACCACGAGATGCGGCGGCGAACGCCATCGGCCGAGAGCCAGTAGTTCTCATACGTGGTCGGGAACTGCCCGTTGCGGATGCGCTGAAAGTTGTCGACGTACTCCGGGATCTCGTCCTTCGGAATCAGCCGCTCCCAGGCAAATTTGCCAATCAGGTCGGACGACTGATATCCGGAGATAATCTCGCAGGCGCGGTTGAAGCGCACGATGCGTCCCGCAGTATCGAAGACCACGACCAGCGCGCCGACGGTGTCGAGCACGGCGGAGACGAAGTTGCGTTCAACCGTCAGCGCCGACTCCACGCGCTGGCGTGCGCGTGAGGACTGTCCGTTCTCGCGAACGCGCCGCGCGAGTTCCAGCCTTGTGGTGACGAGGTTCGACAGAGACTCCAGTGCCTCGAGCTGTGTGCTTGTCAGCTTGCGCGCGGAGGTGTCCAGCACCACGACGCAGCCGATGGTGACTGACTCCGGCGTCAACACCGGAGCGCCGGCGTAGAAGCGATAGCGTTTGTCGCCGACTGGAATGCCGTTCGGCGCATACTCCGGATCTCGGCGTGCGTCGGGAATCTGGTAGAGGCCGTCGCCGTTGATCGTGGTCTCGCAGGGAAGCGTGCGCCGCGGAGCTGAGGTTTGCTCGATGCCGTAGCGGCCGACGAGCAACACCTCGTCGCGCTCGACAACGGTTACTGCACCCACCGGCGCATTGCACACGTGGGCGGCCAGGCGAGCGATGTCGTCCAGTGCGGAATCGTGTGGCGCCTCACGCAGGTCATAGTTTCTCAGGGCCTGCAGACGAGGCTGCTCCAGCGTCGAGTTGAGCGGGCTTAGCTCGATCATTGCTACGTAATTGAGAATACGAATTGTACGCGGGGAAGTGGCTGCCACTTTCGCGCCAAGCCGTGAACCGATGGTCAAGGCAACTTATTCTGCCGGTGGAGCTTCTGTGGATTTCTCAGGGCTGCGGCATCAGCGGCGGCGCTTCGTTCGCGCTGGCGTCCAGAGCCACCTTCCACTGCCCGTGTACCTTCTTCCAGAAGGTGATATACCGGCCCGAAGTCGTGGTTGGCTGGCCCTTCGCGTCCTGGCCTTTGGCCTCATAGTGGCCCCAGGTGAAGCCGGTGTCCCCGGAAGGCCCCATCCGGGCGCCCTCGGCGTACCAGGTCAGCTGGTAGGTTCTGGGGTCCCAGGTGGCCCGGGCGGCGATGGCGAGCTGTCCCTGCACGGCCGGCTGGCCGTTGTTCAGGGTCACCCCGTCGTCTGCAAACCAGGAGGCAAAGGCCTTCCCGCCGCCCTTCGCAACCGCGTTCTCGAAGTCCCCCTCGAGCTTCACCAGCTCCAGCGCGCCGGGCGAAACGGCCGGATTCTGCATCGGGACCAGCGTGTGCTTGTCTGGCGCCGACGCAACAGGTGCGGGGACCGACGGCTGCTGCGCGCGGGCAGAGCAGAGGATCAGGGCAAGACCGAGCGGGGGCGCAAAGGCCAGGGCGGCGGACGGACGAGACATGCCAGCAGTCTACGTCGGCCCGCCGGCCTATGCAGCAATAAGGGTTCAGGCGAAGGGTTCAGGCGAAGGGCTCAGGCGGTGAGCCTCGAGGCTCGGGCTACCCTCGAGCACAAACCGGCTCAGCGTGTTGTCAGCTCCGCCGCCAAAGCGCCGCGATCCGCTCGACTCCAGGAAATAGATCGTGCCCGGCTTTCCTGTAGAGAGGTCTGTATAGTTGCGTGCCGCGAGTGGCAGCGGTGCAATGCGGCCGGCGATCACATTCAGACCCGCACCTGCGATGTCGATGTCAGTGGCCTTCGGCGGCCCAGACTTCTGCGGCAGGTTCGGATGCTGCGTCGCCTCGGTCTTCTCCTGCGCGGTTTCGCCCGCGGGCGTGACGTCGGTCTTTTCCCTTCACGAAGTGCGGCCGCACGTCGGGGAAGTCGCTGGTCACGTCCACGTCCACCATGTGCGGCTGCCCGCCCGGCTCCAGCGCGTAGAGCTCACCAAGCCGATCGAAGATCAGCGCGTGTCCGTCGCTCGCCAGCGAGTGAACGTCCGGCCCCGGATTGTGGTACACCTCGGCCAATGCCTTGCTCGACGGGTCGTAGCTGTAGATGGTGATCGGCCCCTTGCGCCCCGAAAGAAAGTACAGCTTGCCGTCGGCCCAGGTCGGCGAGTAATCCGCCGAAATCTCATGCGGCACCTCGACCGACTCCAGCCCCGGCAGCGTCGTTATCCAGAGCGCCGGCGCCAGCCCGCCATGATAGTTGCCCCACGAGACATACGTCGTGAAGTTGAACGCCGAGCCCGGCCCCAGCGGGTTGTAGGCGATACGCGATCCGTCCGGCGAGAGCGCGCCTTCATACGCCGCCGGCAACGGAAGCCGCTTCTCGACGCCACCCTCCGCCGAAATTTCAAACATCCGCGTATAGCGAATCGCCGCATCGCGGTTGGAGCGGAACAGAATGCCCTTGCCGTCCGGCGTCCAGCCCACCGCGACATCCGCTGCCGGGTGGTACGTGATGCGCTTCGGTATGCCGCCCGTCGCAGGGATGGTGAAGACGTCGGTGTCGCCGTCGTACTCGCCGGTGAAAGCAATCGTGCGCCTGTCCGGTGAAAAGATCGGCTGGCTCTCGATGCCCACGCCGGTCGTCAGATGAGTGGCGCGTCCACCCCCGCGCGGAACCGTCCACACATCGCCCGCATAGTTGAACGCGATCAGGTCCTTGCTGATCGAGGGCTGCTGCAGGATGTGCGGGTGAGGATCAGCCGCGAATGCGGGAATCGACAGGGCAGGAATCGACAGGGACACGGCGAGGCTGACAGCGGCGGCAAGACGCAGGCGCGCAGGCTTTCTCCCGGTTGGGCGTTCGTATGTGGAGACATCCTACAACGCATTCCGGCGCACCCCACACAAGGATTGATATCCTTCCGCCACGATGCAGAAGGAACCGCGATCCATAGCCGCCCGGCCGTCTCGCGCCCGCGAAGCCGCCGTGCTCCGCGAAGTGATGGCATTAACGACGGGCATCATCTTTTTCTCCGCCGGAATCATCCTCGCCGCATTGCACGGTCCGCACACGGTTGCGCTCATATCCCGCATCCTCGGCGTCGTCGCGCTGCTGATCTTCGCCGTGCTGCGCCGCAGCCTTTCCGTCTGGATGTTCGTCGCGATGGTCGTCGGCGCGGAGCTGGGCTTCGACGCGCCGAAGCTTGCCGTGCAGATGCGTTTCCTTTCCGACATCTTCCTGCGGCTCATCCAGTGCGTCGTCGCTCCGCTCATCTTCGCGATGCTCGTCGTCGGCATCGCCGGCCACGGCGACATCAAGAGCGTCGGCCGCATGGGCATCAAGTCGCTCGTCTACTTTGAGGTCATCACCACCCTCGCCCTCGCCATCGGCCTGCTCGCCATCAACATCAGCAAAGCCGGCGTCGGCCTCGCCTTCACCCCTGCCGGCTCGCCGCTCGCCGCTCCGCCGCCCACGCACTGGAATGACTTCCTCGTCCACGTCTTTCCGGAGAACTTCGCCAAGAGCGTGGCAGAAGGTCAGATCCTTCAGGTCGCCGTCTTCGCAATTATCTTCGGCATTGCGCTCGCGCTCGTGCAGGAGTCCCGCCGCGCGCCGATGCTGCGCTTCTGCGAAAGCCTCGCCGAGGTGATGTTCCGCTTCACCAACATCGTCATGTACTACGCGCCCGTCGCCATCGCAGGCGCCATGGCCTTCACGATCGGCGGCCTGGGTCTTGGTGTGCTGGTCAACGTCGGCAAGCTTCTGCTCACACTTTTCGTCGCACTCATCGTCTTCGCAGTCGGCGTTCTGCTGCCGGTTGCGATCCTGTTTCGCGTTCCGGTCATGGGCTTCCTGCGCGCGGTCGCCGAACCCGCAACCATCGCCTTCGCCACTTCCACCAGCCAGGCGGCGCTGCCCAGCGCCATGGAACAGATGGAGGCCTTCGGCGTTCCCGCTCGCATCGTCGCGTTTGTAATACCCGCGGGGTACAGCTTCAATCTCGACGGCTCAACGCTCTACCTCGCCGTCACGGCAATCTTTGTCGCGCAGGCCGCAGGTATGCACCTCACGCTCGGCCAGCAGCTCCTCATGATGTTAACGCTGATGCTGGCCAGCAAAGGCGTCGCCGGCGTTCCGCGCTCGATGCTCATCGTGCTGCTGGGCACAGCGTCCACGTTCCATCTGCCTACCGAGCCCATCTTCATTCTGCTCGGCGTCGACACCTTGATGGATATGGCGCGCACCACAGTGAACGTCGTTGGCAACTGCCTCGCCAGCGCTGTCATTGCGAAATGGGAAAATGCCTTCCGTACCGAGGAGCCAAGCCCCGCAGCGCTCGAAGCGGCAATCGACTAGCCCGGCGAATTCACTACAGGCAGTTCGGATTCTCCGGCGGTCCCGACGGCGTTGTCGCTGGCGGCGCAGGCCGGCCGACCGCAAGCTGATGCGAAGGGCAGGGCACCGGCCCCACAGGTTCCACGATTGTTCTCGCCGTCGTCATCGGCTGTGGCAGCATGCCGATTCTGCGCAGCCACTCTGTCGCCGTGTCGCCCCAGTGTTCTTCGGGCATACCCACCGGGCGCATGCCGAAGCCGTGACCGCCGATCGCATACAAGTGCAGTTCCGCCGGCACACCCACATCCTTCAGCGCGCGGAAGTACACCAGCGAGCTGTCGATGTACGTCTTGTCGTTCTCAGCCTGGATGATGAACGTCGGCGGCGTGCGCGAGTTCGGCATCAGGTTCGGGTCCAGCTCTCTCTTGCCCTCCCCCGTCGGCAGATACGCCGGGTAGCCCAGGATCGCAAACTCCGGCCGCGCGCTGATCTTCGTGTCGACGTCCGCAGCTGCCGGTGTGCTCTCCACGCTCGTGTCGTCAAAGTGGTTCGAGAGCGTCACCGCAAGATGTCCTCCCGCCGAGAATCCCACCACGCCGATGCGCGCCGGATTAATGTGCCACCCCTCTGCATGCGCACGCGCGACTCGCATCGCCTGCTGCGCGTCTTGCAGGTCGGCGCGATTCTCCGGATAGTGTCCCTGCTCAGGCACGCGATACTTCACCAGCAGGCACGCCATGTCAATGGAGTTCAACCACCGGCAGACCTCCAGGCCTTCCTTGTCCCAGGCCAGCCGCTGATACCCTCCACCCGGTAACACCACTGCCGCCGATGTAACTCCCATCGAATGTTGAGGAAGAAAAACTGTCATCGTCGGCTGCGTAATATTCGTCAAACGGTTAGTGCGGTGCCCTCCCGAATCCAGCATGTTCGTCTCTGGTTCCGTCGTCTGTGCCGGCTCGGGAGTGGCGTGAGGCCATAGAGGAAGAACCGTCTGCGCTTTGGCGTACATTGCGCCGGAGAGCGGCAGGGACAACACAATCGCGAGGGCCTTGAATTTCATGCGAGCCATCGTACCCCAAAACAGAAGGTCTCGCGGCCGAAGTCAAGACTCCCACTTGATACACTGATAAATCGTTGTGCTGGCGCAAAAAGAGCGACCGGCTAGTGCGAAACGAGTTGCAGGAATGAGCGAGTACCTTAGCAGAATCAAGTCGCCCGCGGACGTGAAGCGGCTTGGATTAGTTGAGCTGGAAAGACTGGCCGAAGAGATACGTGAGCGCCTCATCACCGGCGTCGCAAAGACTGGCGGTCACATCGGGCCGAACCTGGGCGTGGTCGAGCTGACCATCGCCATGCACTACGTCTTCGACACCCCGCGCGACAGCTTCGTCTTCGATGTCAGCCATCAGAGCTACGTCCACAAGCTGCTCACCGGACGCGAACCGCGCTTCGATACCATCCGTCAGCCTGGCGGCCTCAACGGCTTCATGCTCCGCACCGAAAGCGAGCACGACAGCTTCGGCGCCGGCCACGCAGGCACCGCGCTCTCGGCGGCCCTCGGCATGGCCGTCGCGCGCGACATGGCCGGCGGCAAGGAACACATCGTCGCTCTCGCAGGCGATGCTGCCTTCACCAACGGCATCAGCTTTGAAGCGCTGAACAACGTCGCCGCGCAGACCAGGCGCATGATCATCGTGCTCAACGACAACGAGTGGTCCATCGACAAAAACGTCGGGGCCATCGCCGAGTACCTGCACAAAATCGCGACCAGCGAAACCTACATCAACCTGCATGACCGCGCCGCCGGCCTTGTCGAAAAGATCGGCGGCAAGGCCGCGCGCCACATCGCCCGCAAGGCCGAAGAGGCCGCCAAGGGCATCGTCGGTCGCGGCATGATCTTCGAGGAGTTCGGTCTCGGCTACTACGGCCCCATCGACGGCCACAACCTGCCGCTGCTCATCGAGACCTTCCGCGTCCTCAAGCAGTTCGACCGCCCCGTCATTCTGCACGCTCTCACGCAGAAGGGTCGCGGCTTCCAGCCCGCGCTCGAAAAGCAGAAAAAGTTCCACGGCCTCGGACCCTACGACCCCGAAACAGGAGAGACCAAACCCACCGGCCAGAAGACCTGGTCCGAGATCTTCGCTGAGAGCCTCACCAGGCTCGCGAACCTGGATGACAAGGTCGTCGCCATCACCGCGGCCATGCCCAACGGCACCGCGCTCGACCTCTTCCGCCCGCATCACCCCAGGCGCTACTTCGACGTCGGCATCGCCGAGGAGCACGCCGTGCTCTTCGCCGCAGGCATGGCCACCAAGGGCTTCCGTCCCTTCTGTGCCATCTACTCCACCTTCCTTCAGCGCGCGTTCGATCAGGTCGTGCATGACGTCGCATTGCAGAATCTTCCCGTCGTCTTCTGCATGGACCGCGGCGGCCTCTCCGGCGACGACGGCCCCACCCACCATGGCCTCTTCGACATCAGCTACCTGCGCGGCATCCCCAACATCATCCACATGGACCCGAAGGACGAGGACGAGTTGCAGGACATGATGTTCAC
>DATNGO010000002.1:0-58946 GCA_035605855.1 Acidobacteriaceae bacterium | reverse complement strand
TCGCACAACGAAGTCGTCGATATGGAGTTTGAGTAGATAGATTTCGGGACCAGAACAAGTTCAACAAAAAGGCCGGGAAAGAAGGTTTCACCGGTCAATTCGGAGAGTTGTCAATGAAGCGTCTCCTTTCTTTTGCGCTCGGGTGCGTGGTGTGTGTGTGCGTGTTGATTGCCACGGAGCAGCGAGCGATGGCCATGTACGTAGATCCGGGCTCGGGGCTGCTGGCGTTGCAATCTGCGGCGTCTGTAATGGCCGCGGCGGTGTTTTTTCTGCGGAGGAAGATCCGGACTGCGTTCGGGTTGCGGCGCAAGCCCGACGGCTATGTTCCTCTTGATGAGGAGAAGGGTGAGCCGCGCAAGGTGGCATGAGTCTCGCTGCTGCTGATCCCACCTTTCGCGATCCCGCAGGTTCTCTTGTTGTCGAACGCAACCGCGCTGTGCGGACGATCCGGCCCGAGTTCCGCGAGCCGGTGTTTGAGTTTCTGAACTCGAACTTCTACCGTCGCGCCGTGGAACGCGGCGAGATGATAGCGAGCGAGGTTGAGGACGATGCGGACGGCTTGCGTCTGATTCATCCGCGCGTGCGCATCGCCACCTATCCGTGGGAGTGGACTACGTCGCAGTGGATGTCTGCGGCGGAGTTGACGCTGCGACTTTGCGATGACGCCCTGGGCGAAGGATGGATTCTGAAGGACGCCACGCCGCTGAACGTACTGTTCGACGGCGCACGGCCCGTGCTGGTGGACGTGCTGTCGTTTGAGCGACGCGATCCCGGGAGTTCTTTGTGGCTGGCCTACGGACAATATGTACGGACGTTTCTGTTGCCGCTGCTGATGAAGAAGATTTTGCGGTGGCCGCTGGAGCTGACGTCATTCAAGCGTGATGGATATGAGCCGGCGGAGTTGTATGCGGCGCTGAGTTGGACGAATCGACTCTCGCCTGCGGCCCTGTTGCCGGTGACGATTCCTGCGCTGCTTGACCGCCGCAAAGGTGCGCAGACAGGAGTGCGGAAGGCACAACCTGCGCGTGACGCGGAGCTGACGCTGCACACGCTGAAGCGAACGGTTGCGGGATTGCGCAAGCGGACGCGAGCGGCGATGCCGAAGAGTGTGAACTCAGAGTGGGTGGAGTATGTAAGTTCGCAGTCGCACTACACCGCGGCGGAGAGTGAGCGGAAGCGGGCATGGATTCGTGCAATGCTCGATGAGTTGAAGCCTGCTACGGTGCTGGATATCGGCGCGAACACAGGCGAGTTCAGCGCGATGGCTGCCGAGTGCGGTGCAGGCGTGGTCGCGCTCGAACGGGATGCAGATGCGGCGGACCGGATTGCGCAGATGAGCGCGACGAAGGGTCTGAAGATTCAGACGATTCATGCGGACCTGGCGAGGCCGACCCCGGCAGTGGGGTGGGAGAATCGCGAGTCGAGCGCGCTGCTGCCACGGCTCGAGGGGCAGTTTGAGATTGTGATGCTGCTGGCGGTGATTCATCATCTGCTGCTGCTGGAGCAGATTCCGCTGCGCGCGATTGTGGAGTTGTGTCACAGACTGACGAAGAGATTTGTGGTGGTGGAGTGGGTACCTGCGACGGACCCGATGTTTGTGAGCCTGATGCGTGGGCGCGATGCGCTCTATGGATCGTTGAGTGAACGTGATCTGGTCGCGGCGTGTGAAGGGCTGTTTTCGATCTCACGCACCGAGACACTGGGAAGCGGCCGTACTCTGCACCTTCTAGTACGCATCTCCGGCGAGGCGCGTGGGTGAACGATCGGGCAGGCGCTAAAGGTCGCTACGTTCTTAAGAGACTTTGCCAGTGCATCGGACTGGCGTCGCTGATCCTTGTGGTCAATTATGGGGAGCTGCTGGGTGGCGGAGCAGATGTGCGCATGCATGTTCCGTATCCGCTGACGGGAATATGTCTGGCGCAGATTGCGGACATTCTGCTGCTCGGACTGGGACTGTTTGCCGTACTGGCATTCGCGGCACGTACCACGTACTACTCGTGGGTGCGGTTGATGGTGATGATGCTGGCGCCGCCGTATCTGCTGGAGCGCACGCGCACAGTGAGTCCGTTCACGTTGACGGAGGGCGTCATTCTGATCTTTGGCGTCATCTGGGCTTCGCTGCTGCTGCTGTTGCTGCTGCGGTTCCCGCTCTGGTACAGGCGCGTCATCCGTGTCGGCGACGCGGTGGGTGTATTCCTCGCAATCTTCGGTATCTGCAGCATCATTCAACTGGCGTGGGTGATGACGTGGCGGCCGGGACCTCAGCAGATCACGGCAGCATGGAGCCTCGCTCCACAGCAACCGCGCGAGCATGCGCGAGTGGTATGGGTGTTGTTCGACGAACTCTCGTATGACCAGGTGTTTGAGCACCGGGCGCACGATCTGGCGCTGCCGAACTTCGATGCTCTGCGAAGCCAGAGCACGCTGTATACGAACGTGCAGCCTATCGGCCTAAAGACAGTGAAGATTGTGCCGTCGCTGTTGAGCGGAGCGGTGATAGACGACTTCCGCTACGGGTTCGATAACGCGTTCAAGGTGCACTATGACGGCGTACATGGGTGGCACACGCTGGATGGGAGCGGCACGGTCTTTCATGATGCCCAGCGCGCAGGCTGGAGGACCGCCGTTGTTGGCTGGTACAACCCGTACTGCACGATCTACCGAAGCGCACTGGACAGCTGCTACTGGACGAACCTTGACCGCACCGACGGCGACATGGCGCAACGTTATAGCCTGTGGCGAAATACCGCGCGGCCCTTCCAGGGGCTGGGAATCCAGCTTGTGTCCCCGGGGCTGGCGGACCGCAGGAGCTGCGACTTCGATGTGCGACAGAGGCTGCACACGCATTTGAATCTGCAGCAGCATGCGACTGAGTTGTTGAAGCAGGACCAGGCAGACTTCATCTTTCTGCACCTTCCGATTCCCCACAGTCCGAATATCTGGAGTCGCGTGAACGACGAGTATGCGCGGGGATGCGGGAGCTCGTACATGGACAATTTGGCGCTGGCGGATAGAACTCTGGGAGACGTGATGACACTGCTGCAGCAGTCGCCGCGGTGGAAAGATACGACTGTAATTTTGCAGGGCGATCACTCATGGCGCATCATGCTGTGGGACTGGCTGCCGGCGTGGACGGATGAGGACGATCAGGCATCGAGGGGTGAGTTTGATCCGCGGCCGGCACTGCTGATTCATAACGCCGGGCAGACCCAGCCTGAAACGGATGCGCGCGCGCTGTCGCTGCTGTTTGTGCATGACGCGTTGGAAGATGTGCTGCGAGGCAAGGCTGTGGAGCCGGTGGCGCAGCGTGCGGCGGGATCTTCACCAGGGACGGGCGCATTGAGGTCCTCGTCTTTCGTCTCCCGGATGAGCAGGAGGCCGACGAGCGTGAGAAGTGCCGAGATCGTCAGGTAGTAGCCGACAGCATGTAGCCCATAGTTCATGGCGAGCTTCGTTGCGATGTAGGGGGCGGCGGAGGCACCGAGGATGCCAGCAGTGGAGAAGGCAAGCGAACTGCCGGTGTAGCGAACGGCCGTTGGGAAGAGCTCGGAAACGAGGGTGCCGAGCGGGCCGTAAGTGATGCCCATGAGCGAAAGGCCAATGCTCATCATCAGGAATGCGCCGCCGAGGCCGGAGGTGAAGAGTGGCTCGAAGGCGAAGCCGAAGGCTGCGATAGCGATAGTGACGACGATCATGAGACTGCGGCGACCGTATCCGGCGAGCCACGCGGAGATGGGGATGGTAGCGGCAAATAAGAGAGTGGCAAAGAGCTGCAGGGTGAGGAAACGCGAGTTGGAGTAGTGAAGCGCCTTGGTGCCCCAGGACAGCGCGAAGACGACCATGAGGTAGAAGAGCACGAAGGTGGCGAGGCAGACGAGAATGCCGGCGAAGAGCTCGCGCGGGTTGCGACGAAAGACGTCGAGCAGAGGCAGCTTGACGGGTTCGGAGCGACGTAGAGACTCGGCGAAGACGGGGGTTTCCGTGAGGGTGAGACGAACGTAGAGGCCGAGCAGAACGAGCAGAGCGGAAGCGAGGAAGGGAAGACGCCAACCGAAGGTGAGGAACTGCTTTTGTGTGAGGAAGCGCGAGAGAAGGAGGAAGACGGAGCCGGAGAGCAGGAAGCCGATGGGAGCTCCGAGCTGCGGGAACATGCCGTAGAGTGCGCGCTTGCGGGGCGGGGCGTTTTCGACGGCGAGCAGTACAGCACCGCCCCACTCTCCGCCGAGGCCGATGCCCTGACCAAAGCGGCAGACGGCGAGCAGCACTGGTGCGAGGACACCAATCATCGCATAGCCGGGGAGCACGCCGATGAGGAAAGTGGATAGGCCCATGGTGGAGAGCGCAACGACGAGAGTGCGCTTGCGGCCAATGCGGTCGCCGAAGTGACCGAAGAGCGCCGAGCCGACCGGGCGCGCAAAGAACGCTACGCCAAAGGTCGCGAGCGAGAGCAGAACGGCTGAGGCGGGGTTGGAGGCTGGGAAGAAGAGCGAAGGGAAGACCAGGACTGCCGCGGTGGCGTAGATGTAGAAGTCGAAGAACTCGACTGTGGTGCCAACCAGCGAGGCGAAGAGAACCTGCCGCGGAGTGTTGATCTTGCCTGATGCCATGAGGTGAGGGTAGCAGTTGCGCCGGTTGCGTCAGGGAGTGAGAGTGGCTGTACGAATGCCGCGAACGGCGTTGGTGAGCCAGATTTCGTCGGCTGTGCGGAGGTCTTCCAGGGTCAGGTTGGCTTCAGCGATTTCGGGGTGCGTTGTCAGCAGATGGCGACGATAGACGCCAGGAAGCAGGCCGGCAGTGGTCGGTGGCGTGCGCCATTGGGTACCGTGGCGGACGAAGATGTTGTGCATGGCTCCTTCAGTGATGTGGCCGTGTTCGTTGATGAAAAGGACTTCGGCGAAATGTTGTCGGCGGGCTTCGGCGTAAGCACGATCATAGAGCGCGCGGCGCGTGGTCTTGTGTTCGAGCAGTGGGTTGGCGGAGTCAATCGGCGTGGGCCAGATGTAGATGCGTAACGGCGTCGATGGGTCTTCGGTGGAGATGGGCTCAGCAGCATTGAAAGTGCAGACGCCGCGGTGGCCGAGCACGAGGCGGAGTTTGCAGGGCGTGGCTGGATCGAGGCTTGCGGCGTGGCGCTCGATCGCCCGCTGAATCGATTGCCGATCGAAGCGAAAGTGGAAATGACTGGCTGAGGATTGAAGACGATCGAGGTGGAGTTCGAGGAGGTCGCAGCGGCCATGCTGCCAGCGCATGGTCTCGATAAGGCCGAAAGTCTGGTCGCGAAGGAAGTCGGCTTTGAGAAGGCACTCGTTGTACTCGGAGGAAGCGATCGAGTCGGCGACGATCCCGGAGCCCACTCCCATGGTGAGTTGGCCGGAGTCGAGGATCGCGGTGCGGATGGCGACGCTGAAAAGAGCTTCGCCGCGCGGCGACCAGAAGCCGATGGCTCCGGTGTAGACGCCGCGGTCGCGCTGCTCGAGGCAGCGGATGAGCTGCATGGAATGAATCTTGGGCGCGCCGATGATGGAGCCGGAGGGAAAGAGCGCTGCGAAGAGATTGTAGGGCGTTATCTCCGGACGAAGTGTGGCGTGGATCTCCGAGGTCATTTGGAGGAGTGACGGCAGGCGCTCGACGGTGAAGAGTTTGTCGGGGTGGACCGAACCGAACTCGGCAATGCGACCCAGGTCGTTGCGGAGGAGGTCCACGATCATGACATTTTCGGCGCGGTTCTTCTCGTCGTCGGCGAGTGAAGCAGCGAGGTGATCGTCTTCAGAGGGAGTCGAGCCGCGTGGCGAGGTGCCCTTCATGGGACGGACAATAATCTGCCGGCCCTGCTGATGGAAGAAAAGTTCGGGTGAGGCAGAAAGAATGTGGCGCGGGCCAATGTGGAGCATTGCACCGAGGTCGACGGGTTGCGCGGCCATCATGTGGGCGAAGAGATCGGCTGGATCGCCGGCGTAAGGCGCGCAGACTTCCGCGGTGAGGTTTAGCTGGTAGGTGTCGCCGGCCGAAATATATTGCTGTGCCTGACTGAATTGTTGGACGTATTGTTCTGGTGTGAGCGAGACCGAGAGTGCGGTGAGGCCGGCTTCGTGTGGCGGTTTTTGTGATGACGGAGTGCAGAGAATGGGCTCGGCGTAGATGCCGAAGGCTGCCATCGGAAGTGCGTTTGAAGCGGGCTTGTAGTTTGGGTATGCCGTGGGCTCCCAATGGTAGCCGCACTCGTAGGCGAGATAACCCGCGACCCAATGGCGTTGCGCGAGGGCTTCGTCGATTGTGGCAAATGCGGCAGGAAGTTGATCGAGATCGTGAACTTCGAGCCAGTGGATGGGGTTTTGAAAGAGAAGCGAGCGGTTGTGCCGGGCGCTGCTGACGGTGCTGCTTTCGAAGAGAATAGCGCCCGGGATGTCGGCGACCAGGCGGCGCGCCGCGACGATCGATTGTGGGGTGGGAGGCATGGAGGAAGATCAATCGGCCGCGACGAGTTCCTGATCTTTGTACTGCAGGCGGTAGAGCTTGTAGTAGAGCCCCCGGTGCGCAAGTAATTGCTGGTGGGTTCCCTGCTCGCGGAGCTGGCCTTTATGCATTACGAGGATCGTGTCAGCGCGCTGCACGGTGGAGAGGCGGTGCGCGATGAGGACGCTGGTGCGGCCGGTGATCATGCGTTCAAGAGCGGAACGCACGCGAATCTCTGTTTCGGTGTCGACCGAACTGGTGGCCTCATCGAGGATGAGGATACCGGGTTTGTGCGCCAGCGCACGAGCGAAGCTGATGAGCTGCTTCTGACCGGTGGAGAGGGTCGAGCCACGCTCGAGTACGGGTTCGCGGAAGGCGCCCGGCAATGTGCGGATGAAATCGCCGACGTTGACCTGGTCAGCGGCGTTCGCCACCTCGCCTTCAGTAATCCACGACGAACCGAGGCGGATGTTGTATCGGATGTCCCCGGAGAAGAGGAACGGATCCTGAAGTACGACGCCGAACCGGCGGCGCAGATTGAGGAGATCCTGTTCGCGCACGTCGACACCATCGACGAGGACCCGGCCCCGCTGCACGTCGTAAAAACGCATCATCAGCGCGGTGAGCGTGGTCTTGCCTGCACCGGTGTGGCCGACGATGGCAGCGGTCTCGTCGGGATGGACCACAAAGCTCACGTCACGCAGGATCCACTCGATATGGGGAAGATCGCCCTCAGGATCGGCAGAGGTTGCGAGAACAGCAGCGTCGTCTTTGCTCAGCTTCTGGTAGGTGAACCAGACGTTTTGGAACTCGATGCGGCCGGAGCCATCGCCCCTGCGAGGATTTGCAGGCGCGGCGATGCCGGGCGGCGTATCGAGCAGTTTGAAGATGCGCTCGGCCGCGGCCATAGCAGCCTGCAGGATGTTGTATTTGTCGCTGAGGTCCTGGATGGGGCGGAAAAAGCGCTGCGCGTACTGGATGAAGGCGATGAGGATACCGAGTGTGACAGCGCCAGCGAGAGTGAAGTGCGCTGTCGACCCGGAGGAGGAAAGGAGGAATATGTGTGCAGTCAGCCACTGACCATGCGCTTTGACGAACTCGGTACGCAGCACCGCACTGCCGCCGAACCAGATGACAAGCGCAATGGCGAGCGAGCTGAGGAACTCAACGACAGGGTAGTAGAGTGCGTAGGCGAAGATGGCATCGGTCCAGGCCCGCTTGTTCTCAGCGTTGACAGCGGAAAAGTCTTTGAAGGCGCGACGCTCCCGGTTGAAGAGTTGCACGACACTCATGCCAGACACGTACTCCTGCGTAAAGGAGTTGATGCGAGCCGTAGCGGCGCGCTGGCGGCGGTAGCTGTCGCGGACGTGTTCGCGGAAGAGTTTGGTGGCGTAAAGAATGCCGGGGATGACCGATAGCGTGAGGAGTGCGAGTGGCCAGCTCATCCGCAGCATGATGACGACGATGAACGTGAGCGCAAAGACGTCCTCAAAGATTGCGAGCACCCCGGAGGTGAACATCTCATTGAGCGCGTCGACGTCCGAGGTGACACGCGTGACCAGGCGGCCGACAGGGTTGCGATCGAAGAAGCCGACATGCATGCGCTGGATGTGGCGGAAGATCTGCGAGCGCAGGTCGAACATGATCTTCTGACCGGTCCACTGCATGAGGTAGGTTTGGACAAACTCAAGGCCGAAGCTGAGCAGCAACGCTCCGAAGTAGAGGAGCGCCAGCTCGTTGATGCCCGCAACGGCGTTGGGCCTGAGGTGGCGGGCGAGCCAGCCGGGGTTTCCGGTCGGTGCGAGGTAGGTGTCGACCGCGACCTTGACGAGGTACGGGCCGGCTACGTCGCAGGCAGACTTCAGCAGGATGGCGCAGGCGGAGACTGTGGCCGCGAGTTTGTAGGGTACGAGATAACGCCCAAGCCGCCGCATCAGCCGCGAGTCGTAGGCCTTGCCGACGATGTCTTCGTCGGGCCCGGAAGGGGGCGGGGGCGCGGAATCGGCAGTTTGCGGCTTGGTCTGCTTTTCGTCGGTACCAGCGGCCATGATGAATAGATTGTAGAGGCCAGGTTTGGTCGCATGAAAGAATGGAATTATGAGCAGATTGTCACAGGCCGACCGGCTTGGTGTGTATGTGAGCGTGCCCTTCTGCCGTGCGAAGTGCAGCTTCTGTAACTTCGCTTCTGGGGTTTCGGGAGCTGGCCGCATCTCGGAGTATGTACTCAGGCTCCGTGCGGAGATTGACAGTGCGGGGGCCAGGGCAGCCGGTCTGGGGGCCGAACTGCCGCGTCTCGTGGATACGGTGTATTTCGGTGGGGGCACGCCGAGCCTGCTGGAGCCGGAGCAACTGCGGCAGATCTTCGAGGCGCTGAGACGGCAGTTTGCCGTGGAGAAAGATGCTGAAATTACCCTGGAGGCAGCGCCGGAGCAAATTGCTGACGACGTGCTCGAAGAGGCGATGCGGCTGGGCGTGAACCGCGTGAGCCTGGGTGTGCAGAGCTTTGTGGATCGCGAAAGCAGAGCAGTGGGGCGTATGCACACGGGTGAGTCGTGCCTGCAGGAGATCGCGAGGCTGCGCTCGAAGGGCGTCAACGAGATTGGTGCAGATCTGATCGCGGGATTGCCGTATCAGACGCGCGAGACATGGAGGGCGTCGCTCGAAGCTGCATGCAACTCGGCGTTGACGCACCTGAGCGTATATCTGCTCGAGATTGACGAGGGGTCCCGGCTGGGGCGCGAGGTGCTCGGCGGTGGAGCCCGGCTGCACGCGCCGGGGATTGCAAGTGAGGAACTTGCTGCGGAGTTGTATGAAGATGCGTGCGAATTCCTGGAAGAGAACGGGTTCGCACAGTACGAGATATCGAACTTTGCCAGAGGCGCAGAACATCAGTCGCGGCACAATCGCAAGTATTGGGAACGGGCGCGGTACCTGGGGTTTGGATTGGACGCACACTCCATGCTGCTGCGAGCGGACGGCAGTGCTGTGCGGTTTGCGAACGCGGATGAACTCAACGCATATGATGCCGGCAGCAGCGGTGAAATAACGGAGATTGGTGAGAGCGAGGCATTCGAGGAGTCGGTGTTCCTCGGGTTGCGGTTAAACGAGGGGCTTGGGGTGGATGGTTTGCGGGAGAGGTTTTCCAGCACGAGGGTTCGAGATTGTGGAGAGCGCGTCGAACACCTCGCACGGGAGGGGTTGATGCTTGTTGAGGAAGGTCGATGGAAGCTCACCAGGCGTGGGCGCCTCGTGTCCAGTGAGGTATTCGGTGAGTTGTTGGCTGTTATGGCTTAGAAGAGGTGAGAGTTTTGGCGAACGAGAATGTGATTGATCTGCGCAGCGATACCGTGACAAAGCCGACGGCGGCGATGCGGGCGGCCATGGCTGCGGCCGAGGTTGGCGATGACGTCTACGGCGAAGATCCGACGGTGAACCGTCTGGAGCAGCGTGCGGCCGGGGTATTTGGACGCGAGGCCGCCATCTTCGTGCCGACCGGAACGATGGGGAATCAGATTGCGATTCGCCTGCACACGCAGCATGGACAGGAGGTCATCTGCGAGGCGAAGTCGCACATCCTCGATTGGGAGATGGCAATGGTCTCTGCCTTTTCGGGTTGCGTGCCGCGTACGGTGGAGGGCGATCGAGGTGTGCTGTCGTGGGAGTCCATTCGCAGGGCGATCGCACCGAAGATCTATTACCGCGCCCCAACGGGACTGATCACGCTCGAAAACACGCACAACATGGCGGGCGGTACCGTGACGCCGGTAGAGGTTTTCGAAGAAATCTGGGATGGTGCGCGAGAGGCGAAGCTGCCGGTGCATCTGGACGGAGCGCGCGTCTTCAACGCGGCAACAGCGCTGAGACTGGATGTTGCGACGCTGACCCGCGGCTTTGATACGGTAATGTTCTGCCTGAGCAAAGGACTGGGTGCGCCGGTGGGATCGATGCTGGTGGGGTCACGTGAGGTGATTGAGCGCGCACGTGTGTTTCGTAAATCGCTGGGCGGAGGGATGCGGCAGGCTGGTGTGCTGGCGGCTGCGGGGCTTATCGCGCTGGAAGAGATGCCGAAACGGCTAGGCGAAGATCATGCGAATGCGCGGATGCTGGCGGAGGCGATCGCGCGCTGCGATGCGGCAGAGGTTGATCCGACCGAGGTGCAGACAAATATTGTTATCTTCACTTTGCGCGATGAGGGAGATGCCGCTGCTCTGGTGCGCGCGCTGCGCGAGGATGGTGTGCTGGCTAGTGCGATTGGACCTCATGCGGTCCGGCTTGTTACGCACTATGACGTGAGCCGCAAGGATTGCGAGCGCGCTGCATCAGTGCTGGAGCGGCTGCTATGCAGGGCAGCGGTTCAGGCCTGAGAGATAGCGGGCTGCTTCGCGACGGAATCGACGGGCGTCCCCGGAAGAAACACGGAGACCGTCGTGCCGTGGTCGGCTTCGCCTGTGCGTGACTCGAGGTGGATATTGCCACCGTGTCTCTGCACAATGCCCTGACTGACCCAGAGGCCAAGGCCTGTGCCCTTCTCGCCCTTCGTCGTGAAGAAAGGCTGGAACAGATTCTTGATCGTGTCCCCAGGTATTCCGGGCCCATGGTCCACGACGGAAACGGTGACGCCAGGACGGCTGCTGCTGTGTGATCGCTGGCCATCCGGCGATGGAGTGGAGCGCAGCGAAACCTCTATGAGAGAGCCAGGTATCGAAGCGTCCATCGCATTGGTGAGTAGATTCGTAAAGACCTGTCGCAGCTCCGCCGGGTAGCCGCTGATCTTCGCGTGGCCGTCCAGGTTCTTTCGCAGAGAGATGCCGGCCTGCGTGACCTGGCGTTGCAGCAGAAGGAGGATGCTATCGAGCAGTTCCTTGAGGTCCAGCTCGATCGGCGTCTTTGACTCCCGGTACATGCCCAGCATGGCACGGCTGATCTGCGTGACGCGATCGAGCTCCGAGCGGGCGAGATCAAGGAACTCGCCGGTCTCTTCCGGGGTGGCGCCGTTCTTCATGAGGTAAAGCAGATTGACGACGGAATCGAGCGGGTTATGGATCTCGTGCGCCAATGTGGCGGCGAGCCGGCCGGTGACGGCAAGCTTCTCGCTGGCAAGGAGAGCGGCCTGGGTGCGGCGCTGTTCAGTGACATCGCGGAAAACCATGACGACGCCGGCGAGTTCACCTGAGCGATCGAAGATGGGCGCGCCGCTGTCGTCGATCTGGATCTCTCCACCGCCGCGGCGGAGCAGAACGGCATGGTTGGCGAGCGAGACCGCGCGTTGTGTGCGAAGCACAGCGTCGACGGGATTTTCCATGAGATCGCGCGAGCCTTCCTCGACAATCAGAAAGACCTCGCTGATGGGCCTCTGCGCTGCTTCCGCCTGCGTCCAACCGGTTAATTGCTCAGCGATGGTGTTGAGCAACTCGACGCGGCCATGTTGATCGCAGACGACAACGCCGTCACCGATGGAGGTGAGCGTCGTGCGCAGACGCTGCTCGGAATCGTAGGTGGCCTGCGCGTTCTTTCGCAGCGCGGTGATCGCTCCCTGGAACGCGTGCGTGACCATGTGCAGGCGGCTGCGGGCGAATAGTCCGATCAGAAGCCCGATGAGCGCTGCACAACCGACGATCGCTTCCAGGGTATGGCGGACCTGAGTCTGCCAGTGCTCGACCTCATTCTGTCGCTGAAGCTTTTGCTCACTGATGAGTTCATTCAGAATGTCGCGGATGCGGTCCATCTCGTCTTTGCCGCGCAGATTGAGAGCGACATCCCGCGTGTCCCCCCCGGACCGAATCAGCGCGATCATAGGCACTGCGGCGCTATCAAGCCAGCGCTGGTGAGTGACGAGAAACTGGTCAAGAAGGTGGGTGTCCTTGCCACGCGCTGCAAGGTCTTTGCGAAGCGTGGACACGCTGGCGGAGAGCTGGCCCTGAGCCTTCTGAAAGGGCTGAAGGAATGCTTCGTTTGAGGTGTTCTGAAACCCGCGTAGACCACTCTCTTCGTCAGCCGTCATCGCAAGGATGTACGTGGCGGCTGCAATGTTGTGGTCGGCGTCCTGGAGATCGTTGACCGTTTTCTGTGCGTTGCCGATCTGCCAGATAAGGGCTCCCGAGACGAGCAGCAGCGCCACCACGGGAAGCAGCAGAGTCTGGAGCAGGATTCGATTTAGCTGACTCAGGTTCACTCGACGACTCGTAACGGCTGCGCTTCAGGATTCACCAATGCACAATTTGATGGGCAGTGGCGACGCTTAAGTGGTCGCAAAACGCGATACTTAAAATATTCGCAAGAGCTAGGAGTTTATATGCGAAAAAAGAGCGTCGAGTTTCTCCAAAAGCGCAGGCGCACCCTCACCTTTGGTCATATAGACGTTTACTAACCCGGTAACATCCGATGGAAGGCCGACATATGCGGACAGCAGAAGGATGGGTATCTGCGGCTTGGCCGCACGCATGCGCGCTGCCACCTCACCTCCATGCATCCCCGGCATTGCGTAGTCGAGCACGACTGCATCGACCGGATTCTCTTCAAAGAGCGTGAGCCCGGTTCTGCCATCGTTCGCGGTAATCACCTTGTATCCCGATCGTTCGAGGAGAAGCTTGCGTACATGGAGTCCCACACGCTCATCATCGACGCAGAGAACCAGGCGTTCTAAGTCTGACATTTAGCCCTGTGGGTCCTCCGCGGGCGTGCGATAAAAGGATAGCACTGGCACACGAGGTTAGACGTGCTACGACTTAAGAGGTCTCAGATGAAATCCAGTGCAACAAACGAGGAATGAGTGGGTAATAGAGACCAAGTACAACCCTGGGCGGTTGAGGAGAGCGATCGCGCAGCACGTTGGCGTAGCGCTCGAGCTGCTTACGGTACTTAAGTAGTTCATCCTGCTCGAAGCGTTCTGGAGAGCGTGAACCCTGCCCGGTAGTTTTGAAGTCGACGATCCAGATGCTGTCGCCACCGTCAGCAAGCGGCGCACCGCCGGCTGCGAAGGTCCGATCGGCACGTAGTACCGAAGCGTCAAGCGAGACGATCGAGAGCTCGCTGGCAGCCGACGGGTGGGTCGAAAGAATCCACCGGCCAGTGGGATCCGTCAACGCATTGCGCAATGCGGCGATCGCGCGCGGTGCTTCGCGTTGCGAGGTTGCGGGCGCAACGCCCTCGTTGCGCAGCGCTGCAAGGAGACGCGGCTCCCATGAGGGGAGATCGGCGAGCAGTGTCTCAGGAGTATTTCCAGCGGCGAGACTTGCGCTGACGAACTGAAGGAACCGGTGCACGACATTCCCGAAGGCGCGTACCGGGAAGGAGCCTTCCGGCCGCTCAAACGAAGGAGCGTGCGGCAGGGCAGACGCGGGTGTGTAGGGCAGGCGAGGGCTTTCAGCGGACGTAAAGCGCGCCAACGGATCGAAGGATAGCGGCAGGCGGTGCACGACCGGAACGCGTTCGGCCGCCTGGCTCTCGGCCGCAGAGGCGGCAATCGCGAGTCCATCCCCGGACTCCTCGGTCGAAGTGAAGGGCAGAAGGACCCCCCTGGCTGGTGCAGACACGGTTGAAATGCTCCCGTCATCGGATTGCATGGGCAGATTGAAGTGAGAAGCGGCGACCGGCCAGGCTGCGCGAAGCAGGGTGCCTTCGACGGGTGTGCGGGCGGTGCCGTCCCTTTGCGGTTCGCACGCGGCGAAGAGGTGGAGAGCCTCGCGGGCACGCGTGGAGGCAACGTACAGCAGACGGCGGAGCTCGGCATGTTCGCGCGAACGCCTGACGCGCGAGAGCCACTGGTTCAGCCCGTCAGTTTGTTCGCCGCGCGACCCGATAGGAGCCAGCAGAATGTGCGCAGCCTCGCCCTCCGATGGATCAAGCTCAAGCCAGTTCAAGAGTTCAGAGCGACTGCGATTCGTCGAGCGCTCGAGCCCGGGAATGAGAACGAGATCGAACTCCAGACCCTTGCTGTTATGGATCGTGAGCAGTTGGACAGCATCTTCGTCTGCTGTGGTTTCGGCATAGAGGCTCGACAAGCGCGTATTGAGCGCGAAGGTGTCAATTGCGCCCGCGCTGTCCTGTTCGAGCTCGCGAAGGACCTCAAAGAACCGGCGTACATTGGCAAGGCGTTCGGCAGAGAGAGTTGCATCCCCGCCGAGCGACAACCATGTGCGCTCAACGTGCGTCGCAAAGGACGTTCGGCCGAGTGCAAACACGGCCTGCTCGAGTGTCGGCCAGGTTCGCTTAAGAAGCTGCTGCCCGGTGCGACTGAGCAGATGAGCGCGTGCTGCCACGAGTTCCGCAGTCGTCGCTTCACGGTCGGCGTGCGGGCCTTCTCCCGTCAGGAGGAGCAGATCAGCGAGTGAGACTCCGCACCATGGAGCACGCAGCACGGCAAGCCAGGCAACCCGGTCGGCGGGATGGAGCAACGCGCGGGCGAGCGCAAGTGCGTCCAGAACCTCGAGGCGTTCATCGAGCGTATCAATCTGCACCGCGCGGAATGGAATAGGGCCGGCACCGTAGTCATGCGATAGCTCGGAGGTGATGGAGGCGAGGTGTCTGCGTGCGCGAGCGAGGACTGCGATACTCCATGGCCTGGTGCGGCTTGGCGGAAGCGGCTGTGCGCGCCATTCCTCGATGATCCGACGGATCTGGCGCGTCTCACGCTGAGTGCGCGCGTGGCGGAGTTCAGCTGTCGTCGGAGCGGGATTGCCCGGAATCGGATGGCTGCCAAGAACCTCGGTGTGCCAGACGATCGAATGGGGGTGCGCAGACGGAGCGCGGATAGCATCCGCATGCACGAACGGAACGTCGAGCTCTTCGCCCAGCGCCTGAGTCACGATGGCAGTCTGTGGGAACAGCCGCGCGAACGTTTCGTTGAAAGCCTGGACCAGAGCGCCTTGAGAGCGGAAGTTAGCTGTGAGCCGCAGCGGCTCCAGCGGAACGTCCCCGAGGCGGCGTTCCGCGACAATCCGAAGAAAGCGCTCGACTCGCGCCTGGCGAAAGAGATAGATCGATTGTTTGGGGTCGCCAACGAGAAATACCGTCTGGGAATGGCCGTCCCAGGAACGGGTCAGGCGTTCGAGGAGCGTGTACTGCGAGGACGAGGTGTCCTGCAGCTCGTCGACGAGCAGATGCGTGAGTCGCGCGCCAGGAGACCGCGAAAAATCTGCAGCCCCTTCCTCGGCCGATAGCGCTTCACAAGCCGCGAGCGCCAGTTCGGAGAAGTCACAGCGGCCTGTTTCCGCGAAGAGAACCTTAAGATGCGCGAGCGCCTGACGAAGCAGGCGGAAGAGGGCCTTGGCAACACGCCACTGCTCGTCGGGGAAGCGTGCCGGCGGTAGACCGCGGATCGATTTGAGCACCTCTGCCAGCTCATCGCTTTGCAGTCGTTCCACGAGGTCCTTGAGCGCGGCGCGATCCTGGTACGAAATGTCGAAGCGCAGGTAGGCGGGGGCGAATCCTTTCCGCCAGCTTCCATCCTTCGTGAACAGGAGATGCAGCAGTGCAAGCCAGTGCCCGAGATCCTCTGCACGCGCTTCGGGAGGCTCGCTTCGACCTGCGCATACCGCGACAGGTGACTCCTCACCCGGAGCATACGACAGCTCCAAGCCGAGACGCGCGGCCAATTCTGCAAGCTCCCCAAGCTCGGGCTGAGGCATGGCCTCGACTACGCGATTGAGCCCCGCGCAAACGATCGTCTCCAGCGAGCGCTCGAGACGCGGACGAACCTCTGCGTCGAGGTGTTCGTCTGTCAGTGACTCCGTGTCGAGGGGAACAAGTTCGCCCCACTGCTGACGCTGCTCCAGCATGCGCGCAAGAAGCGTTTCGCAATCATTGAGGTTGCCATCGCGATGGAGCAGAACGGTCTGCAGAGCATCGTTCAAGATGGGGTCCGCACCCCCGAGCTCAAGCAGAGTGCGGCGCGCGGCCTCACGATGAAGCGACTCTGCTGACTCGACGGGCTGGCTCGCGCCGGAGCCGGAGAGCAGCGGGAGCGTCCGCGCGATCTCGGCGCACAGCGCGTCAATGGTTCGAATCCGCAGCCGCTGTGGTTGTTCGAGGAGGCGCCATCCGAATCGGGTATCGACAGTGAGGACGGCCTCGGCGAGCGCTCGCGTCTCACGCTCAAAGCTGCTCGCGTCTGGTGCGAGGGAACGGCCTGAAGCTGCCGTATGAAGCTGCTCGAGGACGCGTTCGCGCAGCTCGGCTGTCGCCTTGCGCGTGAAGGTAATTGCCAGGATCTCTTCCGGTTGCGAGACGCCGCCTTTTGCGAGCAGCTTGAGGTACCGCTGCAGCAACAGGCCCGTTTTTCCGGAGCCTGCGGGAGCTTCGACGATCGCCGAGAGTCGCACGTCCAGCGCGCGATCGCGTGCCGCATGATCCGGTGGCTGGATATCCGCGTCCGTTGTTGGAATCGAGGGCTCCGGGAGCGGGAAGTGAAGGAGCTCAGACATCGGTCTCCTCCTCGCCTTCCGCATCGTCGATCGCAGAGCCCATAAATGTTGTCGGATCAATGCGGCAGAGCAGTCGCTGAGGGCAGCCGTTGCAGTTCACCGCGACACTCTTCGGGTCCACGTCGGCGCGACCTGCGGCGAAGTCCTCCGCAAGCGCCGTCAGGACGGTGTTCCATTCGCTTCGGCGAAGCTCGAGATCAACGATCACTTGTCGCTTTTGGGTGGGAAGGATGCTCTGGTTCGCGGCAAGACCCTGCCACTTCATCTCCGATCCAGGGCGAACGCGACCGAATAGCAGCGCCTGGAGCTCATTCTGTTCTGCCAGAAGCGCATACAAAGGAAGCTGCGGATCATCGGGCCGATTGCCAAGCCAGTTCGAAGAATGCGCGCGAAGGCCTGTCTTGTAATCAACCAGCACGATACCGCCCTCCACCTCATCAATGCGATCAGGTTGAACCTTCAGGCTCAACGGACCGATGGGAATGGCAGTGCGTTCTTCGCGCTGCCGTACAGTAAACGGGCCACGCTGCAGTTCCACATCGAGCCACTTCTGGAGCAGTCGCCGCAAGCGCTCGCGCTGGAGCCCGATGTAAGCCGCGCCCCAACCCGGTGAAGGCGATGAGAGCCTGGCGAACGCCGAATCGATCGCGTTCGAGAGGCGGCGATAACGCTCGTCAGCAGTGAGGGAGCGGAGTTCGGCCTGAGACTGCGTGACACTCCAGAAACTTTCCAGTGCACGATGAACAAGGTTGCCACGCTCGATCGCATCCATGCCAAGCTCGCAAGGATCCACCGTCGCAGAGTGCAGTCGCATCTCGGCAAACGCGAGAAAGCCACATGCAGCCTGCAGCTTCAGCACACTTGCTCCACCGCGAAGATCGGGCGAGGGAAGCGGCGGGAGCGTCACATCATCGGGAACGATCTCCTCCTCGACAACGAGCGCGGATGTGACGGGCTGCACGAGATCCTCAGACGGAACCGTGGGAATGTTGAGCTGCCGTAGAAGAGGCGACTGTCGCAACGGTCCGCGCTCATCGGCTCTGGCACTGAGGACCAGCAGCTTTGAGGTGCGACGCAGGAGCGACTCCGCCCGCATCGTTGCATTGTCGGCTTCCCGGGATGCATCCGCGCCGGGAAGTCCCAGCTCCTGTTGGAGTGGCCAACCGAGCAGTGGATTGAGGTGCGCTGCTTCAGGCCACGCCTCGTCCGTTGCGTGCAGAAGTACAACCGCGTCGAAGATGGACCCCTCTGCCTCTTCGGGATGCATGATCTGAATCGGCGCGTCCGCAGCCGGCGGCCTCACACGCGCGGAATGCAGCAGCTGGTCGAGTGTCTTCGATGCTGTTGCAAGGTTTACACGTGTGCCGCGGAAGTCCAGCGTCGCCAGCAGATCCAGTGTCGAGTCCCATTCGCTCGCCGTGGAAAACTCGAATGCTGTTGGTGCTCTGTCGCCGGGCCAGTTGACCGCTCGCAAAAGCTCGCGCATTACATCTGACCATTCGGCATAGCTGCGGAAAGCAGATGTCTTAAGCCTGGCAGCGCGGACATCGTCAAACGCCTTTAGCCAGGTGGGGGCAAACGCCGAAGTCCTGGTCAAGCGGGACTGCTGGCGAATGAGACGGCTAAGCCCATCAAGGTCAACTTCCGGAAGGAGATACGGTGCGCGCCGCAGAACATTTGCATCAAAGCGAGCCGCTGCCGGATGCTCCGAGCTGACGCCGATAAATGGTGATCGAAGAAGTGCTCCCAGACGTTCGATCGGCAGCGGTCCCTGTGCGAATCGCAAAATCGCGAGGGCATCCGAAATCATCGGTTGCGCAAGCAGGGATGCGCCTGCGCTGAACTCCCACGGCGCGGCCGAGTTGTCGGCTTCAATCGGTTGCAATTCGGGCGCAAGAATCTCGCGGAAGACAGACTCCAACTCGGCGCGGCGCTCCTCCGGCTGCGGAAGTAACACGGCGATGCGCGGCGGGGCGGAATCGGGGGCGCGATCGGCAAACAACTGCTGAAGCCACCGCGCCGCGAAGACAACTTCGTCACGCAGAGTCGGGACGGTTGTACCCACGCGTGAAGAATGCGGCGGCTCCGAAGACTCGAGTGTAGCTTCCGTTATCTGCCCTCCGTTTATCCGTAACGCCTCAATCAGCGCAGATTGCGCCGGCGTGAACTCTTCGAATCCCGCGAGGACGACAGGATATTCCAACTGCAGAACACCCGAGCCCGCGTGCGCGCGGAGAGCCTCTTCAACTTCGGCGGACGCGAGGTAACTCTCCGACACGCAGATCTTCCTGAAGCTCTCTGCCCACCGCGCGAAGGCCCGGGCGTCAAAGGTGGTCGCGGTCGCCCGGATGCGCGCCGTCGCGCGATGAGAGGCGGCCAGTGACCACGCTGACCGGGCCATCTCTGCAAGCGCGTCCGGCGAACTCAGCGTGCGTCCGGTCAATGAGGCTTCGATGATTTCGCGCCAAAGACGGTGCTCCTGGGCCGGATTCAGCAGCAGTCGAAGCTCATGACCCTGAACCGCAAGACCCGACCAGAGTCCCTGTGTCCAGTCCGCCCATGCGAGCACGGGAGCCGCGTCCCATGCCCTCAGTCCGGCGGCGCGCTGGCGCTCGTTGAACGCCTGGCGGAGTGTTCGCGCAGCTCGACGGTTCGGGAGCACAACCCCCACTCCGCGGGCAAGCGCGTCCAGCAGGTAGGGCTCGGTTACAGGGTTTGGCATGGCATTCTACCGGCTTGAACCTCTACCCTTTATACGCCGAGTTTCACCGAACCTTCGCCTTTACGTGAGGTGGAAAACGAGGTCGTTGAGCGGAATACAAGGCTAAGAAGAAGCAGCAGAACAGCAAGTGTCCAGGGAACAACCATCGCAATTCTGAGCGACCCGGTCTGCGTCGAAATCACGCCCATCATCCACGGGAAGAGTGCGGCCCCCAGGCCGGAAACAGCGAGGATGAACCCCGCAGTCCTCGCTGGAGGTCGCTGGCGCATAAGGAGTGCGAATGTCGCCGGGAAGAACGGAGCCACGCCAAGTCCCAGCAGGATGCAGCAGGAAGACAGCGTCCAGCCGCGGTGAGCCCAGGAGAGAACAGCAATCACGGCGCCCGCCAGCAGGAGGCCCGCTCGTTGCATTGTCAGTTCGCTGATATGGCGCAGCGCGATGGAGGCCAGCGCGCGGCCACCTGTCAGCGAAGCCCACAGCAACACGACGCCCGACTGTCCACCCAGCAACCGCAGATCGGAGAAGCGGACAGTGAACGTCGTGATCCACGCAGTCAGGCAGGTCTCCAGCCCTCCATACAAGAAGAGCAGAAGGGCAAAAAAGGCGATGCTGCGAGCCCCGAGCGATTGCACCGGTTCAGATTCACCCTGGGCTTCGCCGGCTGAACTCGCATGTCGAAACAGGCCGCCCATACCGCTGAATAGATAGAGCGCCGCAAAGTACAGGAGCGGGTTACGCAACCCGTAACGCGGGATAAAAGCCGCGACCAGAACCCCGGTGATAACCGCACCCAGGCTCCAGAAGAAATTGAGTGATGCCAGTGCCGAGCCTGTATGGGTGCGATAGCGTCGGCCCGTAAGGATGTTGGTCGACGCAATAATCTGTCCCAGCCCGATCCCACTGAGAAACAGGGCGATACAACCCGGCAGAAGGGAGTTCGACAGCGCAAATGCGGCGAACCCCGCAAAAGCCAGCAGTGATCCCACAAAGATGCCCACACCAAGCCGCCGCGGGACGGTGACCCCACCAAGAAATGCTCCAACGAACTTCGCCAGCAATAAGAGTCCGCTTTGCGCATCTGTAAGCTGCCACGCATGCGCCACCGAAGGCAGCAGCGGACCCAGCAGCACCGTACCCAGTCCCGCCAGGAGAAAATCCGTGGCAAGCCAAGGCGTTGACGGCCCGTTGGAATGAACTTCGTCTGGCAAATGCACGGCTCCAGGCGGCTGCACGGCTCAGGCGGCGCGCGAAGTCTGGCGGCTGAAGGTGCGCGGAAGGCGGGGCTATAGCGACAGCGTGGGCCGCGCCTCCCCGCAGTGGCCGCCGCACCCGGTCGACCCTGTTGAAGCGCAGCAAAACCTAGATGCTAGCACGCGACTATCATCAATGTTGTGAAGCGATATTTAGAAAGAAGGCCTTCGGCCCTGATCCTGATATTGACCGCCCTCTTATGCGGAAGCTCCATGGTTGGTCTCTCCGGATGCCACCGCACCTCCGCGCCGGCCACTGCCAGCTCTACAAAGCAGTATCCGATCCGTGGAACAGTCGTGCGCGTCGACGCAAACGATGGACAGGTCACGCTTCAGCATGGAGCAATCCCGGGACTCATGGAAGCCATGACAATGCCGTACCCGGTCACAGATCGTTCCGCGCTCTCCGAACTTCATCCCGGCGACAAAATTATCGCGACTGTCCTCGCCGACCCCAGTCCCCAAGGTCCTGTAAATTTGCGTCTGAGTGAGATCGTTGTGATCGCACAGGCAAAGCCCGACTACGTCCAGGCAGTGCAGTATCACCTCCCCACGCCCGGAGATGAAGTTCCGGACTTCACTCTACTGAATCAGTCCGACCGGAAGATCGACCTCAAGCAGTATCGTGGCAAGGTGCTTTTGATGACCTTCATTTACACGCGCTGTCCGCTGGCGGACTACTGCCCGCGCATGAGCCGCAACTTCGCGCAGATCGACCAGGAGCTCGCAGCGGATCCGAAGCTGTATAAAGATACGCATCTGATCAGCGTCAGCTTCGACCCCACGTACGACACGCCGAAGGTTCTCAAGAGTTACGGCGGAGCGTACACCGGCAAGTATTCGAAGGAGACCTTCGACCACTGGGAGTTTGCCGCGCCGAGCGAAAAGGAGCTTCCGAAGATGGAACAATTCTTTGACGTCGGCGTCACGCCCGGCGAAAAGGGAACTCTGCAGCACTCGCTCGCCACCGTCCTCATCGGCAAGGACGGCAAGGTGATCGCGTTTTACCCTACCAACGATTGGACCGTCCCGGCGGTTCTTGAACAGGTAAAGCAGGCTGCCGCCGCATAGGAGGAGATATTGGCAAAGCTGACCATTGGATTTGGTGTACTGCTGGGATTGATTGGTGCCGGTTATTTCGTCGCGACAGGCAGCGCGCACCCGACCGCGCTGATTCCGGCATGGTTCGGTTTGGCACTGATCATCTTCGGCGCCCTCGCTGTCACTGAAAACGCCCGCCGCCGCATGCTCTGGATGCACATTGCGGTCACCATCGCACTGCTTGGATTTCTCTTTCCGGGATTCATGGCGATCAAGGAATGGATGGCCGCCCGCGGCGGTCCACTCACACACCCCGCGGCCGTGCAGGAGCAGGCCGTGATGTCGCTCGTCTGTCTTATCTTGACCGCGCTTTGTGTGCGCAGCTTCATTGCGGCACGCCGTTCGCGCACGGCCTAGAGCGATTGTTGCGGATAAATCCGCCCTCGTAACGCTACACTGTCACCACGCATGGGTGGCTTTGGGCACGGAGGTATCGGTGGTGGCGGGATAAAGGCGGCCGACCGGCCGTCGCGAAACACCGGCAAGGCGATCGGCGCTGACCTGACGGCCAAGCGGCCGAAAGTAAAGCTCCGCGATATCTGGCCCGAGATCTGGACACTTGTGAAGCCGCGGCGCTGGCTAATGGCCGGTTGCTTCGTGCTCATGGTGATCAACCGCACCTGCGCGCTGGTGCTCCCAGCATCATTCAAACCGCTGATCGACGTCGTCTTCATCAAGCATCAGATGCACCTGCTGCCTTTGATCGTCTGCGCGGTGCTCGCTGCGACCGTCATCCAGGGCCTCACCTCTTATTCGCTAACGCAGCTGCTGTCGAAGTCAGGCCAGCGCATGATCGCCGAGCTCCGCAAGCAGGTGCAGGAGCACGTTGGCCGTCTGCCCGTCGCGTTCTACGACGAAAACCGCACCGGCACGCTCGTCGCCCGCATCATGACCGACGTCGAAGGCATTCGCAACGTTATCGGCACCGGCGTCGTGGACTTCGTTGGGGGAATACTCACAGCAATACTCGCGTTCGTGTACCTGGTGCATGTCAGTGTCAGCATGACGCTGCTGACCTTCGTCATCATGGCCGCCTTCGCGCTCGTGCTGCAGCGCGCCTTCAAGACCATCCGTCCCATCTTTCGCGAGCGTGCCAAGATCAACGCCGAGGTTACCGGACGCCTGACCGAATCGCTCGGTGGAGTCCGTGTCGTCAAGGGTTATCACGCGGAGAGCAGCGAAGCGAACGTCTTCGCCGGCGGCGTCGCACGGCTGCTCAACAACGTCATCAGTTCGCTCACCGCCCAGTCACTGATGACGCTCTCCTCGACCGTCATTCTCGGCATCGTCGGCGCAGTGGTCATGTGGATGGGCGCGCACCTGAACGCCGCTGGCAAGCTGACTCCCGGCGCCTACTTCTCGTACGTAATGTTCCTCGCCTTCATGACAGCACCGCTGGTGCAACTGGTCGCCATCGGAACGCAGTTGACGGAAGCGATGGCCGGCCTCGACCGCACACGCGAGGTCATGAGTGAAAAGGCCGAAGATGCAGACCCGCGTCGCATCCAGGATGTGGAAGTGCTGCAGGGCGATGTGCGGTTCGAAAACGTGAGCTTCGCCTACGTCGCTGACAAGCCCGTGCTGCACGGCGTCAGCTTCCACTCGAAGCCCGGTACCGTCACGGCGCTCGTCGGCTCCAGTGGCTCGGGCAAGTCAACCATTATCAGCCTCGTCTGCGGATTTCACACTGCGCAGAGTGGCGAGGTGCTGATTGACGGGAAAGATCTCGCAACAATTCGTCTCAGCAGTTACCGGCGCCAACTCGGTGTCGTCCTGCAGGAAACATTCCTTTTCGACGGCACGATCCGCGAAAACGTCATGTTTTCACGCCCCAGCGCCACCGAAGAGCAGTTCCTCGAAGCCTGCAGAATCGCTCGCGTCGACGAGTTCGCAGAGCGCTTCTCCGAAGGCTACGAGACCGTTGTAGGCGAACGCGGCGTAAAGCTCTCCGGCGGCCAGCGCCAGCGACTCTCCATCGCGCGCGCCATCCTCGCTGACCCGCGCATCCTCATTCTCGATGAGGCCACAAGTTCACTCGACTCCGAGAGTGAAGCGATGATCCAGCACGGCCTCAGTTACCTGATGCAGGGCCGCACCACCTTCGTCATAGCGCATCGCCTGTCAACAATCCGCCGCGCGGACCAGATTCTCGTGGTCGAAGAGGGCCGGATCATCGAGCGCGGCACCCACGAGGAGCTCTACGCAGTCGGCGGCCGCTACTTCGATCTCTACACTCGCCAGCACGGCCTCGAGACAAACCTCTTCCTCGCGCCGGGTGAAGGCGATGGCGGGCTTCCCGAAGAGGTCGAACGCTAGTTGCCCACCTTGTTGACCGCACCCAGCTCGCGCAGGAGGAACGCGTCGTCGAACGCGATCTCCTTCAGGTAGTCATACCGTCCTGACGCGCCGCCGTGACCCGCATCCATATTGATGTGCAGCAGCAACGGCGCATCGTTCGTCTTCAGAGTGCGTAGCTTCGCCACATACTTCGCCGGCTCCCAGTACATCACCTGCGAGTCATTGAGGCTCGTCTTCACCAGCATTGCCGGATACGCACCCTGGCGCAGATTCTCGTAGGGCGAATAACTGCGCATGTACTCGAATGCCACCGGCTCATTCGGATTGCCCCACTCCTCGTATTCGCCGACCGTTAGCGGCAACGAAGCATCCAGCATCGTGTTCATCACATCAACAAACGGAACGTGCGAGAGAACCGCACGGAAAAGTTTCGGCTTCCCATCCGACAGCGCATCGTTCACGACGGTACCCATCAGCAATCCCCCGGCACTCCCGCCTTCGATCGCAACTCGCGCCGGATCCCCATATCCCTCGCGTACCAAAAATTCGACGGCCTCGATGAAATCTGCAAAAGTGTTCCGCTTCAGCATCATCTTGCCGGCATCATGCCACGGGTCCCCGAGCTCTCCACCTCCTCGCACATGCGCATACGCTACAACGACGCCGCGGTCGAGCAGCGCGAGCCGCGATGCGGAGAACCCGAGCGGTAGCGGATAGCCGTAGCTTCCGTAGCCATACACGTAGAGCGGACTCTCGCAGTTCCTCTGGAACGCATCGCGCCGGCAGACCAGCGACACCGGCACCTCCGTCCCATCGTGCGCTCGGAACCACAGCCGTTCCGACTCATAGTGCGACGCATCAAATCCGCCCGGAACCTCCTGCTGCTTCAGCAACATCGACTCGCCAGTTGCCACGTCATAAAGAAAGACCGAGGACGGCCGTACGAGCGACTGGTACGCGTAGCGAAATTGCGTCGCGTTGAAATCTCGATTGATCTCGCTGAACGCGGTGTACGCCGGGTCGGGGAACCGAATGTCACGCGGCTCCGTAGGACGACCCTCGGCGCTGAGCGACATCACTCGCAGCACCGGCAGTCCGCGCTCGCGATACCCTGCAACGAGAAAGCTCTGGAAGAGATCGAAATCCTCGAACGGCGCGTCCTTCTGCTCCGGCAGAAGTTCTTCCCACTGCTCGCGATTGGCCGCCGAAACAGGGGCACGCATCAGCTTGAACTGTTCTGCATCCCAATTGGAGCGAATGTAGAAGAATCCGTCGCGATGATCGACGTAATACTCCTCATCGTCCACGCGCGAAGCGATGAGCTTGAACTCTTCCTCCGGCGTCGAACTGGCCAGAAACCAGCTTTCACTGGTCGTATGGCTGCTTATCTGCAACAGCAGATACTTGCGATCACGCGTTCGCCCCACACCCAGGTTGAACCGCTCGTCCGGCTCGTGAAAGACCTCAACATCGCTGCTCGCCGCATCGCCCAGTCGATGCCGGAACAGGCGGTCCTGCCGCTTCGTCTGCTCATCTTCCGTTGAGTAGAACAGTGTCTTCGAATCCGCCGCCCAGGCCAGCGAGCCGACACGCTCCGCTGTGTCGGCGAAAACCTCTCCGGTCGCCAGGTCCTTGATGTGCAGCGTGTACTGGCGAAAGCCGGTGTTGTCCGTCGTGTAGGCCAGCAGCCGCCCGTCCGGGCTCACCGAGCTGTCGCCGATCGCCATGAACGGTTGCCCTTCGGCCAACTTATTCACGTCGAGAATCGCGGTCTCGCCCGGTGTCAGCTCGGTCGAGTTCAGGCTCGGCGCTGAACCCGCGGGCCTCCTGCAGTAGCGCGGATACTGTAACCCTTTCTCTGTCCGCATCAGGTACTCCCACGCGCCATCGCGGTATGGCACCGAGACATCGTCCTCTTTGATGTGCGACAGAATCTCGTCATACAGCTGCTTCTGCAACTCCTCGGTCCCCGCCATCATCTCTCTCGTGTACGCGTTCTCCGCTTTCAGGTACTCCAGAACGCGCGGACTATCCTTATCCCGCATCCAGGCGTAGTCGTCGTGGAGCTCGGCCGAGTGAATCCGCGTTGTGTGGGGTTCGCGTTCGGCAACGGGTGGCTTTGTCATGGCTGTGCTCTGCATAAGTCTCCGAATATATAAAGCATATCGATAGCTGTTGCGAATTGCGATGCAACGCGCCGCCAGTCCCCGGCCTCTCAAAAACCGTACGTCATTTACTGACGCGCGGCAGGGCCGCGTATGGAGACAACGATGAAAAGGGCTACTTACCTGATGTGCTGCCTGGCAATCGGCTCAGCGGCAATGATGTTCACACCCAGAGCGAAGGCGCAGGCTACCGATGACGACAAGAAGTTCCTGACCGAGGCCTCAAAGGGCAACTATGACGAGATTCAACTCGGTAAGCTCGCCGAACAGAAGGCGACGAATCCCGCGGTCAAGGCCTTTGGCCGTCGCATGGTCACCGACCACACAAAGCTCGGCGCAAAGATGAAACCCTACGCCGACGAATGGGGAATCACACAGCCTTCCGGCCTCAGCGAAGACGGTCAGAAGGAGTACGACAAACTGAACAGCATGTCTGGTGCTGATTTTGATAAGGAGTACATTTCCGACATGGTCAGCGACCACTCGAAGGATCTTGACGCCTTCACGAAAGAGGTAGAGGACACCAAGGATGCGAAGTTCAAGGTCACCGTCGAGCAGGGCAAAAGCGTTGTGGCCGCACACAAGAACATGGCGTATGACCTGAAGAAGAAGCTGTAAGTCAAAAAGCATCCATCACAGATTGCAAAGCCCCTGCCTTGATCCTGCAGGGGCTTTCTCTTGCGCACAGCGTAGGATAGCCGTGTGAGAGCTCTTCGGCGCTGCGCTGTCCTCATCCTGGTCATCGTTGCAATCGGATGCCTCTGCGCGCGCGCCGAATCGGTCAGCCAGCTGCCGATGCCCACCAGCTACGTGCAGGACTTCGCTGGTGTCATCGACGCCGGCTCGAAGCAGCAGATGGAACAGCTCAGCAGCGAGGTCTATCAACAGGCCCACGCTACCATCGTTGTGGTTACGATTCACTCGCTCGATGGCGTAAGCATTGAGGAGTTTGCCACCGGGCTTGAGGACAAGTGGAAGGTTGGCCCCAAGGGGACCGACCGCGGCGTCCTCTTGATTCTCGCGATCAACGATCGCAAGCGTCGCATCGAGGTGGGTTATGGCCTCGAAGGCATTCTCAACGACGCCAAAGTTGGTGACATCGGCCGCACTATGGTCCCCTGGCTGCAGCGCGGCGAGTACGGACAAGGCCTGCTGGAGGGCCAACAGCAGATCGCCAAAGTCATTGCAGCCGACGCAAACGTCACGCTCGCGCCGCTTCAGCAGCCCGTCCGCCAGCCTGTGCCCCAGCGTGGTCGTAAGGACTGGCTGGGCATCATCGTCTTCTTCGTCATCATCTTCTTCATCTTCCGCGGAGGCCGTCGCGGCGGCGGGGGTTGGCTGCCGTGGTTTATTCTCGGCAACATGATGGGAGGCGGCCGTCGCGGAGGATGGGGCGGCGGTTCCGGCGGCTTTGGTGGCGGCGGTGGCGGCGGCGGCGGCGACTTCGGCGGTGGATTTGGCGGCGGTTCCGGCGGGGGCGGGGCCAGCGGGGACTGGTAGTTCAAGTAAGCTCAAGGCGAGCTCGACTCGCACGAAAGGAAGAATGATGAAAGGTGCCTGGGTAGCACTTGGAGTGGTGGGTCTGGTGGTGGTCGTGGTCCTGCTGGGAGCCGGCAGCTACATTACCTCGCGCAACCACATGGTGGCATTGAACCAGCAGATCAACAGCGCGTACTCGGAGGTCGATGTGCAGCAGCAGCGGCGGCTCGACCTCATCCCGAACCTTGTCGCCAGCGTGAAGGGCTACGTCAAGGAGGAAGAGACCATCCTCACGAACATCGCCAACGCCCGCGCCGGTGTCCTCGCGGCCTCATCCGATCGTGCCAGCAGCATCAGTGCTAACCAGCGGCTGGACGTAGCGCTGGGTCCGCTGTTCCGGTTGCAGGAGGAGTACCCCAACCTCAAGGGCAACGACCAGTTCATGCGCCTGGAGGACGAGCTGGCGGGAACGGAGAATCGAATCGCAGTCGCCCGCCGCCGGTACAACCTGTCGCTGCAGGACTACAACACCTACGTCCAGCAGTTCCCGAACAGCATCTGGGCAGGCTCGAAGTTTCCGGTTCGCAACGAGTACTTCAAGGGCAATCCGGCGAACAATCAGGCGCCCACGGTCGACTTCACCAAGTAGCGCCTCAACCGTAACCCCCGCGCAGCCATCGCCCCGGCGATGGCTGTTTGCTGCACCGTAGCATCCGATACACTGCGTGCGCCTTCGTACCGTGCGGCTGGCTGCAGGATGGGTTAAGGTTAGGGAAGAACCATGGAAACCGCCACGACCAATCCGACTACTGTGGCCATGCTTGTCGGCATGCAGGTCGTGGATGCCTCCGGTCACAGCCTGGGCCGTATCCAGGAGCTGGCGGTCGATGTCGGCAAGGACAGCAATCGCGTATCCGGCTTGTTGCTTTCGAAGGGTGGCAAAGCTCACCGCTCCATGGTCGCCGTCGCGGATCTCGAAAGGCCCAACGCTTCCGACAAGCGGCTGCGCACCACAGCCGCGCCCCACCGGGTCCCCAGTCTCAGCGATACGCTCCTCCTGGAGCGCGACCTGCTCGATCAACAGATCATCGACGTTGACGGTCGCAAAGTGGTGCGCGTCAACGACGTTAACCTCGCCTGGGCTGAGGACGGCCCAACCGGTCACGCCACCACTCTGCTCATTCAGGACGTCGAGATCGGGCTCCGCGGCGCTGCACGCCGGCTGCTGAAGGGGCTGCCCGGAGGCGCCGTCGAGGGCATAGTCAACAACATTCCGTCGCGCCTCATTCCGTGGAGCTGCGTCGACCTCATCGACCGCGATCCCGCGCGACGCGTCCGCCTCAAGATCGGCCAGGAACGCCTCGCCAAGCTGCATCCGTCTGACATCGCCGACATCCTTGAAGACCTCGCACCCGCCGAGCGCGAGGCCGTTTTCAACAGCCTTCCGGAAGAGACCGCCGCCGAGGCGCTCGAAGAGATCGTGCCGAGGCTTCAGAAGGAACTCCTTCAGCGCATTGACTCCGAGCGTGCTGCCGACATCATCGAGGAGATGGATCCTGGCGCCGCCGCCGATGTGCTCGCCGAACTCAGTGAGGAGGAGTCCGAAAAGATCCTCGAGGAGATGGAGCCCGAAGAACGCCAGGACGTCGAGGAACTGCTCGAGTTCTCCGCTGAATCAGCCGCCGGCCGCATGACCACCGACTTCATCAGCATCTCGCGCGACACCACCGTCGCCGAGGCCGTCGACGCGCTCCGCCAGTTCGAAGGTGACCCCGATACCATCTCGGAGATCTATCTCCTCGACGACGAGAATCGGCTCGACGGCGTCGTCATGCTGCCTCGACTGCTCCTTGCGCAGCCGGACACAAAGCTTTCTTCTCTTTCTGAAGGCCACATTGTCTCCTGCGGTCTGCACGCCCGGGACGCCGAGGTTGCCGAACTCTTCGACAAGTACAACCTGCGCTCGCTGCCCGTGATCAATACCACGCGCCACGTCGCCGGCGTCATTCACGCCGAGCAGGTCATCGCGCAGCTGCGTGAGGGCTGATCGCGGCATGGCCCCAAACCAGCAATCAGAACGCCCGCTCAAGATCCTCTACGCCGCAGGCCTCTCGCCCAACGACTCCTCGCTCTACCGGCTCTGGGCGCTGGAACGGCAAGGCCATCACGTCGTCCGCCTGAACGCATACGAGTACGAGCCGTCAAATTCAATCCTGAGAAAGATCGTTCATCGCGCACAGGTCGGCCCTTGGGTCACACGCCTCAATCGCGCCATCCTCACAATCGCGGAGCGCGAGCGCCCCGACATCTTCTGGGCCGACAAGCTGCTCTCGCTCCAGCCGAACACTCTGACCAGGTTGCGCCGCATGGGAATTGTCAGCGCCAGCTACATGATCGACAACGTCTTTGGCGTGCGCGGCGATCCCGGCTGGCGCCTCTATAAAAAAGATCTCACTCACTTCGACCTCCACGTCGTGCAGCGGGACAAGAACGTCATCGAATACCGCGAGCACGGCGCACGCAATGTCCTGAAGATTCAAACTGCCTACGAGCCGACCATTCACTTTCCTCCGCCCGCCGGCTGGAGCGACAAGGACCGCGACCGCGGCGTCTCCTTCATAGGCACGCCCTACGACGATCGCGCGAACTTCCTCACGCGTCTCTGGAAGGAATTTGGTCTCCCCGTCGTCGTTTCTGGCGGCCTCGTCTGGAAGAAGGCTCTTGGGCCCGAGGCTACGGCGGCGATCTACCGCGGTCATGGCGAACTCTTTCGCGAGGCCTACCGTGAAGGCATCTGGCGCTCGAAGATCAACCTCAGCTTCCTCACCCATTCCAACCACGACGAGTTCGTACACAAGAGCTTCGAGATCGCCGCCTGCGAAGGCTTCCTTCTCGCCGAGCGTTCGCCCGGACACCTCGCGCGCTTCGTTGAAGACGAAGAAGCCGTCTTCTTCGAAGGCATTGACGAGTGCGTGGCCAAAATCCGCCGCTTCCTCCCCGACGAAGCCGGACGCGCACGGATCGCCGCCGCCGGCCGCCGCCGTGCCGAGAGCAGTGGCTATCACAACGATGCACAGGTCGCCGCGATTGTCGCTCGGCTGCGCGAAATCCTCGCCGCAAACGAGGCCACGCGATGATCCGCGATTTTCTTGGCGACAAACCTTCGCCGGACCATCGCCCGCAGATCTGCATCGTCGGCGCCGGTGCGGCCGGCATCTGCCTCGCCGTCGAGCTCTCGAGGCAAGGCAAAAGCGTCATGGTCCTCGAAGGCGGTGGTCGCGACATTGAAGACGCAGCCCAAGAGCCGTATCGCAGCGAGGTCGTCGGCCACACACATCGCGGCATTCACACCGGCCGCTTCCGCGCACACGGCGGAACAACAACTCGCTGGGGCGGCCAGATCCTCGAGCTCAACTCCGAAGACTTCGAGCTCCGCGATTGGATCCCAGCCAGCGGCTGGCCCCTCTCCCACGTCGACCTCGAGCCCTTCTACCGGCGCGCACTCGATTTCGAAGGCCTCGGCGGCGTACTTCGGAACGACCCGGACGTCTGGAAGTCCCTCGGCCTCTCCGAACCGTCCTTCCCCGATCTGCAGTCCTATCTGACGCGCTGGTGCCCTGAGCCCAACTTCGCGCGCCTGCACGCCAAGACCCTCGAGACCAGCGACAACCTCCAGATCTGGCTGCACGCCAACGCCGTCGAGCTTCTCATGGACGGCGAAACTGTCCGCTCTCTCCGCGTCCGCACCCAGCAGGGAAGCGAAGTCCTCGTTCACGCCGATCACTTCGTCTTCTGCATGGGCACCATCGAGTGCATCCGTTTCTTCCTGCAGCCCCGCGCCGGCGATCTTCCCTGGAATCGCTCCAACCTCCTCGGCCGCCACTTCCAGGACCACGTCGACGCCAACGCCGCGCGCGTCATCCCCCGCAACCGCCGCCAGTTCGCCGAACTCTTCGACAACATCTTTCTCCGCGGCTTCAAGTACCACCCCAAACTCCGCCTCTGCCCAGAGGAGCAACGCCGCGCCCGCGTCCTCAATTGCGCCGCCACCATGAGCTTTTCCAGCGACGTCGACGAAGCCCTCGCCGCAACCAAGACCACTGCGAAACACCTGCTGCGCGGCCGCTTCAGCGAACTCCAGCCAGCCGACATCCTTCGCTCCGCCCGTCAGGCTCCGTTGCTCCTTCGCCAGACTGCGCGCTACGCACGGCGCCATCGCATCTACAACCCTGCCTCTGCCGAGATCCGCCTGCGCGTCCACTGCGAGCAGCGCCCTGACAGCGACAGTTCCATCACGCTCTCTACCGAACGCGACTCGCTCGGCCTCTTCCGCTCTCGCCTCGACTGGCGCATCTCCGCGCTAGAGCTGCAAACGATCCGCACCTTCGCCAAAACCGCCGCGCAGTCTCTCGCGGGCATCGTCGGATTCCAACCCGACCCCACACTTGTCAACAACGATCCTGCCTTCCTCGACCGCTGCGACGACAGCAATCATCACATGGGCGGCATGCGCATGGCCGCTGCGCCCACCCACGGCGTCGTCACGCCCGATCTTCTTCTCCACGGCACACGCAACGTCTACACCTGCAGCAGCGCAGTCTTCCCAACTTCGGGCTTCTCTAACCCCACCCATACTGTGCTCGCACTCGCAATACGCCTTGCAGATCGTCTCGCCCGGCAGTGACGCGCATCACACCAGACGGTAACCTAGTGCGTGAAGCGGAGGCATCGTGGAACAAATCAGGCTCGCATCCAGCGGCCGCGCGACAACTCGGCTCGGTTACGGCTGCTCGTCCATCATGGGCGCGCTCGGCCGGCGTCAAAGCCTGCGCCTGCTCGAAGCCGCGTATGAGGCGGGCATCCGTCACTTCGACGTCGCGCCCATGTATGGCTATGGCGAAGCCGAAAGCTGCCTCGGAGAGTTCCATGCGCGCCACGACGACATAACCATCACCACAAAGTACGGGATCGCTCCGCCAAAACGCGGCGGCATGCTGCGCGCGGCACGGCGCATCGTCGGACCTGTGCTGCAACGCGTTCCTGCGCTCAAGCGCCGCCTGGTACGAGCGGCAGGCACCGTCGCCGCGCTCGCGGAGAAGTCCCGCTTCACTGCCGAAGAGGCCCGCGCCTCGCTCGAAAACAGCCTCCGCGCGCTCCGCACCGGCTTCATCGACATCTGGCTGCTCCACGAAGCCGAAGCGTATGACCTCGGCGACGACGCACTCCTCAGCTTGCTCGACGAGGCCGTTGCTCAAAAAATGATCGGCAGCTTCGGCGTCGGCAGCGAGAGCAGGAAGATCCCCGCACTGCTGCGCCAACACCCGGCATACTGTCAGGTTGTCCAGCACGACTGGTCGGTGCTCGATCCGCTTGAGCCACAAGGTGCTGCTTTCCACATCCACCACCGCGCATTGACAGACCGTTTACACGCGCTCCACAACAATCTGGTCGCCGATCGCCCGCGTTGCCATCGCTGGTCCGAGGCCATCGGCCGCGATTTAGCGCGACGCGAACAGCTCGCAGCGCTTATGCTGAAAGCAGCGCTGGTTCTGTGCCCGAACACTATTCTCCTGGTGTCCTCGAAGAACCCCGCGCACATCAAAGAGAATGTTCGTGTAGCAGAGGACGCAAGCCTGGAAGCACCGGCCCGGCGTCTCTATGACCTTGTGCAGCGTGAAGGCCTGGCCTCCGCAGCCAACCAATCGCCGGAGGACCGCCGATGAATCGCTGGAGACGCTGGCGCACCAGCATTCTGCTGATCCTCGCAGTGCTCGGCCCCGGCTTCATTACAGCCAATGTCGACAACGACGCTGGCGGCATCTACACCTACGCCACCGCCGGCGCGCAGTTCGGTTACGCCCTGCTCTGGACCATGATCCCCATGGCGCTTATGCTCGCCTTTGCGCAGGAGATCTCCGCGCGCATGGGCGTCGTCACAGGCAAGGGCCTCAGCGAGCTCATCCGCGAAGAGTTCGGCCTCCGCATCACCGCCATGCTGATGTTCGGGCTCGTCCTCTGCAACCTCGGCGACGTCGTCAGCGAATTCGCCGGCGTCAGCTCCAGCGCCGCGCTCTTTCACATCAGCAAGTGGATCTCGGTTCCTGTCGTCGCTGTGCTCGTCTGGGTACTCGTCGTCTACGGCGACTACAAAAAGCTCGAAAAGCTCTTCGTCTTCCTTAGCTTCCTGTACATCGCGTACATCATCACCGCAGTGCTCGCGCATCCTAACTGGAACTCGGCGGTCAAGGACACGTTGCGGCTTCCGCGGCTGCGCGATCTTCGCAACTCCGACTACCTCTACCTCTCCGTCGGCCTCATCGGCGCGACAGTAGCGCCGTGGCAGCAGTTTTATCTGCAGGCATCGGTCGTCGACAAAGGATCGCCTCGGTCGAAGCTGAAGTTTGCTCAGATCGATGCCGTTTTTGGCTCGGTGTTCTCCATCATCGTCGCGGCCTTCATTGTCATCGCTTGTGCGGCAACGCTTTTCGTCGGCAACATTCACCAGATTCGCGACGCCGCCGATGCCGCGCAGTCTCTGCGGCCGCTGGGCGGCCAATACGCCTCCGTCCTCTTCGCCTTCGGTCTGTTGAATGCGTCCATCTTTGCGGCGTCCATCCTTCCGCTCTCCACCGCTTATACCGTCTGCGAGTCGCTCGGATTCGAAAGCGGTCTCAGCAAAAAATTCCGCGAGGCGCCTGTCTTCTATTGGCTCTACACCGGACTCCTGGTCGTCGGTGCTGCTGTGATACTTCTCTCCAACAGGCCACCCGCCAAGCTCGCCGTGCTCTCGCAAGTGCTCAACGGTGTGCTGCTACCTGCGGTGCTCGTGTTCATGCTGATCCTGGTGAACAAGAAGTCACTCATGGGTGCGAAGCGGAACAAGATGTCTTACAACATCGTGGCGTGGACACTGACTGCGCTGGCGACCATTCTCACCGTCGTCATGCTCATCGGAGCGATCCGCGGAATCTAAAGCAGCTTGCCCTCGGCGAGCTCGCGAATCAGCGTCTGGTCTGCGTCCAGAAAGTCATACTCAGGCAGGCGGTCGAAGGTGCTCCACTGCATATCGTGAAACACCACATTGCGGAGCTCGCCCGCAAAGCTCTCGATCGCAAAGAACTGAATATGGATCGCGCCGCCGTTGCGGTAGTTGTGACGAATCGCAGTGATCTCCTGGCCCACCGTCGCCCGGATGCCCAGTTCCTCGTCCAGCTCCCGCGCCAGCGCCTGCTCTGGACTCTCTCCAGGTTCGACCTTGCCACCCGGAAACTCCCACTTCAACCCCATCGGCTTGTCAGGGCTTCGCTGGCAGATCAGCACCTCGCGCTGCGAATGATCGCCACGAAGAATCAATGCGGCAACCACGTAACGAAGCGGCCTGGTGGAGGACGGGGGGCTCGACGGAAGTTTGCGAATTGACCGTTTCACGTCTCGTTGTCAGTGTAGACGGTGAGCGCCGCGCGCCGGGTGCACGTTTGGGTTCCACAAAGCGCTTTCCGTGCTCATCTTGTCATTCAATTGTCATCCACGAACAACTTCGGGGTAGTACACAGCCCAACCATGCTCCGCGCTGTAGCCCGCCAGCTCCGGAGATGGATTCACCGGGAACGGATGCCGCGCGATGGAGAGCATTGCTGCGTCGTGCACCGAGTTGCCAAAGACCGCATCCGGCGAGGTGATGCCCATACGAGCCAGCGATGCGACCTTACCCTCATCTGTCGGCACATCGCGCAACCGGTCGGTCGCAAGGCCGTTTGAACACTCTACGCACGCCGCGAGAACGCGATTCGCCGGAATTCCGAAACGCTTCACTCCCTCTTCAACCACCCAGTCACAGGTCGAACTCACTGCCCAGATGTCGACATCTGCCGCTTGCAGATCGCGAACGAGTTGCAACATCTCCGGGAAGATCTGCGGCTCGATGACCTCCCGGAAGAACTCCGCTGCTGCATTGCGGAGCGTCGCTTCCGGAATGCCTCGATAGACCTGGACCATCTCACCACAGATCGCGAGCTCCGAGACCTGGCCGTTCTTATAACCCTCATAGCGCCCGTTCAACCATGCAATCGCTTCCTTCGAAAGCAAGCGGGTGTCGATCGTCCATCGCATGAACGCCGAACCCGAGTCCGGACCCCACAGCGTTCCATCACAGTCGAACACAGCGACGCGTGGCGCTGACTCATGGACACGCAGAAGAAACTCAGCGGTGGTGAGGCCGGCAGGCGTGTGCAGAGTGGTCAAACAGATCTCCAGGTACGAGGGCAACGGTTAGCTCTCAGGTCCAGTAGACCACGGCCCCCACGACGTTACGGGCACAGGTGCAGGCTACCTGTCAGACAGGGGGCGTGATATTTGGTACGCTGTCCAAACGAAGTGCTATTGAGCTTGAGATGAGCGCAAAAAGGTTGTGAACAATGTTGGATGAGAACAGGCTATTTCCTGCCGAGCCTGCGGCGCGCGCCGTTGCGGCAAAGTTATATGCGTCTGTAGCGAACCTGCCGATCATCAGCCCGCATGGACATACGGATCCTCAATGGTTTGCAGACGACGAGCCTTTTCCTGATCCTGCGGCGCTCTTCATCCAACCGGATCACTACATCTTTCGCATGCTGTATTCGCAGGGAATCAGCATGGAGTCGCTCGGGATTCCGCAGTCGGATGGTATGCAGAAGGCCGATCCGCGCGAGGTCTGGCGGATCTTCGCCAAGAACTATTTCCTTTTCCGCGGAACTCCGACGCGACTGTGGCTCGACTACGCTTTCGAGAAGCTCTTCGGTCTGAAGGAGCGACTGAGCGCAAAGAACGCTGATGAGTTCTACGAGACCATCGATAAGGCCCTGCGCACGCCTGAGTTCCGTCCCCGTGCGCTCTTCGACCGCTTCAGGATCGAGGTACTGGCAACAACGGACACTGCCATCGACTCGCTCGCACAACACAAGAAGATCCGCGAGAGCGGATGGAAAGGCCGCGTGATTCCGACGTTCCGGCCGGATGCGGTGGTGGACGCGGAGTACAGTGGCTTCCGCGAGAACCTGGCGAAGCTCGGCGAGGTGGCGAACGAGGACGTTTCGAACTACGAGGGCTACCTGAATGCACTTCGCAACCGACGGACGTTCTTCAAGGAGAACGGAGCGAAGGCTACGGATCATGGGCACCTGACGGCGCAGACTGCGAACCTGCCGTTCAGTGAGGCCACGGCGCTGTATGAGCGTATCTACAGCGGCAAGACGCAGTGCGGGGATGTTCAGCTGTTTCAGGCGCAGATGCTGACCGAGATGGCCGGAATGAGTGTGGAAGATGGGCTGACGATGCAGCTGCATCCGGGCTCGATCCGCAACCACAACGCGCTGGTGTATGCGAAGTTCGGACGCGATAAGGGAGCGGATATTCCCTCACCGACGGATTACGTTCGCGGATTGCAGCCGCTGCTGTCAAAGTACGGGAACGAGCCGAATTTCACTTTTATTTTGTTCACGCTGGACGAGTCGACGTACTCGCGGGAGCTGGCCCCCCTCGCGGGGCACTATCCTTGCCTGCGATTGGGGCCGCCGTGGTGGTTCCATGACTCGCCGGAGGGGATGAGGAGGTTCCGGGAGGAGGCGACGGAGACGGCCGGGTTCTACAACACGGTCGGGTTCAACGACGACACCAGGGCGTTCCTGTCGATTCCGGCTCGGCACGATGTGGCGAGGAGGGTCGATTGTGCATTCCTCGCGCGGCTCGTTGCCGAGGGCAGGCTCGATGAGGATGAGGCCTTCCAGACGGCCCAGGACCTGACGGTGAACCTGGTGAAGAAGGCTTACAAACTGTAGACCCCCTCCCCCGTCACTTTTTGCGCAAAGTCTTCAGAAAATTGGAGTTAGCGTTGGACCTAAAGCGAAATGTCCCAATTTTCGATGGTTATTCCCGCAAAGCCTTCAAAGAACTGGGGTTATAGCAATAGAAGGCCCGCGATGAGCCGGACTGCATCCCTCATCCCCTTAAGTTCAATTATATCGTGCGCGTCAATGGGTTGAGGCTTCATGAGCTTTCCCTCAGGGGCTAAAGCCCCGTCGGTTTTGGACCGGACGGGACCGTTTGGCGCGGAGGAGCGTTTCTTTGCGCACCCGAAGAGCGGTCATCGTTGCTAACCCGGATTTTTTGGAGTGCCAAACCTCTTCGCACTGCGAGCTTTGAGCCGGGCCGCTTCTTCGTCCCGGTTCTTAGGGGGCGAATTCGTCTCCAGAGAGTTCAGGAGGTTTGCCGAAACACCGGCGATTGCCTGAATCGCGGAGAAGAACGCTTCTTCGTTTGCCTTGGACGGCTTATTGAAGCCGCTGATCTTTCGAACGAACTGCAGCGACGCAGCTTGAATTTCATCTGGCGTTACGGGTGGATCGAAGTTGAAGAGCATCTTAATGTTTCGACACATCTTGCCAGACCTCCATACGAGCCTTGGATCAGATTAAATGCCGACAGTTACGCGGCTCAAGCACGGCTCGCAAAGCTGGATCGTCAGAACACTCCCTGTGCACTCGCCACCCTATAAGCACGTGCCAAAAGTCCGGCCACCCGATCGCCATTGCGATCCGTCGATGGATTTATGGGAACGTAGATGAAGTTACCTTCCCGGCGGCACAAGACGTTGCTTGCTACCATGACCCGCATCATCCAAATGGCAGGCCGAACACTCAGGCATTCGACAGCTAACCAGCCGTGATGCTCGCGCCCGCGCGCCTGAAGGCGGGTTTGAGAATGGATTTTCTTCGCCACCGTATCGCGCAATTTTTCAAAGGCGGCAGTCCTGGTGTTTCGAATTGAAAATGGCGGCTGGATCAAGGGCGACTCAGACTCCATGACCTTAAAAAGATCTGCGATTGCTCGGTGCTGAGCGACGGATGTGTGACCGACCCAATAGTGACAAGTCTTCGCGATGGACGTTACGACATTCTTGATCTCCTTTTCCAGACGAAAGCCAGGACCCGCTGGAAGATGGAGAGCCATACCGTCGACATGGGCGGAGACATTTTCCATGTTGATGGCTCGGGCCAGCCATCCCGCCATATGGGTGCTCGGGCAGTCGACTTGGATCCAGCCAGAGATGCGCGAAGGCTCAGCAGCAAGTCCCGTAACCATCTCCACGCCGCGGCAGAGTTCGTCCTCGACTTGTTTGTAACGATCGGGGTGCAGATCGATGTCTGCTTTCGCAGCGGGTTCCAGCAAGGAACCTCGATGGGGCGGTCCGCCCGCCATCGCCAAGTCGCAGAATGATCCCCAGATCTCATTCCACGCAACGCGGCCATCTTGTCCGTACTTCAAGCCTGCGGAGCCCATGGACACGGGCTGCACCTCTTCATAGGAGTCCTGATACTGCTCCGGAAGAAGAGTTTTCAGCCTGGCTTGCAGAAGCTCGTGATCGGCACGGATGTCCGGCGTTCGAGCCATCTCTTCCTCCAGCTATCAGGAGTAAGGCTGGCAAGGACGGCCAGCAACGCGAGCTTTGGGGGCGAGTTGGGCAGCCGCCGCTTCATCGCGAGACGAGTGTAGCGCGTTTCGATTGCGGAGCTAAGATAAAGCTCTATGAGTCTGTTCTTTGCTGCTGGATCGCCGACGACGGAGATGTCTCCGGAGGAGTTTCGCGCGGGGCTGTTTGAGGCCCTGGACAAGTTGGAGAAGCTGAAGCCGCGCAAGAAGGTGCTGGCGGTTCCGCCGGACTTTACGCGGTTTCACTCGATGGCCGGCGCGCTGACGGACATGGCGTATGAGTACTACGGCGACCGCCTGACCGACGTGCTGCCGGCGCTGGGCACGCATAAGCCGATGAGCGAGAGCGAGCTGGCGACGATGTATCCGAAGACGCCGAAGAATCTGTTTCGAGTGCACGACTGGCGCAACGATATTGTGACGCTGGGCGAGGTGCCGAGCGACTTCATCTGCAAGGTGAGCGAGGGCAAGGTGGACTACACGTGGCCGGCGCAGGTGAACGTGCTGCTGCGGGATGGTGGGCACGATCTGATTCTCTCGATTGGGCAGGTGGTGCCGCATGAAGTTGTGGGTATGGCGAATGGCTCGAAGAATATTTTTGTGGGCACAGGCGGGGTGATGGGGATTCATCGCTCGCACTTTCTGGGCGCGGTGTATGGCATGGAGCGCATGATGGGGCGCGTGGATACGCCGGTGCGAAAGGTGCTGAACTATGCGAGCGAGCACTTCGCGAAGAATCTGCCGATTGTTTATGTCCAGACCGTCGTGAACAAGAATGAGAAGGGCGAGCTGGCGATGCGCGGGTTGTACATCGGCGACGACAACGAGTGCTTTGACAAGGCGGCGGAGCTGAGTTTGAAGTGCAACTTCCTGATGATGGATCGTGAGATCAAGAAGGCTGTCGTGTTTCTTGATCCGCATGAGTTCAAGACGACGTGGCTGGGGAATAAGAGCGTGTATCGGACGCGCATGGCGCTGGCGGACAATGCGGAGCTGATCGTTCTGGCGCCAGGTGTGCATGAGTTCGGCGAGGATCCGACGATCGATAAGCTGATACGGAAGTTTGGTTATTGCGGCACGCCCAAGACGCTGGAGTATGTGAAGGAAGACGCGGGGCTGGCGGCGAATTTGAGTGCGGCGGCGCACTTGATTCATGGCTCGAGCGAGGGAAGGTTCACGATCCGGTACTGCCCGGGTGGGTTGACGCGCGAGGAAATCGAGGGCGTGCACTACGAGTACGGCGATCTGAAGGAGTACGAGAAGAAGTACGATCCGGCGAAGCTGAAGGATGGTTGGAATGTAGTGGATGGTGAGGAGATCTTTTACATTTCGAACCCGGGGCTCGGGCTGTGGGCGTACAAGGGCAGGTTTGTGAACTGATTCTCATTTGCTGTCTGACGCAATTGTTGCGCTGTCTTACCGGAGGCAGGTATTCTGGTGTGCGCGACGACGCGGCAGTGTGCGGATGCGTCGAATGATTCCAGGACAGGTAAAGATTGGAGATTTGTGATGGCGAATGAGCTGCGTTTGCCGAAGTATTCCGTGGGAGTGGGCGACCGGTTCGCGCACCAGGCGAAGGCTCAATTGGCGGCCTGTATCAAGGCGAAGGAAGCGGGCATTGAGGTGGCTCCGGTGTGGAACAAGTCCAACCGCGAGCACACGATCATCGGCAGCGAGCCGAAGGGGACGCGCCAGGCGGCGGATGCAGCGGTGAAGGCGCTCGGCTGGAAGACGCCATACTTCCTGGACGCGGACCACATCAATTTGAAGAACGTGGAGCGGTTCATCGCGCCGTGTGATTTCTTCACGATCGATGTGGCGGAGGAGATTGGGAAGCCGGCGCAGCGGGAAGATGTTGAGGGGTTTGTATCGCGGCATCCGGAACTCGTGGGCGAGGTGCGGATTCCACGGATTGCAGCGCCGTTCAAGACGGATACGGCGTTCGTGAAGCGTGTGGCGAACAAGTTTCTGGCTGCGGTGCAGGACGCGGGAAGGATTTACCGGTTTCTTGTGGAGAAAAAGGGCGAAGGCAAGTTTGTGCCTGAGGTCTCGATGGACGAGACGGACTCGCCACAGACGCCGGTGGAGTTGCTGATTATTCTGGCGGCGATTGCGGATGAGAAGATCCCGATCCAGACGATTGCGCCGAAGTTCACGGGGCGGTTCAACAAGGGCGTGGATTATGTGGGCGACGTGAAGCAGTTTGCGAAGGAGTTCGAGGAGGACATCGCGGCGATTGCATTTGCGGTGCAGCGGTATGGGCTGCCGGAGAATTTGAAGCTGAGCGTGCACTCTGGGTCGGATAAGTTTTCGATCTATGCGGCGATTCACGGAGCGATGGCGAAGTTCGATGCGGGCGTGCACCTGAAGACGGCGGGCACGACGTGGCTGGAGGAGCTGATCGGGCTGGCGGAGGCCGGCGGGTCGGGGCTGGATCTGGCGAAGGAGGTCTACCGCGAGGCGTATGCGCATGCGGATGAGCTGACCGCGCCGTATGCGACGGTGATCGATATCGATCGCGCAAAGCTGCCGACGCCGGAGGAGGTCGAGAAGTGGACGAGCGAGCAGTACACGAGCGCGCTGCGGCACGACCAGAAAAATCCGGCGTACAACCGGAGCTTCCGCCAGCTGCTGCACGTGGGCTTCAAGGTGGCGGCGAAGATGGGCGAGCGCTACACGAAGGAGCTGGACGAGCACGAGGACGTGATCGCGAAGAACGTGACCACGAACCTGTGGGACCGGCACATCAAGCCGGTGTTCCTGGGCGCGTAGCCGGCGTGCCCGGCCAGAGCTGTGGTGGGGATGATAGAGTTCTGCCCAAGATTTTGTTCGGAGATGCGCGGAAATGATTGTGGTGCTGATGGGGGTGAGCGGGTCGGGGAAGACGACGATCGGCACCCTGCTCGCGCAGCGCACAGGCACGGTCTTTGCGGATGCGGATGATTATCATCCGCAGGCCAACAAAGACAAGATGCGCGCGGGGATCCCGCTGAACGATGACGACCGCCAGCCGTGGCTGGAGATCCTGAACGGTTTGCTGCGCGGCTGGTACCAGAGCGGCGAGGGCGGCGTGCTGGCGTGCTCGGCGCTGAAGGAGAAGTACCGGCAGACGCTGGCGAACGGGATTCCGGCAAACGCGATGACCTTTGTGTGGCTCGATCCCAGCACGGATGTGCTGACTGAGCGGGTTGCGGCGCGGCATCACGAGTACATGAATCCGCACCTGCTGAACAGCCAGATTGCGACGCTGGAGCCGCCAAAGGATGCGTTGCGAATAGAGAATGACAGCACACCAGAGCAAGCGGTGGACCAGATTCTGGCGCATGTTTCGCTGACCGCAAACGGACCGCAGCAAGAGCAAGCTAAGCAGCAAGGGAAGACATAAGGAGAGCTGACGATGGCAGGATTGTTTGATCTGACTGGGAAGACGGCGGTGGTAGTGGGCGGAACGTCGGGCATCGGCCTGGCGATGGCGCTTGGGTTGGCGGACGCGGGCGCGGATGTTGTGGCGAGTTCCCGGCGTCAGGAGCAGGTGGACGACGCGGCGAAACAGATTGAGTCGCGTGGGCGGCGGAGCCTGCGGGTGGCCTCAGATGTTGCGGACCGCAAGAGCCTGCAGGCGCTGTGCGATGCGACGGTTGGGGCTTTTGGGAAGGTCGACATTCTCATCAATTCGGCGGGCAAGATCAAGCGCGCGCCGACGGTGGACTTTCCCGAGGATGAGTGGAACTCGATCATGGACACGAATGTGACGGGAACGCTGCGCTCGTGCCAGATCTTCGGCAGGAAGATGCTGGAACGCGGCTACGGACGCATTGTGAACATCGCGTCGCTGAACACGTTTGTGTCGCTGAAGGAAGTGACGGCGTATGCGTGCTCGAAGGCTGCGGTGGGCGCGTTGACGCGGTCGCTGGCGGTGGAGTGGTCGGCGCAGGGCGTGACGGTGAATGCGATTGCTCCGGGTGTGTTCCGCACGGCGCTGAACGCGGAACTGCTGGACAAGAGCGAGCGCGGCAAGGAGCTGCGGCTGCGCACGCCGATGAACCGTTTCGGCAGGACGGAGGAGCTGGTGGGCGCCGCGATCTATCTCACGTCTGATGCGGCGACGTTCGTGACAGGCGAAATCCTGGTGGTGGATGGCGGCTTCCTGGCTAGCGGTGTGAATCAGTAAATGCAGGGAACAGGGATCAGGAAACAGGGATTAGGGATTAGGGATTAGGGATCAGGGATTAGGAATTGGTCGAACGTCCTGAGAGTTACCTTGTATTAAATCTGGTAGACAATCGTTTTTCTTTGTAGTTTGGGGCAGCCAGTCCTGCAGGAAAGATGCTAGACTGGCTGCCTCAATTGCAAAGGAGCGAGACGCGCGTGAGGAACATAGCCCATTGGGCGGCCATGGTGGGGATGCTTGGCCTGACGGCTTTGACGGTATCGGGACAGGCAAAGAACGCAGTGAGGGATGCACCGTGGATGAACACGAAGCTGTCGCCCGAGCATCGCGCGGATCTTGTGGTTGAGCAGATGACCCTGGACGAAAAGATAAGCCTGCTGCACGGCAACGGCATGGCGCGGCAGAAGAATCTTCCGCCGGAGATCCAGGCTGTGCAGGACCAGTCGAACGGCGGCGCGGGGTTTGTGCTGGGCGTACCGCGGCTGGGGATTCCGCGGATTCAGATGAGCGATGCGGCGTATGGTGTGCGGCAGAGCGCGGAGAATGGGCGCTACTCGACGGCGCTGCCTTCAAATCTTGGATCGGCAGCGAGCTGGGATCAGGATGCGGCGTGCGCGTACGGCAAGCTGATTGGCGATGAGTTGCGTATGCAGGGTTACAACACGACGCTGGGTGGTGGAACAAACATTACCCGCGACCCGCGCAATGGGCGCACGTTTGAGTACATGGGCGAGGACCCGGTGCTGGCCGGAACGATGGTGGGGGCACGCATTCGCTGCGAGGGCGGCGAGCATGTGATCTCAGACATCAAGCATTATGCGTTCAACGACCAGGAGAGCGGACGGCAGGAGGTTGACGCGCAGATCGGCGAGCGTGCGGGCCGCGAGAGCGATCTGCTGGCGTTTGAGATTGGCGTGAAGACCGGGCATCCGGACGCGGTGATGTGCAGCTACAACGGCGTGAATGGCGACTACGCGTGCGAGAACACGTGGCTGCTGCACGATGTGCTGAAGGGCGACTGGAAGTTTCCGGGTTTTGTGATGTCGGACTGGGACGCGACGCACAGCACGGTGAAGGCGTCGCATGCGGGACTGGACCAGGAGCAGCCGCTGAATCTGTTCTACGGCGCGGCGCTGAAGAAGGCGGTGGAGAGCGGCGAGATCTCGCAGGCGGAGCTGAACGATCACGTGCGGCGCGTGCTGTGGGCGGAGTTCGCGAGCGGGATCATCGATCATCCGGTGGTGCGCGGTGTGGTCGATCCGGTGCATGGATTCGAGGTCTCGCAGAAAGTGGAAGAGGGAAGCGCGGTGCTGCTGCGCAATGAACATGCGACGCTGCCGCTCGACGCACAGAAGGTGCGGTCGATTGTGGTGATCGGCTTCAACGCGGATATGGGAATGATCTCGGGTGGCGGATCGGCGCAGGTGGATGCACCGGGGCAGATTGGCGGAACGCCGTGGCGCAAGCACATCTGGTTCCCGACATCGCCGCTGAAGGCGATTCAGGCGCAGGCTCCGAATGCGAAGGTGAGCTTCAGTTCAGGTGAGAACTTGGCAGAGGCGGTCGAGAAGGCGAAGACTGCGGATGTGGCGATTGTGTTCGCGTGGCAGTTTGAGGCGGAGGGGAACGATCTCGAGAACCTTTCGCTGCCGAACGATCAGGACAAGCTGATTGAGGCTGTGGCGAACGCGAATCCGCGCACGGTGGTGGTGCTGGAGACGGGCACGGCGGTGACGATGCCGTGGCTCGACAGCACGGGCGCGGTGCTGGAGGCCTGGTACGGCGGATCGAAGGGAGCCGATGCTGTGGCGCGGCTGCTGTTTGGCGAGGTGAATCCGAGCGGCAAGCTGCCGATGACATTCCCGAAGAGCGAGGACGATTTGCCGCGCACGACCATTGCACAGCCTCCTCCGCCGGTGAAGAATGGTGTGCTGAGCTTCAAGGTGGATTACAACGTCGAGGGCGCAGCGGTTGGGTACAAGTGGTATGAGTCGCAGAAGAAGCCGGTGCTGTTTCCGTTCGGCTTCGGGCTCTCGTATACGACGTTCAGCTATTCGAGCCTGAAAGTCGGCAAAGACGGCGAGACGGTTACGCTGACCGTGAAGAACGCTGGGGCGCGTGCGGGAGCGGAGGTCGCCGAGGTGTACGCTGCGCTGCCGCAAAGTGCGGACGAGCCGTGGAAGCGGCTGATCGCGTACAAGAAGGTCGAGCTCGCTCCGGGCGAGAGCAAGACGGTGACGATGGATGTCGATCCGATGTACGAGTCGATCTGGGATGTCGCAGCGAAGCGCTGGACGAGGCCGAGCGGCGAGTACAAGGTGATGGCGGGCGGATCATCTGCAGAGCTGCCGCTGGAGGCGACGTTCACGGTGCGGTAAAGGTCCGCCTCAAAGTACAAGAGCAGATCTTCTGCGGGGATGACAACAAGAAAATAAAGGGATGTTGGTAGACAAGAAGAAAGACAAAGGCCTGCCAAGTGGCGGCCTTCTGCTTTGCGGGCGAGATTAGTGAGCGCCGGCCGGGCCGCGGCCGGGCCTCACCTTCTTGAAGAACCACACGACGACGATGCAGCCGAAGCTCAGCAGCGAGAGCCAGCGGAAGACGTCGACGAAGGCCCAGGTTGAAGCCTGGTGGAGGAGTTGTCCGTAGAGGCTGGTCTGTGCGGCTGCAGCGGCGTTGCCGGGCCCGAAGTGGCCGTTGAGGAAGTGCTGTGAACCTTGCACGCTGTTCTGGAAGGCGAGGCCGGACTGCGGAATGTGGTTGACGATCTCGTTCTGGTGGACGTCCGCGCGGCGCACGAGCAGCGTGGTCGCGAGAGAGATGCCAACGGATCCACCAACGTTGCGCATGAGGTTGAAGAGACCGCTGGCGTTGCCGATCTGGTCGTTGCGCAGGGTGCCGTAGGCGGCGGTGTTGATGGGCACGAAGACGAAGCTGAGGCCGAAGCCGGTGATGAGGATCGGAAGGAAGAGCGTCGTCGGCGAGATCTGGGTGGTGATGGCGCCGAAATAAAGCGTGGTGAGGCCGAAGGTGAGGAAGCCGAAGGTTAGGAGGTAGCGCGGGTCGGCCTTGTTGGAGAGATAGCCGATGACGGGCATGCCGCAGATGGCGCCGAGGCCGCGCGGCGCGACGACGAGCCCCGCAGTGAAGGCGGTATAGCCCATCAGCTCCTGATAGAAGAGCGGAAGAACGGTGACTGTCGAGTAGATGGCAATGCCGAAAAGAAAGATGAGCGTGCACCCGATGAGGAAGTTTCGATCTTTGAGCACGTGCAGATCGACGAGCGGATCTTTGCCCCACCAGGACTGATAGATAAACCAGGCGAACGCGAGGACGAAGAAGACGAAGGTCCAGCGCACCCAGACAGCGCCGAACCAGTCGACCTCCTGGCCTTTGTCGAGGATGATTTGCAGGCAACCGCTCCAGACGGCAAGCGTGCCGAAGCCGATCTTGTCGAAGCGAGGGGCCTTGGTCTTTGAAATGTACGGCGGGTCATGAACGAAGCGGCTGATCATGAAGACCGCGAGGGCGCCGATGGGGATGTTGATGTAGAAGGCATAGCGCCAGGAGTAGGTGTCAGTGAGCCATCCTCCGAGCGTGGGGCCGAGCACTGGAGCGACGACGACACCAAAGGCGAAGACAGCCATGGCTGCGCCACGTTTGCGCGGAGGGAAGCTCTCGAGCAGGATGGCCTGCGAAAGCGGCTGGAGTGCGCCGCCGCCTGCGCCCTGCACGACGCGCGCAAGCAGAATGAAACCGAGAGTTGGCGCGGCGCCGCAGGCGAAGCTGGCGATGGTGAAGATGATGACGCAGGAGACGAGGAAGCGCTTACGGCCGAAGCGCAAGGAGAACCAGTTGGACGCCGGAAGGATGATGGCGTTGGCGACGAGGTAGCTGGTGAGCACCCAGGTGGCCTGGTCGGTCGTCGCTGAGAGCGAGCCGGCAATGTACGGCAACGCGACGGAGGCGATCGCGGTGTCGAGCACCTCCATGAAGGTGGCAAGCATGACGGAGGTCGCGATGATCCAGGGGTTTACACCCTGCGTAACCTCTTGCGGCGCCTCGGCGGTTGCAGACGACTGATCGAGAGTGGCGCTAGCACTTGCCATGCGTCAGGAGCCTGGTTCCTTCGTTCGGGAGTCGGGCGAGCAATGCCGCCACCTTGCTTTGGATGCCTCAGGGGGCGATCGGATGCGAGGTGGGCGATCTTTGGACAGGGAATTCGAAGGCCCGATCCAGCGAATCTGTGCGCCAAGTTCGTGAGGGACTGCAAGATGATTCGGAACAAGTGCGGAGCGAGGTGCGTAGTCGTTGTCAGTCAAGAAGGAAGGAGACAAAAGCAGATGGTTCCGTTGCGGATGAGGCTACGGGCATGGGGAGTGCTTGCTCTGGCTGGCGGGCTGGCGATTGTTGCAATCGATCTGCAGAAGATAAATGGGCAGACGGCTGCAGCAACTGCGACGTCAGGGTTTGAGGTTGCATCGATTCGGCCCCATGCCGGCGAGGATGACCACCAGGAGACGAGTCTTTTACCGGGCGGACGGTATGTTGGCACGAATGCAACAGTGCGGAAATTAATCCGGCTGGCCCTGGGTGTGGAGGATGAGCAGATACTCGGAGCGCCGGGGTGGATCGACAAGGAACATTACGACATCGACGCGAAGACGGGGTCAACTGCAAAACTGCAACCGCCCGAATTTCAGCGGGGCCTTCTGGCACTGCTCGAGGACCGCTTTCAATTTCGTTTCCATCGTGAGACGCGGGAGCGGGCGGTTTATTGGCTTGTTGTGCCGAAAGGTGGAATGAAGCTGAAGGAAGTTGGTGCGACTGAGGAAGCTTCAATGAGCACCAACGCGAATGGAACAAGGAAGCTGCTGGAGGCACGGGCGATCTCGATGAAAGACCTTGCGGGTGTGCTGTCGCGGCAGACACGCAGGCAGGTGGAGGACCATACCGGGTTGGCTGGCAGGTTCGACGTGAAGCTGGAGTGGGATGATAGCCCGGAGGCGGATGCGCAGATGCCGTCAATTTTCACGGCGGCTCAGGAGCAGCTCGGGCTGAAGCTGAACGCAGCGAAGGGTGAGGTGGGAGTGATCGTGGTCGATGGTGTGGAGCGGCCGTCGGCGAACTAGACCGAGGTGGAGGGATTGTGTGCTGTGTGCTCGGCCTGCGGAAGCGGCGAGTGCATGGGGAAGCGCCGCTTGTAGGCGAGGATGGGCTGCTCGAAGAAGAAGTAGGAGAGCGAGGCGAGCACGACGGTAAGCGGGAAGGCAATCAAGAAGCGGGCCAACTGATACTTTGCGCCAAACGTAGCGTGCGCGAAATGTTCGCCGAGCACGTCGATCAGGGGCTCGATAAAGATGTGCAGAACGTAGAAGCCGTAGCTGATACGCCCGAGGAAGCGTAAAGGAGGCGAAGAGAGGATGCTGCGCAAGCGACCGCTTCGCATCGCGATGGGAATGATGGCGGTTGACGCGATGCCGACTCCGAGCAGACCGACGGTGAACTGCGGATAGGGCGAGAGATAAAAGCTGCCGGAGCGCCAACTGGCGAGCAGATAGAGCACGAGGCCGGACCAGAAGGCAGTGAATGCCCAGCGCTCGACGAGTTGCCAGTGAGGTCCGCGCAATGCGAACGCAAGAGCGGCGCCGAGCGCGAGCGTGCCTGCGTGCGTAAACAGCGATGGATCCAATGTTGCGGCAAACGCCGGTGGCACGATAGGGAGATGCGTGAGAATGCGAAAGACCTCAGACAGCGCTACGATCCAGAGGCTGAGGTTGAATGCGCGGGAGCGAGTGCGGGAGAAGAGAACGAGCGCCGGCCACAGGATGTAGAACTGCTCTTCGACGGCGAGGCTCCAGAGATGAAAGAGCGGCAGCGGCGATACCGGCTGCAGCGCGGTGGTGACTAGCCCGGGAAGATTTTGCAGGAAGCCGGCGTAGAGCAGAACGGGCGAGACTTCGGCGAGGCGATAGCCGCGCGCGAGGGAAGCGAACAGCGCGATGAGCACGACGGCGTAGTAAAGCGGGAAGATGCGTAGAACGCGGCGCGTGTAGAAGTTGCGGAGGACATGGCGTTCATCGCGGGAGTCCCAGAGGCTGCCGGTGATGAGAAAGCCGGATAGCGCGAAGAAGAGTATGACTCCGGTCCAGCCGGTCTCTGTGAAGTAGCCGAGTACGCGCACGAGCGGGTTCGCCGAGCGAAGGCCACCGCCGTAGTGGAAGATGTAGACGAGTAGAATCGCGACTCCGCGCAGACCATCGAGTGCAGGATCGCGGCGGCCGGTGGCCGCTCGAAAACGCGCAGAGGGCATCGTGCTCAGGCTACGTTCGTGCGGGCAACGAGTCAACGCGACGGGCGGTGCGGAGTCAGTTCGATGCAGTTCACGAAGCTTTAACAGGTCAGCTCAGAAGCTGCGGAGTAGAAACCGGCGAGCTGTGGCAAGCACCCTGGCTCGCGCGCGCGGATCGGGCAGAATGCGGGCAATTCCAATGGCTCCCAGCATGGTTGAAAAGATGGCGATGAAGGCGCGCTCTTTGTCGGCGGCGCGGCGCCCGGGCATGAAGGGAAGTATCCGGTTCTTATAGCTTGTGAGTTGTTCGACAACCCGGGGCTTCATCGGCTTATCCACACGTGCAAGTTCCGGCGCGAGAGCGGCGAGCGGGCAACCAGCTTCGGCGTGATCACAGTGTTCCGGGCTGAGGTAGGCCTTCACGATGGTCTTCCACGCGGTTCCGGGCTGCGATCGTTGTGCGGCCTGAACGAGTGAATCGGCTATCTGCTGGAAGCCTTCGCTCAGCGACTCCAGCAGCAATTCATTCTTGCTCGTGAAGTGCTTGTAGAAGCCTCCGTGGGTAAGACCGGCGTCGTGCATTACCGCGGCAACTGCGGCGCCTGATAAGCCTTGCGCGCGGACGCGCCTGGAGGCGTCTTTGACGATCTTCTGGCGGACTTCGGCTTTGTGCTCGGGACGGTAACGCATGGCTGATTATAGGATGCTTGCCGTCATCTCAAGACGCGGGCCTGACGTTCGGGGGCTTCTGACGCGGCTGCAGAAAAAGTGAATCTATAGGATTATGCACATAATCCTATGCGGGCAAGGAGGCGATATGACGCCTGAAACGATCTTTCGGATTCACCTCATCTTCGGTTATTTGGTATGGCTGTTGTTCTTCGGTGCGTATGCGATGCCGAAGCTGAGGTCGATGGGCTGGGTCGACGCGCAACGCGCCATCGCTACACTGCACAGTTTCCGCTTCTTCGGACTCGTCTTTATTCTTCCGGGTGTTGTAGGCACGCTGCCCGGAACCTTTGCCCGGTTTGCCGCTTATGGAGACTTCGTAACAGCAGTGCTGGCGATCATCGCGCTGCTCACAGTGCGAATCCCTTCGCTGTTTCGAGTCTTCGTCATTGCCTTCAACGTTGCAGGAGCAGCCGACATCCTCATCGACTACTACCACGCGACGGTCGAGGGGCTACCCTTTGTCGTCGGCCAGCTGGGCGCCAGTTATTGGATACCGGTGCTTTACGTGCCGGTGCTGATGATCACGCACGGGATTGCGTTCTATCTGCCGTTGCGCCCTCAGCGGGCTACGGGGCGCATCTTTGCGGGTCAGACAGCCACGTCATAGAAGGGGATCAGAGGCCGGTTGGAGTGCTGTCGCAGACCTTATGCCACAGGCACTCCGAACCGGCTAGATCTCTTTGAATATCTCGGCGCGTGGATCCTCGGGATTCAGACGCTGGAGCTCGCGCAGGATTTCTTTGGAGCGTTCGTCCTGCACCCTGGGAACGACGATCTTGATCTCGACGATCTGATCGCCGCGCTGGCCCTCCCGCGTGGCGCTGGGGACACCCTTCTCCCGCATGCGCAGCTTCTGCCCGGTCTGCGTGCCGGGCGGAATCTTTAGCTGTGCGCGGCCGGCGTGGTGACCTTCGCCGTCGATGGTGGGCACCTCGATGCGTGCGCCGAGGGCGGCCTCCATCGCAGTGACAGGAACGGTGACGTGGATATCGTCTGCGACGCGGCGGAAGAGTTTGTTGTGGCCGACGCGGATGATGAGGTAGAGATCGCCGGCGGGCGCGCCCTCGGTGCCTGCGTTGCCCTTGCCGGCGAGGCGGATGCGCTGGCCGTCGCGTGTGCCGGCCTTGATGCGGAACTCGAGTGGTTCGCGGCGCGTGATCACGCCGGCGCCGTCGCAGGTGGGGCAGCTGTTCTGCACTTTGCCGGAGCCGCCGCAGCGCGGGCACTGGATGTTGAACTTCATGCGGCCGCCCGTTTGTTGCACCTGGCCCGTGCCGTGGCACTCGGGGCATTCCATGGGCTTGCCGACGGCGCCTGTGCCCTTACAGGTGGGACAGGGGGACTGCCGCTGAATCTCGAGGCGGGTGACGTCGCCGCGGATCGCCGTCCAGAAGTCGATATCGACCTGGTATTCGAGGTCCGTGCCGGGCTGCGGCCCGCGCGCCTGACGGCCACCGCCGCCGAACATGCTGCCGAAGATGTCCTTGAAGCTGGAGCCGAAGCCGGCCGACTCGGATTGTGTGGCGCGACGGCCTTCGGGCGTGAAGCCAGAGAAATCGAAGCCCGAGAAGTCGAAGGGAACGCCCTGGCCGCCGCCGGCTGCCGAGCGTCCGCCACCTCCGCCACCAGCGCCTGCGCGAGCGTAGGCCTCGGCCGCGGCTGGGTCGATGTTGTCGGAGTAGAAGCCGAGCTGGTCGTAGATCTTGCGCTTCTTCTCCTCGGAGAGAACGTCGTTGGCCTCCGAGATCTCTTTGAATTTTTCCTCTGCTTTTTTATCCCCAGGGTTCACGTCCGGATGATATTTGCGCGCGAGTTTGCGGAAGGCCTTGCGAATCTCCTCCTGCGTGGCCGTCTTCTTGACGCCGAGTGTGCCGTAGTAGTCCTTGGTCTGTGGTCCTGCCATAGTGTTGTTCTCAAACTTACTCTACTGATGCGCCGTGAGGTAAGACGGCTTCATCGTGGTGTTGCGGCCTGACACACCGGGCACCAGTACAGGCTGCGCCCGGCAATCTCCTGCCGCTGAATCTTTGTGCCGCAGACAAAGCATGGCTTGCGGTGGCGGCGGTAGACGTAGTGCGCCTCTTCCTTGAGCGGCTGGCCGGACTTCTTCGTCGGGCGGTCCCTGGCTCGTGTCGTGACGATGCGGCGATCGACCATGCCGGCTCGCAGCAGCGGAATCGAGTCCTTCCAGATGGCCTTGAGCGTTCGCAAAGGAACGTCGCGGCCTTCGGCGAAGGGATCAAGCCGTGCGCGAAAGAGCAGCTCCGCGCGGTAGATGTTGCCTATGCCCGAGAGCACGGACTGATCCATCAGCAGCACGCTGATCGGCGTCTTCGCACTCAGGATGCGATCGAACGCGGGCTTCGGGTCGTCGCTGTCGAGGCCATCCGGACCGAGGCGGTCGAGCAGCGCCTGCCACTGGGCGTTGGTCCAGAGCTCGCAGGCCGCGGCGCCGCGAAGCTCAAGCCAGTCGATGTCGCTGGGCGCGAGTGAACTCGTGCCATCGTCGGACGAGTACCAGCCATGGCGCTTGTTGGGCGTGACCGCGTCCTTGCGCGGCTTCGCGCCCGCGGGCCACATGCGCAGCCGCAGCGCGCCCTTCGGCTCCGCGAGCGGCATCTGGCCCTCGGTCCAGTCGCCGTAGCGGCCGAGGTGAACGTGCAGGGTGCGGTCTTTGCCGAAGACGTAGCCGAGGTGCTTGCCCTTGGCTACGACACGCTCGAGCTTCTGGTTGTCGAGCGCGGCACCGTCAGGAAAGCGGCCGTTGGGTGACTCGACGCGCAGCTTCTTTCCGGCGAGCGCGGTATTGTGCCGTTCCGCCCAGCGATGGATCTCATTGCCTTCAGGCAAGGTCGCGCTCCCGTGCTGCGGTTTCTGCCCTGCGGCGTGCGCGGCGGCTCATCGGCTGCACGGGTGCGTCGGAGGTCTCGAGCTCGTAGCGGTAGTAGTCCAGAATACGTTCGGGCGTCCAGAGCGCCGACGGGCTGGTGCGCTTGGCATGCATGCGCTCGATCTGAATCTCGTCCATCTTGCGGATAAGCTTGCGCAGGTCGCTGTACTGAACGGCGTAGGGGCTGCGCTGGTCCTCGATGAGCGGCTGCAGGTCAAAGTACACGGGCTGCGCCCACTCGTAGAATGTGTGCCAGACGTCGTAGACGTCGAGATGGCCCTTCTTCACGAGCAGGCCGAGATGCTCGTAGAAGTCGAGAACCTCAAAGGCAACAACCGGCGGCTCGTCAATGGTCCAGAGAATCAGACCGTCCTGGCCCACACGCACCTGCGCGAGGCGGCGCCGTGCGGCGACGAACGGAGTGCTCAGAAAGAAACTGAGCTGCTTTTCGAGATTGTTCACCGAACGGTACTCACGCTCATGGCGAAGTTGCAGAGCCGCATAAGCGATGGCCCCGCCGCTGGTGAGCACCAGCACAGCGGTTGCGATGGCCTGCACGGCCATCCAGTTGATAGTCATTCTGGGAGACTCCGAAGGATCAGATACACAAAACCGCGGCCCTGGTTGGAGCCGCGGTCATGAGATGCGCAAAATATCAATAGATTTTGCGGATCGAACTTTAGTTCCAGACCGTGCTGGCCTTGATCGCCTCCACGTTGAAGACCTGGTCCGGTTCAACTTGCTGCATGCGCGTGACGAACTCCTCCGCTTCCTCGCGCGTTGCGAAGAGACTGCGCTGATAGAGGCGGCCGGCGCGAAGAGCGTCACACCGCCAAAGGATTTCCCCCATGTGCCCGTGGCCGAAGCCGAGGTCCCAACTGACCCCCTGCGGCCATGCTCCGTCGTCTTTTGCTCTCTCGTTTGTCATTCCTCCGCCACCCTTCCCGCCCCGATTCCGGCTACCTATTAGAACCCGCTCCGCGCGGTTTCGATTCGCTTTCCGGGTCACTTCCGTGTCGTTAGTTTGTAACCGCTTTGTCGCTACATACGCACCAAGATGAACAAGGAGGAGGCTTCAGGATCGAAGCACTCCTCCTTGTAGTACGTGCGAGGACGCTCAACGGTTCTATTCAGGCTTTACTTATCGCTATCGACATACTCCGCGTCGATAACGCCTTCGTCCTTCGGCTGGTCGGCCGTTCCTGCCGCGGCTGCATCGCCGTCAGTAGGAGCAGCGCCTGCCGCCTGCGCCTTGTACAGAGCCTCGGCGAGCTTGTGGCTTGCCGTGGTGAGGCGCTCGCGTGCAGCGTCCATCTCGGTCTTGCCTGGATCGCCCCCGCCCAGCGTGGTCTTGGCGTCGGCCAGAGCAGACTCGACATCGCTCTTGTCCGCCGCCGCAACCTTGTCACCGCCTTCGCGCAGCATCTTCTCGACGTTGTAGACCATCGAGTCGAGCTGGTTGCGAGCCTCGATCTTGTCCTTGGCGTCCTTGTCCTCGGACGCATGCGCCTCGGCGTCCTTGGCCATGCGCTCGATCTCTTCCTTGCTTAGACCCGAAGAACTCGTAATCGTAATCTTCTGGTCCTTGCCGGTAGCGTTGTCCTTGGCCGTCACGTTCAGGATGCCGTTCGCGTCGATGTCAAAGGTGACCTCGACCTGCGGCATGCCGCGCGGAGCAGGCGGGATTCCGCCGAGCTTGAACTTGCCGAGCGTGCGGTTCTGGTTCGCCATCGGCCGCTCGCCCTGAAGGACGTGGATCTCGACCTCGGTCTGGTTGTCGGCCGCTGTCGAGAAGGTCTCCGTCTTCTTCGTCGGGATCGTCGTGTTGCGCGGGATCATCGGCGTCGCCACGCTGCCCATCGTCTCGATGGCGAGCGTCAGCGGCGTCACGTCCAGCAGCAGCAGGTCCTTCACATCGCCGGCAAGTACACCGGCCTGGACCGCCGCGCCGATCGCAACGACTTCGTCAGGGTTCACGCCCTTGTGGGGCTCCTTGCCGAAGAGATTCTTCACCAGCGCTTGAATCGCCGGCATGCGGGTCTGTCCGCCGACCAGCACGACCTCATCGATCTTGCTCGCGTCAACACCCGCGTCCTTCATCGCCTGCTTGCAGGGTCCGATGGACTTCTGCAGCAGATCATCGACCAGCGACTCGAGCTTTGCGCGGCTCAAGGTGCGGACGAGGTGTTTCGGTCCGGAAGCGTCTGCGGTGATGAACGGCAGATTGATCTCTGTCTCCTGCGCGGTCGAGAGCTCAATCTTGGCGCGCTCCGCGGCGTCCTTCAGACGCTGCAGAGCCATCTCGTTGCCCTTGGAGGTCAGGTCGAGCCCGCTCTCCTGCTTGAACTCCGAGATCAGCCAGTCGACGATGCGCTGGTCGAGGTTGTCGCCGCCAAGGTGCGTGTCGCCGTTGGTCGACTTCACCTCAATGACGCCCTCGCCGACCTCGAAGATGGAAATGTCGAAGGTACCGCCGCCGAAGTCATACACGGCGATGGTCTCGTCCTTCTTCTTGTCGAGCCCGTAAGCCAGTGCGGCCGCGGTCGGCTCGTTGACGATGCGCTTGACGTCAAGACCGGCGATCTTGCCGGCATCCTTGGTGGCCTGGCGCTGCGCGTCGTTGAAGTACGCGGGCACCGTGATGACGGCCTCGGTGACGGTCTGTCCGAGGTAGTCCTCGGCGGCTTTCTTCAGCTTCTGAAGGATCAACGCCGAAATCTCAGGCGGAGTGTAGAGCTTGCCCTGCGCCTCCACGGCGACGTGATCGCCCTGCTGGACAACCTTGTAGGGCACCATCTTCATTTCGTCATTGACTTCGTTGAAGCGCCGCCCCATGAAGCGCTTGATCGAGTAAACCGTGTTCTGCGGATTGGTGATTGCCTGGCGCTTGGCTACCTGCCCCACGAGGCGTTCGCCATTCTTGGTGAACGCGACGATCGACGGGGTCGTACGTCCGCCCTCCTCATTGGGGATAACCTTGGGCTCTCCACCTTCCATCACGGCGACGCAACTATTGGTCGTGCCGAGATCAATACCGATAATCTTTGCCATAGTCCTGCTCCTGATCCGGGCGGTCTGGCCCGAAGGGTCTTTTTGACCTCTCTCACTGTTGCATGTGAGTGAAGTACTGTCAAGGTATCTGATGCTCGAACATGCAATCGGTTGCCGCTTGACTGTAGATTTCGGGCTAATAATACCGAGCGAAGACCCTTTTCCGGGCTCCCGGCGGGCCAGAGGGGGTAACCGTTCCGGGGAATGGTGTTCGGCGGGAAGGGCTTGCAATACTCGGGCCAACTGCATTAGCAGCCGCTAAGCCGGAGTTCCCCCATGCCGTTTCGCCGTCCCCTGTACCAGTGCAAGCTTGCCGTTCCAACATTGGTTTTGATGCTCTCGCTGGCGGGCTGCGCCGACGACGGCGTGGTCTACGACAACACTCCGGTCAACCCGATCTCGGGAAACTGGCAGGTGAGCTCGTCGACCGGCGGAGTGCCGCTGCCCAAGATGTCGGGGGCGCTGAACAGCCTGCCGGCGGGGCTGACCGGAGTGCTGCACGCGGACGCGGCGACCGGATGCTCGACCATGACGGATCCGATCGCGGTGAGCGGAAATACCGACAGCAAGGGCGTCACCACGCTGACCGGTCCGGTGGCGGGCGGAACTCTGACGATTACGGGGGCGCTGGCTTCGGACGGGCGCTCGCTGACCAACGCGACAGTGAATGTTGCGGGCGGGCAGTGCGCGTTCGCGACGGCGGCCCAGGCGGCAGTGCAGAACTTCAGCTCCGTGACCGGATCGTATGTGGGGACCTTCTCGGACGCGAAGGGGCCCGTGATGAACGTGACGGCGAGCCTGTCGCAGTCGCCGGACGGGGACTCGAACGGCAACTTCACGCTGAGCGGAACCGGCAGCTTCGGTACGAACGCCTGCTTCGTCAGTCCGGTGCCGGTGGTGAACTCGCAGGTCTCAGGTGGCGCCTTCACACTGACCTACACGGACAACACCAAGGGCAACAGCGTGACGGCGACGGGTACATTCTCCTCCGACGGCACGACGCTGACGGTGACGAACTGGTCGCTGACCGGCCCGTGCGGCGCGGATACGGGCACGGGGACGCTGACCAAGCAGTAAGAACAGCTTCTAGCCGCTAGCTTCTAGCTGCTAGCTAACAACTTGACTTGTAGCTAACAACTAAACTTGCGGGCCGCTACCGCGAATAACTCCACCGCAGAATCCGCGTTTCGCTAGGAGCTAGAAGCTATGAGCTAACAGCTAGAGGCTGCTTCTTCCGCAGCAGGAAGTAGCTGAGCAGCAGTGCGGCTCCCAGGCCGCCGACGACACACTCGGTGCCGGAGAGTGCGCGCGCACCCCAGCGACCGGCACCCCAGCCGTCCACGACGATCATGTAGAGGACGGGAATGTTTCCCAGCGAGTTGATGATGGAGTAGCGGCCGCAGCCGCTCTTTCCTGAGTTGCCGAGGAACTCAAGCACGACAGCGGTGAACAGGCCGTAGGCCGTCCCGACAGTGAAGAGATAGAGCATGACACCGAGATAGTAGGTCGCGGGAGTCATGGGGCCAAGCCAGAGCACGCCCAGGGTTGCGGCGTTGACGATGCCAACGCTGAGGTAGATGACGGGCGCGGAGATGCGCGCGGGAATGGCGGTTCCGACCAGGGCGCCGGCGGCGGTGAGAAGCCCGCCGACCAGACCGTTCACCCAGGCGACATTGTCGCCGCTGACGCCGTAGCTTTTGGCGACTCCCGGGATCAGGCCGACGAGGGCGCCGGTCGCGATGGGAAAGAGCATGCAGAGCGTGTAGGGAATGGCTCCCCAGTGAAGGAAGGTGGCTTTGAACTCCAGCCAGACGTTATGCATGGTGCTGCCGAAGGAGCCGGTGTGGATCTCGTTCTGTTGCGGTGCAATGAGTGCGAAGAGAGCGGGCAGGCCGATGAGCGCGGCGGCCGCGAGGCCGAGGGTGTCGCGCGAGACGCGGGGGCTGAGCCAGATGAGGACGCTGACGGAGAGCGCGCCCAGACCCATCGAGCCAGCCTGGTAGAAGCTGCCGGCGACGCGCTTGGAACGCTCGGAGTGCAGGGCTCCCATCATGCCGCCGCAGCTGGAGACGACGAGCTGGGAGAGGCACGCGCTGAGCAGGATGAGAACCAGCGCGTTGGGTGAGGTGAGGTCCTTCTGGTGGAAGCCGAGCGCCATCAGGGCCGCGGACAGCAGACCGCCCGCGAGAGACCAGGTTCGGCGCCGCACGAAGAAGTCGGTGATAGGGCTCCAGAGAAAGTACAGCATCGTCGGCAGAGCGAGCAGGCTGACCAGGTGCGACTGCACCTTGCTGCCGATGCCTTGCTGGCTGAGCAGGAAGGCGAGAACGCCACCCTGGATGACTCCGTTGGCGACGACCGCCGATGGAACGATGAGGAAGCCAAAGATCCAGGGACGATCCGGACGGTCCGGAGCAGAGCTTTCCCGCGGCGGGACTGCCGCAAGGACGGCTTCCGC
>DATNGO010000001.1:0-8862 GCA_035605855.1 Acidobacteriaceae bacterium | reverse complement strand
ATTCGTCTTCGTGCGATTGCAGCGCCCGCAGAGTCTGTAACAGGGCATAGGCCTGGTAGTACGCCGGAGGCAGGCCTCGCTGCGCAGGAGTGTTTTGGATACAGGGCTTCTTTCGCGTCGCCATGCGGTTCGCTCCACGTGGTTGGATGCAGCAGGCGCTGTGCAAAATTGCCCGGAAGCGCTAGCAGGGTAGCCGCATCGGCACCCCGGCCGCGGCAACCTCGGCCTTCAGCGCCCGCGAGTCCGTGACGCCGAAGTGAAAGATGCTCGCGGCTAGCGCAGCGTCCGCCTTGCCCGCGTTGAAGACCTCAGCGAAGTGCTGCGCGTTCCCCGCACCGCCCGAGGCAATCACCGGAATCTGCACGGCCTCAGAGACGCGCCGCGTGAGCTCACAGTCAAAGCCGTCGCGCGTTCCGTCGCAATCCATCGATGTCAATAGAATCTCACCCGCTCCGCGCTGCTCGGCCTCGCGCGCCCACTCTACCACTCGCCGTCCTGTTGGTTTCCGGCCACCCGAAACATAGACTTCAGCCTCGCCGACAGGATCGCTCGATCCCTTCGCCCGTCGCGCGTCAATCGCCACAATCACCGCCTGCGCCCCGAAGCTCGACCCAATCTCACCAATCAACTCCGGCCGAGCAATCGCCGCCGAGTTGATCGAAACCTTGTCCGCACCGGCATCGAAGACCGCCGCAGCCTCCTCCGCCGAGCGAATCCCGCCGCCAACGGTGAATGGCACAAACAGATTCGCCGCCGTCCGCTTCACCGTATCGAGCAGCGTCCCACGCCCCTCATGCGTTGCCGTGATATCGAGAAGCACGATCTCATCCGCACCCGCCGCCGCGTGACGATGCGCCAGCTCCGCCGGATCTCCTGCATCAACAATATCCACGAACTGAATTCCTTTGACGACGCGCCCCGCACGCACGTCCAGGCAGGCAATAATCCGTTTCGTCAGCACTTAGAGCTCCAGAAAATTCTTCAGCACGCGCAGTCCGGTCTCGGCCGACTTCTCCGGATGAAACTGCACGCCCATTACGTTGTCGCGCTCAACGGCCGCGGTGAACGGACCGCCATAGTTCGTCGTCGCCGCGCTGTCCGCTGACACCGGCGCACGCCACGAGTGCGTGTAGTACACAAAGCTCCCTGGTTCAACACCCGCAAGCAGCCGCGAGTCCGGACGAATGTTCTCGAGCGAGTTCCAGCCAACATGCGGCGACTTTAATTCCTCACCATTGAACACGGACGGAAACCGCTCGCACGCACCCGCAAAGTGCCCAAGCCCCGGCGTCTCCGGCGCCTCCGTCGAGCCCTCATACAGCCACTGCAACCCCACACAGATGCCGAGAAAGGGCGTTCCCCGCGCGGCTGCCTCTCGCGTCGCTTTCGTCAAACACAGATCATGCAGCAGCTGCGTCGCCTGAAAATGTCCGACACCCGGCAGCACCACCTTGTCCGCCCGCTTCACATCATCCGGCGATTGCGTAACCACAATGTCCTGCGCGCCGAGATATCGCAAGGCCTTCACGACGCTGGTGAGATTTCCCGCCTTGTAATCAATCACTGCAATCATCGCCGCGCTCGCTTCGCCTCAACTCGCGGCCAGTACTGAAACTCATCCTCATACAGTTCGCCGGAGAGGTCAGCCACGCGCACAGCGAGCCGCGCCTGCGCATCCGCAATCGCCTTGTTGTAGATGGCGGGGCCAACCTCCTCGAGAAAGAAGTTCAGCAACAGACCTGCAGGCAACTCGCCAATCGGCTCCGGCAGATTGCGTTCGAAGTACTGCTGGATCGAAGCGACCGCATCCGCCCGCGCCTCTTTCGAAAGCTCGATGCTCATAGCAGTCCCTTCGTGCTCGGCAGCAGATCGCGCATGCGTTCATCGCGCGAACATGCTCCACGCATCGCGCGCGCGAACGCCTTGAAGATCGCCTCAATCTTGTGATGATTCGAGCGCCCATACATCGTCTTGACGTGCACGTTCGCCTTCGATCCGCGCGCAAAGCCGTCGAAGAAGTCCGGGACAAGCTCGCTCTGCAGATCGCCGACAACCGGCACATTCACCTGGTCGTCGACGACACACGCCACGCGCCCCGACAGATCGACTGCGCACACGGCGAGCGTCTCATCCATGGCCATCACGAAGTAGCCCGCGCGCAAAATCCCGCGCTTGTCGCCCAGAGCTTCTGCAAATGCCTCGCCCAGCGCAATGCCGACATCCTCAACCGTGTGGTGCTGATCGACATCCAGATCTCCGACGCACTTCAGCTCAAGGTCAAAACCGCCGTGCCGCGCGAAACTCTCGAGCATATGGTCGAAGAACCGGATGCCGGTCGATACGTTGTACTGTCCGGTACCGTCTACATTGAGGCGCAGCGAAATCTTCGTCTCCAGCGTGTTGCGCTCGATTGTCGCCACGCGGGCCGCGTTCGTGGGCTGGGGCGAAACGCCGACCTCTTGAACGATGTCACTCATACTTCCTCCCTTACCGTTCCCGGACCCGCCGTGCTTCGAGCGTCCGGGCAGCGATGTAGACGAACAGCGCGGCGAACAGCAGGCACCACACAACTACAAACGGCACAAGGAAGCGCGTGTGCTGCAGCTGGTCGACACCGAGAAACCCGATGATCCCAAGCAGCGGAATAATCGGTGCGACCACAAGCGCCTTGCTCCGGCGTGGCATCTTATTCAAACTCCCGCTCCTCGCCGGAGGTCATCGGCGAACGCCGCGACTCCGCCGGCGTCCACTGCATCTCAGCGAGCACCGCACGCAGCGCCTCAATGCCGCGCGTAACATGATCCTCCACGCCGACAGTGATGCGCACGTAGCCATCGCAGCCAGGATCCGCAGATCGATCACGCAGCAGCACGCCGCGCTCGCGCATGCGGGTGCAAAGCTCCTTGTGACGCGGACCGATGTCCATCAGCACGAAATTCGCTGCGCTCGGCCACACCCGCACATTAAGCTCGCGCAGGGCGGCGAAGACTCGCCCACGGCCTTGATGGATCTGCGTGATGTACCAGTTGAGATATTCCTTATCGGCCAGTGCCTCCGGCAACACTGCCAGAGCAACGCCATTGACGTTGTACGGCGAGCTGACCTTGCGCAGAAATCCGATGAGCCGCGGATTCGCGAACAGCGCGCCCACGCGCAGACTCGCAAGACCGTAGGCCTTGGAGAAAGTGCGCGCAACCACGAGATTCGGCACATTCGCGATGTCCGGCAGAACCGTGTCGCCGAAGAAGTGGAAGTAAGCCTCATCCACCATCAGCACAGCCTGTGGCGCGGCGGCAGCGATAGCGAGCAGGTGCTCACGGCTGACCGATGCGCCCGTCGGATTATTCGGTGAAGCGATGATGATGAGCTTTGTTTGCGGCGTAATCGCAGCAAGGAAGCGCTCGAACGGAAACTCGAGTGAATCGTCCGTCTGCACCTTAACCAGACCCGAGGTCATCATTCCAACCGAGACGTCGTACATGAAGAAGGTCGGTGTGCAGATCACCGCCTCGTCGCCTTCGTCGAGGAAAGCGCAGGCCATCAGATGAATCGCCTCGTCGACGCCGTTGGTAAGAATGACCTGGTTCGATTCGACGCCGAGATGCTGCGCGACGATGCGCTCAACGGGTTCGCGCTCCGGATAGACCGTCAGTCCTTCTGCGGTGAGTTGCTGCAGCTTCGCGAAGACGCGTGGACTCGGCGCGAGCGTGTTCTCGTTGAAGTCGAGACGCAACGCATGACGACCTGCGAGCGGCGGATGATACTCCGGCATCTCGAACACGCGAGCGCGCGGCCGCGGGAGAACCGCCGAGTCGTTTCCATCGAGTTCGTTCACGAGCGCTGTTGTCTTATTCACTATTCACTACTCACTATTCACTAACGGTCGCGCATTCTCACGCGGACGCTTTCGGCGTGAGCCTTCAGGCCTTCCGCCTCGGCGAGCGCGATGGTGTGAGGGCCAACCTCGCGAAGCGCCTCGCGCGTGTACTGCTGCACGGTGATGACCTTCACAAAATCGAACACGCTCAGGCCGCCGCGAATGCGACCATTGCGTCCGGTGGGCAGCACGTGGTTCGGGCCGGAAACATAGTCGCCCATGGACTGTGGCGTGTGATGGCCCACGAAGACGGAGCCCGCGTTCTTCACCCAGCGCAGATCGGCGCCCGTGTCGATGGTGAGGTGCTCGGGCGCGAGGCGGTTCGTTAGCGAGTGCGCCTCCTCAACATTCGCGGTGACGAACGCGACTGCATGAGCGTTCAGCGACTGATGCGCAATTGGATTGTCTTCCGCAAGACGCTTGGCCTCAAGTACAACTTCTTCCGCGAGGTCAGGCTTCGAGGTGATGAAGATGGCCAGTGCCTCCGGATCGTGTTCGGCCTGTGCGACGAGATCGGCGGCGATGCCGTTGGGATCGCCGGCTTCACTGGTGACGACGATCTCGGTCGGACCTGCGGGCATATCGATACCGGTTTCAGACGAGACGATGGCCTTTGCCGCCGTGACATAAAGATTGCCGGGCCCGACGATCTTGTCGACGGGAACAATCGATTCCGTACCGTACGCGACTGCAGCGATCGCCTGCGCTCCACCAACGCGGTAGAACTCGGTGACACCGCAGAGATATGCGGCGGCGAGCGTCTCCAGCGCTGGCTTCGGGCTGCAGACGACGATACGCTCGACGCCTGCAACCTGCGCGGGCGTGACGGTCATCAGCAGCGTCGACGGAAGCGGATAGCGGCCTCCGGGAACGTAGCAACCCACGGAGCCGAGCGGGCGAACGATCTGGCCGACCTCCATGCCTTCCGTGGGCCGAAAGCTCCACGCGTGCGGAAGCTGGCGCTCTGCAAAGGTGCGGATGTTGGCCTGCGCCAGACGCATCGCTGCGCGCAACTCTTCGCCCGTCGACTCCCAGGCGCGCTGCATCTCCTGGCGCGAAACGAGCAGCGGTTGATCTTCGGGCAATGAGTCGAAGCGTGCGGCGTACTCACGGAGTGCAGCGTCTCCGCATTCGCGGACTGCGGTGAGAATCTCGCGAACGGTCGCGTCTACCTTGGCGGTGTTCGTCGCGCCGCGCGCCTCGAGTTGGCGAATGCAGGCTTCTGTCGCCTTCGCGTTCTCGCCGAATGTTCTAAGAATCTTCATCTGCTTCCTGTTTTGATTTATCCCAAGCTGCTGTTACCAGTAATCGCTCGCAAAGATTACGCACATCGGATTTGATAACTGCATCGTACTTTGCCAGTTCTTCCAGTTTGACCGACAAGAAGTCAGGGTGCCAATTCTCGCGAAATCGTCCTACGGGCAGATTGTCTGTTTCGCTATTCACTACCGTCAGCAGTTTCTTGTCCTCATCTGAAAACAGTTCGGAATTCCAGGAAGCATATGGCGATAAAAGCAAACAGGCTTCGCTTGGCTCCGACTCACCGGCAAGGAAGGCGCGCGCAATGCTCCGAACTTTCGAATAGATCCTGCGCTTCCTCACAAATCCTCCTGAAGGAACTTAGCGGCGAGGACGCAATGTGGACTGCGGCGGCTGGTAGCCGGAGGGTGGAGTGGGTACGCCGCGGCCCGGCTTGCGCATCTGTTGCTGCATTACGCGGCGCTCGAGGCGTGAGCCGGTAGCGACGGCGCGCTTGGCGGCAGTTTCAGACGCGGGGTAGACACGCTTCGGGTTCCTGGGATCGAGAACGACAGGCACCCGCATGCCGGGGCTCATGTTCTGGCCGGGTTGCGTGCGGGTCTTGATCACTACTTCGCGTGTCTCCGTGCTGCCTGGCTCCTGCACGCGCAACGTGATCTTCTCGACGTCGGTCTGCGGCCTGCCGAAGAACTTGATGGGTTCCGATGAGAGGAAGGTGGCGTAAACAACAATGCCTTCGCGGTCGTACTTCTTCTGGCGATGGCGTTCGAGCAGGAACGTGGTGATCCTCCAGACGAGGAACGCGAAACTGAGCGCGAGGATGATGATGCTGGAGATCTTCATGGTGCTACTCCTTGCAGCGCGATCTTGTTACAGAACTACTTTGCTGAGCGGATACTCGACGACGCCGGTGCCCCCGGCGGCCTTGAGACGGGGGATAACGTCGCGGACGACGGACTGCTCGAGGATGGTGTTCACGGCGACCCAGTTCTCATCGCGCAGGTGCGACACGGTGGGAGAGTTGAGCGCTGGAAGGACGTTGAGGATGGCGTCGAGGTTCTTCTTCTCGACATTGAGCATGAGACCGACCTGGTTCTGCGCGGCCATCGCGCCCTTGAGCATCAGCGCGAGGGTTTCAATCTTAGAACGCTTCCATGGATCAGACCACGCCTTCTTGTTGGCGATGAGCTGCGTCTCGGACTCCATGAGGGTTTCGATGATACGCAGGCGATTCGCGCGCAGCGAGCTGCCGGTCTCGGTGACCTCGACGATGGCGTCACACAGCATGGGGGGTTTCACCTCGGTGGCGCCCCAGGAGAATTCGACGGTGACGGGGATCTTGCGCTCGGCGAAGTAGCGCCTGGTGAACTCGACGAGCTCGGTGGCGATGGTCTTGCCGGCGAGGTCCTCGGGCTTGTTGTAAGGGGAGTCTTCGGGGACGGCGAGCACCCAGCGGACGGGGGCGCGGCTGGCCTTGGAGTAAGTCAGGGAGGTCACGCGCTGGACGTCGGAGTTGTTCTCCAGGACCCAGTCGTTACCGGTGAGGCCGCCGTCGAGGGCGCCATGCTCGACGTAGCGGGCCATCTCCTGCGCGCGGACGAGCATGCACTCGATCTCGGCGTCGTCGATGGAGGGGAAGTAGCTGCGGCCGGAGGCGTAGATGTTCCAGCCGGCGCGGGCGAAGAGGGCGATGGTGGCGTCCTGCAGGCTGCCTTTGGGGATGCCGAGCTTGAGCTTGTTGGCAGCCATTACTTTGTCTCCTCAACGATCGGCAGAGCCTTCAGCTCAATGGGTTTCGTGAAGCAGCTTACGGTGCCTTCGTGGCAGACGAGGCCGTCGCCTTCGACCTCGACGCGGAAGAGCAGAGCGTCGTTGTCGCAGTCCGTGGAGGCGGAGACGATGCGGAGGCGGTTGCCGCTGGTCTCGCCCTTCATCCAGAGCTTGTTGCGGGTGCGCGACCAGAAGGTGACGAAGCCGGTCTCGATGGTTTTTTGATAGCTGAGGTCGTTGAGGAAGCCGAGCATGAGAACTTCGCCGGATTTTGCGTCCTGGACGATTCCTGCGATGAGGCCGCCGGCTTTCGCGAAGTCAAGAGTGGGTTGCGCCTGCTGCTGGGTTGGGGTAGTCATTCGAGTCCTTAAGTGATTGTGAGGGAGTGGACGCCCGCGCAGCAAAAAGCCCGCTCGCGGAGCGCGTTGGCGGGCTGGGTTCCGAATCCTGGGAGTGCGCTTTACCTTGCCGCTACTACTTCACACCCGAGACAGCCGCCGTCGCGCAATGCGCGTGGTGGTGGTGTCCGTGATGGTGCTGGCGAAGGCTCACTGAGTCTTAGGCTACGGTGACGGAGAGTAGATGTCAATTCAGGTACCCCCCTGGGGTTTTTTGCGCAAAGTCTTCAAAAGATTGGAGTTGAGGGTGGACTTCGATGGCAAAGTATTGATTCCAGAGGCTTTGAGCGTAAAGTCTCTGGAATCATGGGGTTGGCATTCACTAGGGGAGGGCCGGTTAATTCGTTCAGGGTGCCGGAAAATCCTTTTTATTTTCAGTGGCTTGCAGCAATTCGGAGGACCCGGATTGAAGTCCCAATTTTCCCCACGAACTTACGGCGGGGCTGAAGCCTCCAGTCGGCGGGCGGTTACTCGGCTCGCCCATCGAGGATCAACACCGGACTGCGATGGGTAGGGGCTTTCTCGCGCGCTACCACGCGCGATACCTCACCCTGCCGCTTACGCGTCGAGGATGGGGCACCCAGGGATGGGATGCGGCACCCGGAGTGGTGGCTGGGGGCAGGGGCTTTCTCGCGCGTCTTAACGCGCGATACCCCGCCCTTCCGCATTGCGAAAGGATGGGCCAGCCGGGTTCGTGGCGATCCGGGCAAGAAGCAGGTTCCTCGCCTAGGGCTCGGAATGACAGAAAGAAAGGCAAGAGCAGAAGCAAGCGCAGATCCCCTACGGGGATGACAACAAGAAAGCCAACCGCAACGGCAAAGACAGCGGCAACGATAAAACAACGACACTCGCGCGCTACCACGCGCGATACCCCACCCTGTCGCTTCGCGCCGAGGATGGGGCACCCGGATTCGTGATACCCCACACTGCTGCTTCGCGTTGAGAGTGGGGTACCCAGATTTGGGATGGGGCACCCGGTCTGCTGCTTTAGCTCAAGGAGATGAAGGTGGGGTCGTTGTTTTCGGAGATGCGGACGTTGCCGGAGGCGAGGTCGTAGATCCAGCCGGAGATGGTGAGGTTGCCGAGGGTCATGGCGGTGGCGACGGAAGGGTGCGTCTTGAGGTGCTGGATCTGGAGGAGGACGTTCTGCTCGGTGAGGACGTCGACGAGCGGGCGTTCGGCATGGGCCTGCGCTGAGGTGGGGATGACGTGAGCTTTATCCCTTTCGTGGAGCGTGTTGGCGACGGCGAGCGCGGTGGTGGCGTTGGTGAGCCAGTTGCGGACGCTGGGCATTTTGTCTGTCGAGGAGGGGTCGAGGAGGGCCTTCATGGCGCCACAGTCGGTGTGGCCGCAGATGACGGCGTGGCGGACGCCGAGGGCGGCGACGGCGAACTCGATGACGGCGGAGACGCCGCCGAGCATTTCACCGTAGGCGGGGATCAGGTTGCCGATGTTGCGCAGGACAAAGACCTCGCCGGGGCCGGTGGAGGTGAGGGCGTTGGGGTCGATGCGGGAGTCGGCGCAGGTGATGAAGAGAGTGTGCGGGCGCTGGGGCTC